>NZ_CP049780.1:5303802-5600344 GCF_011193355.1 Streptomyces sp. JB150
TCGCTCCAGCCCTCCGACTCCCGGTCCTTGGCCAGCTCGGTCCTCACCTCCTCGGTGAACCGGGCCAGTTGCTCCCGGATCGCCTCGCGCACCGGCTGCACCCCGCCGTGGCGCTCGCGGGCGATGAACCTCACGTGCGCGGGGTACGCGTCCACATGACGGGCGATCAGTTCGACGGCGCGCGTGGCGCGTTCGTCGTGGTCGTCCACCGCGGACACCGTCGTCCGGATCATCGGGTGCAGGCTGCCCAGCGCCTCCTCGACCAGGGTCACGCCGAGGTCCGCCGTGGAGCGGAAGTGCCGGTAGAAGGCGGTCGGGGCGACACCGACGGCGCGGGTGACCTCACGCAGGCCCAGGCTGCTCAGGCTCTGCTCCTCCAGCAGCCGCAACGCCGCGTCGAGGAGCGCCTGCCGGGTCTTCTGCTTCTGGGCCTGCCGGATACCGAGGGTGTGACTCATGCCATGCAGTTAACAACTGTTCTCCATAAGGGGGAAGAGATGAAGCGGGTTAGACTGGGTAGTCAGTGAACAGTTGTACTCGCGATCGTTCACCGAGAGAGGGGGGAACCCTCATGCTCTTCCTCGTCGCGGCCCTGCTCCTGCTGGGCGTGGTCCTGGGCACCGTCGCCCACGCGCCGCTCACCTTCTCCGTCGCGATGGGCGCGGTCATCGCCGTCTGGCTCGGCGTCTTCGCCGTCCGCGAGCGCCACGCCCGCCGCCGGGGCACACCGTCCCACTGAGCCCCGCTCAGTCCCGCCGAGTCGCGCTCGGTCCCACCGAGCCGCGCTCGGTCCCACTGACCGGATCAACCGACCGTCGGGAGCTGACCGACATGCATCTCACCGCACCGGCAACCCGTCGCACCGGCATCCGCGACACCGACGGCATGGCCGTCGCGTCCTTCGTCCTCGGACTGCTCGGACTGCTCGTCTTCAACATCTTCCTGGGGCCCGTCGCCATCACCTTGGCGGGGATCGCCCTGTGGCGCGGCACGCGGCGCCGCGGCCGCGCCCTGCTCGGCCTCGGGCTGGGCGTCGCCGACCTGGTGGTGCTGCTCGCCTTCGTGCAGGCCGACAACACCGTCTCGTGGAGCTTCTGAGCGAGCCGCCGAGGGGACTGCCGGGCGGGCTCGCGGGCCCGCCCGCCGACCGGGCGCCGAGGGGCGCGGGGGAGCGCGCCGTAGAATCGGGCTCACCATGGCATACCTCGACCACGCCGCGACCACCCCGATGCTCCCGGAGGCGGCAGAGGCACTGACCGCCCATCTGGGCGTCACGGGCAACGCCTCCTCCCTGCACGCGTCCGGCAGACGGGCCCGCCGCACCGTCGAGGAAGCCCGCGAGACCCTCGCCGAGGCCCTGGGCGCCCGCCCCAGCGAGGTGGTCTTCACCTCCGGCGGCACCGAGGCGGACAACCTCGCCGTCAAGGGCCTGTACTGGTCCCGGCGCGCCGCCGACGACCGCCGCACCCGCGTCCTCGCCAGCCCGGTCGAGCACCACGCGGTCCTCGACGCGGTCCACTGGCTCGGCGAACACGAGGGCGCCGTGGTCGAGTACCTGCCCGTCGACGCCTACGGCCGGGTCCACCCCGACGCGCTGCGCGAGGCCATCGCCCGCGACCCGGACGACGTCGCCCTCGCCACCGTGATGTGGGCCAACAACGAGATCGGCACCGTCCTGCCGGTGCGCGAACTCGCCGCCGTCGCGGCCGAGTTCGGCGTCCCGCTGCACGCCGACGCGGTCCAGGCGGTCGGCCAGCTCCCGGTCGACTTCGGCACCTCGGGCCTCGCCGCGATGACCGTGTCCGGCCACAAGATCGGCGGCCCGTACGGCATCGGCGCGCTGCTGCTGGGCCGCGAGCACAGTCCCGTACCGGTGCTGCACGGCGGCGGCCAGGAACGGCACGTGCGCTCCGGCACCCTCGACGTCCCCGCCATCGCCTCCTTCGCCGTCGCCGCCCGGCACGCCGCCGAGCACCGCGAGCGCTTCGCCCGCGAGATCGGCGCCCTGCGCGACGACCTGGTCACGGCGGTCCGTGCGGCGGTCCCGGACGCGATCCTCGGCGGCGACCCGGTCGACCGGCTCCCGGCCAACGCCCACTTCACCTTCCCCGGCTGCGAGGGCGACTCCCTGCTGCTGCTCCTCGACGCGCAGGGCATCGAGTGCTCCACCGGATCCGCCTGCACCGCCGGCGTCGCCCAGCCCAGCCATGTCCTGCTCGCCACCGGCACCGACCCGGACCTGGCCCGCGGCACCCTGCGCTTCTCGCTCGGCCACACGTCCACCGCGGCCGACGTGGAGGCGGTCGCCAAGGCGATCGGGCCGGCGGTGGAGCGGGCGCGCGCGGCGGGGCTGACGTAGCGCGCCGGGGTTCTCGGGGCACGAAAAAGGACCTACGAGACGGGTTCCCTTCGCCGGTATTGCCCGGATCAGGTGGCTGGGGGTCGCCTTCCGGTCTTGCGACCTTCCGGCCTCTCAGCCCGTCCGTCGACGTCGGCCATGGCGGAGGCGTCAGCGTCTCGCCACAGTCGGCGACTCCGGTCCGGACTCCCTCACTCGTCCCGTAGGCCTGCTCCCAGGATAGGACGCCCAGGCTGGGATGTAACCGGTCGAATGCCGCTTTTTTCGGCTAGGCCGGTCCGGGTGACGCCGCCGCGGACACCGCCTGCCGCACCAGCCTCAGATACCGCTCCCAGTCCCAGTGCGGCCCCGGATCGGTGTGGTCCGTGCCCGGCACCTCCACGTGCCCGATGATGTGCTCCCGGTCCACCGGGATGCCGTACCGCCGGCAGATTCCCGCCGTCAGCCGGGCCGACGCGGCGTACATCGCGTCCGTGAGGTCCTGCGGGCGGTCGACGAAGCCCGCGTGCTCGATGCCGATGCTGCGCTCGTTGTACTCCCGGTTGCCCGCGTGGTACGCCACGTCCAGCTCGCGGATCATCTGCGCGATCCGGCCGTCCTGCCCCACGATGTAGTGCGACGCCGCGCCGTGACCGGGGTCCTGGAAGACCTTCACCGCGCTGTCGAAGCTGCCCTGCGTGACATGGACGATCACCATGTCTATCGCGTAGTCGTCGGGCCGGTCCGCCCACCGGAAGTTGGCCGAGGAGGCCGCCACCCACCGTGCGCCCCGGTAGTCGACCGCGCCCTCCTCGCGGGGCTTGCGCACGCCCGGCACCTGCCACCACAGCCGCGACAGCTCGTCGCGCGCCAGCACCGCCCCGGTGCCGAGCACGGCCGCCGCGCCGCCCACGATCAGCGAGCGGCGCCCGATCCGCCGGCGTGAGCCGTCCCTCGTCTGCTCCATGTCAGCCAGAACGGATACTCGCGGGCCGCGGTTCCCGCGCCCCCGTACCCTGGAGGGGTTATGACTGACACCCCGCAGCGCTCCCGCCCGCTCCGCGTCCTCGCCGCCATGTCCGGCGGTGTCGACTCCGCCGTCGCCGCCGCCCGCGCGGCCGAGGCCGGCCACGACGTGACCGGCGTCCACCTGGCGCTCTCCGCGAACCCCCAGTCGTTCCGTACCGGCGCGCGGGGCTGTTGCACCATCGAGGACTCCCGGGACGCCCGCCGCGCGGCGGACGTCATCGGCATCCCGTTCTACGTCTGGGACCTCGCCGACCGCTTCCGCGAGGACGTCGTCGAGGACTTCGTCGCCGAGTACGAGGCCGGCCGCACCCCGAATCCGTGCCTGCGCTGCAACGAGAAGATCAAGTTCGCCGCGCTCCTCGACAAGGCGCTCGCCCTCGGTTTCGACGCGGTCTGCACCGGCCACTACGCCAAGGTGATCGTCCGCGAGGACGGCACCCGCGAGCTGCACCGCGCCTCCGACATGGCCAAGGACCAGTCGTACGTCCTCGGCGTCCTCGACGACAGGCAGCTCGCCCACGCGATGTTCCCGCTCGGCGACACGGTCACCACGAAGGAGGAGATCCGCGCGGAGGCCGAGCGGCGCGGGCTGGCGGTCGCCAAGAAGCCCGACTCGCACGACATCTGCTTCATCGCCGACGGCGACACCCAGGGCTTCCTGGCGAAGCGCCTGGGCAGGTCCGAGGGCGACATCGTCGACGAGGCCGGCAACAAGCTCGGCACCCACGAGGGCGCCTACGGCTTCACCATCGGCCAGCGCAAGGGCCTGCGGATCGGCACGCCCGCCCCCGACGGCAAGCCGCGCTACGTCCTCGACATCTCGCCCGTGAACAACACCGTCACGGTCGGCCCCGCGGAGGCCCTGGACGTCACCGCCCTCACCGCGATCAAGCCCCGCTGGTGCGGCGCCGCCCCCGCCGGCCCCGGCACCTACACCGCCCAGCTGCGCGCCCACGGCGGCGAGACGCCGGTCACCGCGGAGCTCGTCGACGGCGAACTGCGCGTCGAGTTCACCGAGCCGGTCCGCGGCGTCGCCCCCGGCCAGGCGATCGTCCTGTACGACGGCACCCGCGTGGTGGGCTCGGCGACCATCGCGTCGACGGTACGGGCGACGACGGCGGCCGGAGCGGCCTGAGCCGGCCCGCACGGCACGAATGGCACACGCGCGGACGCGTCCCGCCCGGCGCGCTCGGGTGCCGGGCGTCCTCCGCGCGGTGCCTGGTCACCCCGCCGAGAAGAACTCCGCCAGCACCGGCCCCAGCACCTGCGGGTCCACCATGTGCGTCTGGCCCTCCAGCGTGCGGTGGATGCCCCGGGGCGCCGCCTCCGCGACCGCGCGCACCGCCTCGCGGGCCCAGGCGGGGCTCTCCGCGCCCGCCACGGCGAGGACGGGCACCGACAGGGCGGCGAGCCGTTCCCGGGGGAGGAGTCCGTCGCCCATCACGGCGTCGTCGTAGGCGAGGCTGGGGGCGATCGCCTCCATCTCGGCCCACATGGGGGAGCGCCGCGCGCCCGCGATCATCTCCGGGGCCATGCCCGTCAGGCGCAGGAACAGCTCGACGGCGTCCCCGCGCCGCCCCTCCGCCAGCGCGCGGGTCAGCCGCTCGGTGTAGCGGGCCCGGTCCCGCGCCCCGCCGGCGGCGAAGTCCACGTACGGCGGCTCGTACACCGCGACCCGCTCCACCGGCAGGCCGCTCGCCGCCGCCTCCAGGGCCAGCGCACCGCCCGACGACATGCCGTACAGCGACGCCTCGCCGCCCACCGTCTCGATCAGCGCCGCCAGGTCCTCGACCTCGCGGGCCACCGCGTACGGCGCCGTGTCGCCGCTGGCGCCGCGGCCCCGGCGGTCGTACACGACGACGTCGAAGCGCTCGCCGAGGACGGCGGCCAGCGGCGCCATCGTGTGCCCCGTCGACATGGCCCCGCTGATCAGGACGAGCGCGGGGCCCTCACCGGTGCGCTGGTACGCGAGGGGCGTGCCGTCGCGCGAGATGGTCTCCTTGTCCATGCCCATGGAGACTGCCACGGCGCGCGCACCTCATCGGTCACAACACTTCGACGTCGTAGAAACACAAGTGCCCCTTGATCGCGGCGACGTCCGGCCTGGGGTCCGGGTAGGACCAGACGAGGTCCGGCGCGTCCGGCAGCGACCAGTACGACGCGGTGCCCTTGAAGGGGCAGTGGGTGTGCGTGTCGGACGGGGTCAGCAGGTCGAGCCGGACGTCCTCGGCGGGGAGGTAGTAGCGCACCGGGCAGCCGGTCTCGCGCAGCACCAGGGGCCGCTCGCTCTCGGCCAGCACCTGCCCGCCGTGCACCACGCGCACGTGCTGGGTGCCCCGCTCGACGGTGATCGTGTGTCCATGGGCCATATCCGGACAGCGCCCGCGGGACGGCGGATGTTCCCGCGTACGGTGGGCGCCATGAACATCTGCGTCTTCCTCTCCGCAGCCGACCTCGACGACCGCTACACGCGCCCCGCGCGGGAGTTCGCGAAGCTGCTCGGCAAGGGCGGGCACACGCTCGTCTGGGGCGGCTCCGACGTCGGCCTGATGAAAGTCGTCGCGGACGGCGTGCAGGAGGCGGGCGGCCGGCTCGTCGGGGTCTCCGTCGACTTCCTGGCCGCGAAGGCGCGTCCCGGCGCCGACGAGATGGTGATCGCGCGGGACCTCGCCGAGCGCAAGCGGCTGCTGCTGGAGAAGTCGGACGCCGTGGTGATCATGGTGGGCGGGACCGGCACGCTGGACGAGGCCACCGAGATTTTGGAGCTGAAGAAGCACGGCAGGACCGACAAGCCGGTCGTGCTGCTGAACACCGCGGGCTTCTACGACGGCCTGAAGGAGCAGTTCCGGCGGATGGAGGACGAGGGCTTCCTGCCCCGCCCGCTGACCGACCTGGTGTTCTTCGCCGAGGAGCCGGTCGGGGCGCTGGCGTACCTGGAGGAGAGCCAGGGCGTGGCCTGACCGCGCGGTGATGCGAGCATGGCGGGCATGGCTACACATGTGATCACCGGAGCGGGTTCCGGCATCGGCGCGGCCGTCGCCCGCCGTCTGCACGCGCGCGGGGACGAACTGGTCCTGCACGCGCGGGACGCCGCCCGTGCCAAGGAGCTGGCCGCCGAGTTCCCCGGCGCGCGCACCCTGGTCGGCGACCTCTCCGACCCCGACAGGCTGAGCTGGGCCTTCTCCCACCAGTCGCTCCCGGACCGGGTGGACTCGCTGCTGCACATCGCGGGCGTCGTCGACCTGGGCCGGGTCGGCGACCTGAGCGTGAAGTCCTGGCGCCACCAGCTCAACGTCAACCTCATCGCCCCGGCCGAGCTGACCCGCCACTTCCTGCCCCAGCTGCGGGCCGCGCGCGGCCACGTCCTCTTCGTCAACTCCGGCGCCGGCCTGAACGCCCACGCCGAGTGGTCCGCGTACGCCGCCTCCAAGCACGGTCTGAAGGCCCTCGCGGACTCCCTGCGCCACGAGGAGCACGCGAACGGCGTGCGGGTCACCACCGTCTACCCGGGCCGCACCGCCAGCCCCATGCAGGCCAAGGTGCACCAGCAGGAGGGCAAGGAGTACGACCCGGCGCGCTGGATCGACCCGGAGTCGGTCGCCACGACCGTCCTGATGTGCCTCGACCTGCCGAGGGACGCCGAGGTCAACGACCTCACGGTGCGACCGGGGCGCTGACCGCGCCGGGCGGTTCCGTAGGCTGCTGCGGTGAGCGAAAACAGCCAGTTCAGCTTCGGTGCCGCCACCGGCGTCGGGTCCCTGCCCGGCGGCGACGCCCGGGAGGCCGCCAAAACCGTCACCGGGTCCTTCGAGGACTTTCCCTTCCTGGCCGAACTGCCCGCCCGCGGCCCCGGCGCGGACATGATCGGCCGCACCGCCGGGATGCTCGTCGAGCTGTACGCGCGCGTGGAGCCCAGCGGCTGGCGGATCGGCGACCGGCCGGGACGGGACACCCGGCGGGCCCGCTCCTGGCTCATCGAGGACCTGGACGCCCTGGAGGAGTTCACCCAGGGGTACGAGGGCCCGCTGAAGGTGCAGGCCGTCGGCCCCTGGACGCTCGCCGCCGCGCTGGAGCTGAGGAACGGCGAGGCCGCCCTCTCCGACCTCGGCGCCTGCCGTGACCTCGCCGCCTCGCTCGCCGAGGGCCTGCGCCTGCACCTGGCCGAGGTCCGCCGCCGCGTCCCCGGCGCCAGCCTCGTCCTCCAGCTCGACGAGCCGTCCCTCACCGCCGTCCTGCGCGGCCGGGTGAGGACCGCCAGCGGCTACCGCACCCACCGCGCCGTGGACCGCCAGCTCGTCGAGGCCACCCTGCGCGAGGTGACCGGCGTGCACGACGGCGGCCCGGTCGTCGTCCACTCCTGCGCCCCGGACGTGCCGTTCGCCCTGCTGCGCCGGGCCGGCGCGGCGGCCGTCTCGTTCGACTTCTCGCTGCTCACCGAGCGTGACGACGAGGCGATCGGCGAGGCGGTGGAGGGCGGCACCCGGCTCTTCGCCGGTGTCGTCCCGAGCACGGACGGCCGATTGTCAGACCCTGCCGGTAGCGTCATGGGTGTCAGGACGCTGTGGCGCAGACTGGGGCTGTCACCAGCGCTTCTCGCGGAGGCGGTCACGATCACGCCGACGTGCGGACTCGCCGGTGCTTCCCCTGAGTACGCGCGCCGGGCCCTCGCCCACTGCGTCCGGGCGGCGAGATCCCTCGCGGACAACCCTGAGTAACGGGAGGACAACACGGTGGCCGGCGACAAGCAAGCGGAGAGCACGGTGCCCGCCGAGGCACGGGACAAGCACGCGCAGCTCGCTGAGCAGATCGAGGAGCACCGCTTCCGGTACTACGTGAAGGACGCTCCCGTCATCAGCGACGCGGAGTTCGACCGGCTCCTGCGCTCACTGGAGGCCCTGGAGGAGGAGTATCCGGAGCTGCGTACGCCGGACTCACCGACCCAGAAGGTCGCGGGGGCGTACGAGACGGAGTTCACCTCCGTCGAGCACCGTCAGCGCATGCTGTCGCTGGACAACGCGTTCGACGACGCGGAGCTGGCCGCCTGGGCCGAGCGCGTCCACAAGGACGTCGGCAGCGCCCCGCACCACTTCCTGTGCGAGCTGAAGGTCGACGGCCTGGCCGTCAACCTCACCTACGAGCACGGCCGTCTGACCCGCGCCGCCACCCGCGGCGACGGCCGCACCGGCGAGGACATCACGCCGAACGTGCGGACGATCGCGGAGATCCCCGACCGTCTGAGGGGCGACCGCGTCCCGGACCTGGTGGAGATCCGGGGCGAGGTGTACTTCCCGATGGAGAAGTTCGAAGGGCTGAACGCCCGCCTGATCGCGGCCGGCGACAAGCCCTTCGCCAACCCCCGCAACGCCGCCGCCGGTTCACTGCGCCAGAAGGATCCCCGCGTCACCGCCACCCGCCCGCTGCACATGGTGGTGCACGGCATCGGCGCCCTGGAGGGCTACGCGGGCCTCACCCGGCTCTCCGAGGCGTACGACCTGCTGGGGCAGTGGGGCCTGCCCACCTCCCGGCACAACAAGGTGGTCGACGACCTCGACGGCGTACGGGAGTTCATCGCCTACTACGGCGAGAACCGCCACTCCGTGGAGCACGAGATCGACGGAGTGGTCGTCAAGCTCGACGAGATCCCGCTCCAGGGCCGGCTGGGTTCCACCTCCCGCGCGCCCCGCTGGGCGATCGCCTACAAGTACGCGCCGGAGGAGGTCAACACCAAGCTCGTCAACATCCGCGTGGGCGTGGGCCGCACCGGCCGCGTCACGCCGTACGCCCAGGTGGAGCCGGTGACGGTCGCGGGCTCGGAGGTCGAGTTCGCCACCCTGCACAACCAGGACGTGGTCAAGGCCAAGGGCGTGCTCATCGGGGACACCGTGGTGCTGCGCAAGGCCGGTGACGTCATCCCGGAGATCCTCGGCCCGGTCGTCGACCTGCGGGACGGCACCGAGCGCGAGTTCGTGATGCCGGCCGAGTGCCCCGAGTGCGGGACGCCGCTGCGGCCGATGAAGGAGGGCGACGTCGACCTGCGCTGCCCGAACTCCCGTACGTGCCCCGCCCAGTTGCGCGAGCGGCTGTTCTACCTCGCGGGCCGCAAGGCGCTGGACATCGAGCACTTCGGCTATGTCGCCGCCGCCGCGCTCACCAAGCCGCTGGAGCCCGAGGAGCCGCCGCTGAAGGACGAGGGCGACCTGTTCGACCTCACCGTCGAGGACCTGCTGCCCATCAAGGCGTACGTCCTCGACCAGGACAGCGGTCTGCCCAAGCGGGACCCGAAGACGGGCGAGGAGAAGGTCGTCACGGTCTTCGCCAACCAGCAGGGCGAGCCCAAGAAGAACGCCCTCGCGATGCTGGAGAACATCGCCGCCGCCAAGGAGCGCCCGCTGGCGCGGATCCTGACCGGTCTGTCGATCCGCCATGTCGGCCCGGTCGCCGCCGAGGCGCTGGCCCGCGAGTTCCGCTCCATCGAACGCATCGAACAGGCGACCGAGGAGGAGCTGGCGGGCACCGAGGGGGTCGGGCCGACCATCGCCGCGTCCCTCAAGGAGTGGTTCGCCGAGGAGTGGCACCAGGAGATCATCCGCAAGTGGCGGGCGGCCGGCGTCCGGATGGAGGAGGAGCGCACCGGCGAGGACGAGGGGCCGCGGCCGCTGGAAGGACTGACCGTGGTCGTCACCGGCACCCTGCAGGACTTCACCCGCGACGGCGCCAAGGACGCCCTGCAGAACAGGGGCGCCAAGGTGACCGGTTCGGTGTCGAAGAAGACCTCGTTCGTCGTTGTGGGTGACAGTCCCGGCTCGAAATATGACAAGGCGATGCAGCTGAAGGTGCCGGTCCTGAACGAGGACGGCTTCAAAGTCCTGCTGGAACAGGGGCCTGAGGCGGCGTCGGAGGCCGCGCTTCCGGTCGAGGAGTAGCGGTTGAAGGCCACCCGATCGGCGCATATCAGATGCATACGGGCGGCCGGGGCGCATTCGGGCAACCGTCGACGACCGCTGCCCGTGGAAGGCTTCCGCGGCCTACTGTTGGGATGTGCGCCTGCCGTGCCCAGCTGCGGTCGGGGCATCCCCCGCTCTTGAGGGTCACCTCTCCGAGGGCGCGGGGACGGTTTCCGCAGCGGCGCCGCTGAAGGTTGTCGGGCATCGGGCCGCGTGGCGTGGGCACCGCCGGCTGTGAGAGGGACGGGAATGGAACCGACCGAGAGCGCCGCCCCGGATGCATGGCTGCGCCGGTTGGCCGGCGTCTGGCGAGGGAGCCGCCGGCCGGACCGGGGCGCGGGCACCCGGGAGCGTGCCGTCAAAGCCGCCGCGGCCGCGGACGGCCCCGGCGCCGCGCCCCTGACCGGCGGGCGCGCCACCGGCCTGCCGGGAGGCGATCCCGGAACCGACGGGGAGCGGCACCTGTCCTGGCCCGCGCTGCCCGCCGGCGTCGTCGCCGCCGCCGGCTTCGCGCTCGGCGCCGGCTTCCTGCGGGCCTTCACCGGTCACGACGCGCTCTTCCCGTCCGGCACGGCCGGCTGGTCGCTGGCCGTGCTGACCGGCATCATCGTCGGCCACCTGGTCATGCTCGGCCGCGCCCGCTGGTGGGGCGGCACCGGCTCCGGCGCCGCCCTCACCCTCGCCGTGCTGCTGCTGTACGGCTGGGTGCCGGCCGGCATGGTCAGCCTCACCGTCGTCGTCCTGGTCGGCATAGCCCGGCGGCACCGCTGGCGGCAGGGCGTCCTGCACGGCGCGGTGGACATCCTCGGCATCGGCGCCGGCGCCCTCGTCCTCGCCGCCTTCGGCCGGGTGCCGTCCGTCGGCACCCCCTGGAACCCGGACACCTGGGACCTGTACACCGCCCCCGAGGTGGTGGTGGTCGCGGCCGCGTATCTGCTGGTCACCCGGATTCTGCTGTGGTACCTGAACGCGCCCCGCGCCGGCGGCCTGCCCACCGTCGCCCGCACCGCGCTGGTCCGCCAGGGTCTGCTCGCGGTGGCGCTGCTCGGCATCGCCCCGCTGGTGTGCGTGGTCGCCGTGTCCAAGCCGATTCTGCTGCCGCTGTTCTCCATCCCGCTCATCGCGCTCGACTCCACCCTGTGGATCGCCCGGGCCCGCGCCGAGGAGCAGCTGCGCGACCCGCTCACCGGGCTGCCCAACCGGCTGTGGCTGCTGGAACGCATCTGGACCGCCCTCGACGACGCCGAGCGCATCGGCGCCCGTGCCGCCCTCGTGTTGATCGACCTCGACCGTTTCCGGTCGGTCAACGACACCCTCGGTCATCCGGCCGGTGACCGGTTGCTGCTGCAGACCGCCGACCGGCTGCGGCTGGCCCTCCCCCGCGGCGCGGAGGCCGCCCGGCTGGGCGGGGACGAGTTCGCCGTCTTACTTCCGGTGGCCGACTCCACCACCTCGGCCACCCGCATCGCCCGCGGCCTGGTGGCCGCCCTCAGCTCCCCGCTCGACCTCGACGGACTCACCCTCGTCCTGGAGGCCAGCGCCGGCGTCGCCGTCTTCCCCGACCACGCGCTCGACGCGGAAGGTCTGCTGCGGCGCGCGGACGTCGCCATGTACCAGGCGAAGCGGGACCGCACCGGCGTCGAGGTCTACGAGTCCAAGCGCGACTCCAACACCCCCGACCGGCTCGGCCTCCTCGCCGACCTGCGCCGGGCGCTGGACGCCCACGAGGTCGAGCTGCACTACCAGCCCAAGGTCCGCTTCGACGGCCAGGTGGCCGGCCTGGAGGCACTGGTCCGCTGGGTGCACCCCGAGCGGGGCAAGGTGCCGCCGGACGAGTTCATAGCGATCGCCGAGTCCTCCGGTCTGATGCCCCACCTCACCGAGTACGTGCTGGAGACGGCGCTCGGCCAGGTCGCCCGGTGGCGCTCCCAGGGCCTGTTCGTCCCGGTCGCCGTCAACGTCTCCCCGCGCGACGTCCACACCCCCGGCTTCGCCGGCTCCGTCGCCGCCCGCCTGGCCCGCCACGGGGTCCCGGCCGGGGCGCTCCAGCTGGAGATCACCGAACACGTCCTCCTGGAGGACCCGCAGCGCGCCGCCGACACCCTCGCCGGGCTCACCGGCCACGGCGTGAAGATGTCCCTCGACGACTTCGGCACCGGCTACTCCTCCCTCGTCCATCTGCGCCGCCTCCCGGTCAGCGAGCTGAAGATCGACCGGTCGTTCGTCGCCCGACTGGCCGTCGACACCGAGGACGCGGAGATCGTGCGGTGCACGGTCGATCTCGCCCACTCCCTGGGACTGCTGGTCGTCGCCGAGGGGGTCGAGGACGACGAGACCTGGGAGCGGCTGCGGGATCTCGGGTGCGACGCGGTGCAGGGGTGGCTGGTCGCCGCGGCGATGCCGCCCGAGGAGACCACGGCCTGGCTGCGGGCCCGGGGGTCGCGCGGGTGGCAGCGGCCGGCGGCGGCGTTGCCCGCGGTGTTGCCTGCGGCGGCTGAGGAGTAGACCGGGCAGGGGAGTGCCGGGTTCGGCCGGCGGGTGGGTGCGGGTTCGGTGTGGCCGGTCGCGCAGTTCCCCGCGCCCCTCGGGTGGGACCGCGTGCCGTCCTTCGACCCGTGCCGCCGTCTCCGCGCCCCTCGGGTGGGACCGCGTGCCGTCCCTCGTCCGGCACCCTGGGGAAACCGTTTCACGGGCATGGGGCGGCGCCCCATAGGATTGGGCCAAAACACTCACACTCACCCCAGAGGATCGCTGCATGCCTGGCATCACGCGCGAGGAGGTCGCCCACCTCGCCCGGCTGGCGCGTCTGGAGCTGAAGCCCGAAGAGCTCGACCACTTCGCGGGACAGCTGGACGACATCATCGGCGCGGTCGCCCGCGTCAGCGAGGTCGCCGACCAAGACGTACCGCCGACCTCGCACCCGCTCCCGCTGACGAACGTCATGCGCCCGGACGAGGTCCGCCCCTCGCTCACCCCCGAGCAGGCGCTCTCCGGCGCCCCGGCCCAGGAGCAGCAGCGTTTCAAGGTGCCGCAGATCCTGGGGGAGGAGTAATCCGCCATGACGGACATCATCAAGCTGACCGCGGCCGAGACCGCCGCGAAGATCGCGTCCGGCGAGCTGACCGCCGTCGAGGTCACCGAGGCGCACCTGGCCCGGATCGAGGCCGTCGACGAGAAGGTGCACGCCTTCCTGCACGTCGACCGTGAGGGCGCCCTCGCCCAGGCCCGCGCCGTCGACGCCAAGCGCGAGCGCGGCGAGAAGCTCGGCCCGCTGGCCGGCGTCCCCCTCGCCCTCAAGGACATCTTCACCACCGTCGGTATCCCGACGACGGTCGGTTCGAAGATGCTCGAGGGCTGGATCCCGCCGTACGACGCGACGGTCACGAGGAAGCTGAAGGACGCCGACGTCGTCATCCTCGGCAAGACCAACATGGACGAGTTCGCCATGGGGTCGTCGACGGAGAACAGCGCCTACGGCCCGACCGGCAACCCCTGGGACCTCACCAGGATCCCCGGCGGCTCCGGCGGCGGCTCCTCCGCCGCGCTCGCCGCCTTCGAGGCGCCGCTCGCGATCGGCACCGACACCGGCGGCTCCATCCGCCAGCCGGCCGCCGTCACCGGCACGGTCGGCGTGAAGCCGACGTACGGCGCGGTGTCCCGCTACGGCATGGTCGCCTTCTCGTCCTCCCTCGACCAGGGCGGCCCCTGCGCCCGTACGGTCCTGGACGCGGCGCTGCTGCACGAGGTCATCGCCGGGCACGACCCGATGGACTCCACCTCCATCGACGCGCCCGTCCCGCCGGTCGTCGAGGCCGCCCGCAACGGCAGCGTCGCCGGCATGCGCGTCGGCGTGGTCAAGCAGTTCCGCGGCGAGGGCTACCAGGCCGGCGTCATCCAGCGCTTCGACGAGTCCGTCGCGCTGCTCAAGGAGCTGGGCGCCGAGATCGTCGAGCTGGACTGCCCGTCCTTCGACCTCGCCCTGTCGGCGTACTACCTGATCGCCCCGTCCGAGTGCTCCTCCAACCTCGCCCGCTTCGACGGCCTGCGCTACGGCCTGCGGACCGGTGACGACGGCACGCACTCCGCCGAGGAGGTCACCTCCCTCACCCGTGAGGCGGGCTTCGGCCCCGAGGTCAAGCGCCGCATCATGCTCGGCACCTACGCGCTCAGCTCCGGCTACTACGACGCGTACTACGGCAGCGCGCAGAAGGTCCGCACCCTCATCACGCGGGACTTCGAGAAGGCGTTCGAGCAGGTCGACGTGATCGTCTCCCCGACGACCCCGACCACCGCCTTCCCGATCGGCGAGCGCGCCGACGACCCGATGGCGATGTACCTCGCCGACCTGTGCACCATCCCGACCAACCTGGCGGGCAACGCGGCCATGTCGCTGCCCTGCGGCCTCGCCCCGGAGGACAACCTCCCGGTGGGCCTGCAGATCATCGCCCCGGCGATGAAGGACGACCGGCTCTACAAGGTCGGCGCCGCCGTCGAGGCCGCCTTCGTGGAAAAGTGGGGCCACCCGCTTCTCGAGGAGGCTCCGTCGCTGTGAGCAAGCTGTCGAAGGCCAAGGGCTTCAAGAAGTCCAAGAACGGCCTGTACCTGTCCATGGCCACCACCGCGTTCGGCGCGCTCAGCGTCGCGAAGCAGGCGAAGCTCGCCCGCGCCGAGAGCGACACGCTCCGCCTGGTCGACGCCGCCGTGTCGGCCGCCGCCATCGTCACCGGCCTCGCCATCCTCTACCGCGAGCTGAAGCGGCTGGGCGACGACGACGTCCTGCTGGGCTGAGAGGGAAGTTTCACCGTGACCACCACGACCGACCTGGTGTCGTACGAGGACGCGCTGGCGTCGTACGACCCCGTCATGGGCCTTGAGGTCCATGTCGAACTCGGCACCAAGACCAAGATGTTCTGCGGCTGTTCGACCGCGCTCGGCGCCGACCCGAACACCCAGACCTGCCCGGTCTGCCTCGGCCTGCCCGGCGCGCTCCCGGTCGTCAACGCGACCGGCGTCGAGTCCGCCATCAAGATCGGCCTCGCGCTGAACTGCGAGATCGCCGAGTGGTGCCGCTTCGCCCGGAAGAACTACTTCTATCCGGACATGCCGAAGAACTTTCAGACCTCCCAGTACGACGAGCCGATCGCCTTCAACGGCTACCTCGACGTACAGCTGGAGGACGGCGAGACCTTCCGCGTGGAGATCGAGCGCGCCCACATGGAGGAGGACACCGGCAAGTCGACCCACGTCGGCGGCGCCACCGGCCGTATCCACGGCGCGTCCCACTCCCTGCTGGACTACAACCGCGCGGGCATCCCGCTCATCGAGATCGTCACCAAGCCGATCACCGGCGCGGGCGAGCGCGCTCCGGAGGTCGCCAAGGCGTACGTCCGTGAGCTGCGCGAGGTCATCCGCGCCCTCGGGGTCTCCGAAGCGCGCATGGAGATGGGCCAGATGCGCTGCGACGTGAACCTCTCGCTGATGCCGAAGGGCAGCGAGACGTTCGGCACCCGCTCCGAGACGAAGAACGTGAACTCGCTGCGGTCCGTGGAGCGCGCGGCCCGCTACGAGATCCAGCGCCACGCGGCCGTGCTGTCCTCCGGCGGCACGATCGTGCAGGAGACCCGCCACTTCCACGAGGACACCGGCTCCACCACCTCGGGCCGCGTGAAGGAGGAGGCGGAGGACTACCGGTACTTCCCGGAGCCCGACCTGGTGCCGGTCGCCCCGTCCCGCGAGTGGGTCGAGGAGATCCGCGCCTCCCTGCCGGAGCTGCCCCTGGTCCGCCGCAACCGGCTGCGCGAGGAGTGGGGGATCTCCGGCACCGACATGCAGGCGATCCTCAACGCCGGCGCGCTCGACCTGATCGTCGCCACGATCGACGCCGGTGCCGACGCCGCGTCCGCCCGCAAGTGGTGGATGGGCGAGCTGGCGCGCAGCGCCAACGAGTCCGGCACGGCGCTCGACGAACTGGCGATCACCCCGGCGCAGGTCGCCCGGGTCGCCGAGCTGGTCACGAAGGGCGACCTGAACGACAAGCTGGCCCGCCAGGTCATCGAGGGCGTCCTCGCGGGCGAGGGCACCCCGGACGAGGTCGTCGACAAGCGCGGCCTGAAGGTCGTCTCCGACGAGGGCGCGCTGACCGCCGCCGTCGACGAGGCGATCGCGGGCAACCCGGCCATCGCGGACAAGATCCGCGGCGGCAAGGTGGCCGCGGCCGGCGCCCTGGTCGGCGCGGTCATGAAGGCCACCCGCGGCCAGGCCGACGCGGCGCGCGTCAAGGAGTTGATCCTCCAGAAGCTGGGCGTCAGCGAGGGCTGAGCCCGTTTCTCACCACCCGAGGGGGATGTGCCGGCCGCGGCGCATCCCCCTCGGCGCGGGCACGGACGTACGCGCTACGCTCCCGCGCCATGAGTGGACGCCCTGATTCCGAGACGCCCGCCGAGATAGCCCGGGAGCCGGCCGCGGAGCCGGCGGAGGGACCGGCCGAGCGGTGGCCGGAGGAGCCGGCGGAGGGGCCGGCCGAGCGATGGCCTGAGGAGCCGGCGGCGGAGTCGCCGGAGGCGCCGGCCGAGGGGCTGTGCGAGGCGCGGCGGGCCCGCTGGACGGCCTCCGGGGCCGGGGCCCTGCTGACCCTCGCGGGGCTCTCCGCGTCCGCACTGCGCGCGACCGGCTCCGCCCCGGCCCTCGTCCCCGCCACCTACGGCCTGGGCGCCGCCGTGTGCGCCCTCGCCGCCGTGCTGGGCTCCCGGGGCCGTACCCGTCGCGCGCTGTGGCTGCTGGTCGCCGGCGTGATGGTGATGGCGGTGGGGGACCACTTCGACTGAGGTGCACCGTGTGAGCTGACCGACGTGTGAAAAGGCGCACGAATCGGCCAAACGATCATTTGTACCTGTAAGAGTGACCCCACCTAGCTCATACGTTCTTTGCGGGCCGTTCACCTCATGAACGACTGTTCCCGACCAAAGATCCACACGTCACCACCTGGGAGCACGTTCGTGGCAGCCCTTGCACGCTGGTGTGTCCGGCACCGCCTCGTCGCTGTTCTGCTCTGGGTCCTCGCCCTGGCGGGGGTGGGCGCGGGAGCGCTCGTGGCGGGCACGGCGTACTCGAACGACTACAAGGTCCCCGGCACCGAGTCCGGCCGCGCCGGGGAGCTGCTGGCCGAGGGGTTCCCGGATCTCGGCGGTGACAGCGACACGGTCGTCTGGCACACCGACGAGGGCACCGTCCGCGCGGCGGACGTCGAGCAGACCATGACCCGGACGCTCGCCCGGATCGCCGACCTGCCGGGCGTCGCCTCGGTGACCGGCCCCTACGACGGCCACGGCGCCGGCCGGATCAGCGAGGACGGCCGTACCGCGTACGCCACCGTCACCTTCCGCGACCAGGCCAAGGACATCGCCGCCGCCGAGGCGAAGGCCGTCGTGGACACGGCCAAGTCCGCCGAGGGCGACGGGCTGCGCGTGGAGCTGGGCGGCAGCGCGGTCGCGCTCACCGAGTCCCCCGGCGGGCACCTGGCCGAGGCGGTCGGCGTGGTCGTCGCCGCCGTCGTGCTGTTCCTCGCCTTCGGCTCGCTCGCCGCGTCCCTGCTGCCCATCGCCACGGCGCTGGTCAGTGTCGGCACCGCCTACGCCGGGATCGTGCTGCTCGGCCATGTCATGACGGTCGCCGACTTCGCGCCCATGCTGGGCGTGCTGATCGGCCTGGGCGTCGGCATCGACTACGCCCTGTTCATCGTCACCCGCCACCGGCGCGGCCTGAAACGCGGGCTGGGCGTGACCGAGGCGGTCACCGGCGCCGTCGCGACCACCGGCCGCGCGGTCGTCTTCGCCGGGGCCACCGTGTGCATCGCCCTGCTGGGCATGCTGATCCTGCGGCTCGGCTTCCTCAACGGCGTCGCCATAGCCGCCTCGCTGACCGTCGTCCTCACCGTCGCGGCCTCGGTGACCCTGCTGCCCGCCCTGCTGTCCCTGATCGGCATGCGGGCCCTCAGCCGCCGCGAACGCCGCAGGCTCGCCGAGCACGGCCCCGAGCCCGAGCTGCCCACCGGGTTCGCCGCCCGCTGGTCCGCCTTCGTCGAACGGCACCCCAGGAAGCTCGGCGCGCTCGCGCTCGCCGCGATCACCCTGCTCGCCCTGCCCACCCTCTCCCTCCACCTGGGCACCTCCGACCAGGGCAACGGCCCCGCGACGGCCACCACGCGGCAGGCCTACGACCTCCTCGCCGACGGCTTCGGCCCCGGCGTGAACGGCCCCCTCACCCTCGTCACCGAGGTGCGCGGCGCCGAGGACCGGCTCGCCCTCGACAACCTCGACGCCACCCTGCGCGCCACCGAGGGCGTCGCCTCCGCGACCCCCGTGACCTTCGACGCCGGCGGCGACACCGCGTACCTCACCGTCGTCCCCGAGTCCTCCCCGCAGTCCGAGCGGACCAGCGAGCTGGTGGACCGGCTGCGCACCGAGGTGCTGCCCCGCGCGGAGGCGGGCACCTCGCTCGACCTGCACGTCGGTGGCGTCACGGCCGGCTACGACGACTTCGCCGAGGTGATCGTCGGCAAGCTGCCGCTGTTCGTCGGCGTCGTCATCGGCCTGGGCTGCCTGCTGCTCCTGCTCGCCTTCCGCTCGGTCGGCATCCCGCTGAAGGCCGCCGCGATGAACGTCGCCGCCGTCGCGGGCGCGTTCGGCGTCGTCGTGGTGAT
This sequence comes from Streptomyces sp. JB150, assembly GCF_011193355.1. Lineage (GTDB taxonomy): Bacteria > Actinomycetota > Actinomycetes > Streptomycetales > Streptomycetaceae > Streptomyces. The sequence continues at coordinate 5,322,812 of NZ_CP049780.1, forward strand.
CTTCCAGTGGGGCTGGGGCGGCGAACTGCTCGGCCTCGGCCGCGCGGGCCCCATCGAGCCGTTCCTGCCGGTGATCATGGTGTCGGTGCTCTTCGGGCTCTCCATGGACTACCAGGTCTTCCTGGTCAGCCGGATGTACGAGGAGTGGCTGGAGACCGGCGACAACCGGCGCGCGGTGCGGATCGGCCTCGCGGAGACCAGCCGGGTGATCAACTCGGCCGCCGTGATCATGATCTCGGTCTTCCTCGCGTTCGTGCTCAGCGGCGACCGGGTGATCGCCATGTTCGGCATCGCGCTCGCCGCCGCCGTCGCCCTGGACGCCTTCGTCCTGCGCACGCTGCTGGTGCCCGCGCTGATGCATCTGCTCGGCGGCGCCAACTGGTGGCTGCCGCGCTGGCTGGACCGGCGCCTGCCGCGCATCAGCATCGAGCCGCCCGAGGACCGCACCGGGCGGGAAAAGCCCGCGGACGCCGGCGCCGGACGTGAAAGGCTCACGGACGTCTATGACGTACTGCACAAGGAGCGGCAGCCCGATGTACGCGATATCCCTGGGTGACGACGGAGCCGAACTGCGCCCCCTGGAGCCCTGGCACGCCGAGGAGTTCCTGCACCACCTGGACCGCGGCAGGGAGTTCATCAACCGCTTCGTGCCCTTCGGGGAGCAGGCCACCGACGTGGCCGGCGCGCGCGAGCTGCTGCAGCGGTACGCCGACGGGCGCGCCGCCGACCACCGCTCCCTGCACGGCATCTGGCTCGACGGCACGCTCGTCGGCGGCGTCCTCTGCCTGAACTTCGACGCCGCCCAGGGCACCTGCGAGGTGGGCTGCTGGCTGGAACCCGCCGGCACCGGGCGCGGGCTGGTCACCCGCGCGATGCGGGTGCTGATCGACTGGGCGGTCGAGGAGCGCGGCGTGCACCGCGTGGAATGGGTCGCCGCGGCGGGCAACGAGGCCAGCCTGAACGTGGCCCGGCGGCTGGGGATGACCCGCGACGGGATCCAGCGCGAGAGCTACCTCCATCACGGCGTACGGCACGACATGGAGATCTGGTCGGTGCTCGCGCCCGAGTGGCGCGCGGCCCGCGGCGCTCGTTAAGACGGCTCTCAGACTCCGTCCGTACGGTGCGCGGCATGGGTACCAGGACTGTGGACGAGACCGAGCCGACGACTGCCGAGGCAGCGGCTGCCGGTGACGCGACGACTGCCGGGGACTCGGCGGCTGCCGGTGACGCGGCGAAGGGCGAGGTGACGGAGGCGCAGGCCGCCGCCGCGGAAGCCGGGGAGGGTGCCGCCGAGGCCTCGGGGGAGGCGGCGGCGCCGGAAGGCCCCTCCGGGGTCGGGCAGGGCGCCGGGGCGGTCGTCTCCGCCGCCCTCGGTGTCGTCTCGCTGACCGGCGGCTGGGTCGGCACGGTGGCCTCCGCGCGACAGTCGCTGATCGGCCAGCTGGAGACGTCGGCGTCCTCCAGCGTGGCGGACATGGTCCAGGCGGGCTACGGCGACGCCTGGCGGGCGAGTGCCCTGTGGGCGGGCGTCTTCGCGCTGGCCGCGCTGATCGTCGGCGCCGTGGTCCTGGCCCGGCCCGCGTTCGGCGTGCCCGGCAGGCCGCAGGCCTCCTGGATCAAGTCCGTGGCCTGGGGAGGCGTCTCGCTCGGCGTCCTCGGCCTGCTGCTGGCCGTATTGAAGTACACCGACGTACTGCTGGGACTGCCGTCGGCCTAAGGGTTCCTCCCCTGCCAGCGCCTCCCCCAGGGGGCCTCTCCCAGGGGGCCTTACGGCGGTGGGCTCCCGGCCCCGCACGCCCGCTAAGCCCCCGCGCGCCCGTCTAAGGCACCACCCCGCACCGAAGATGCGGCACTCTCCCGATGTGCCCGACCCCCCTGGGCGACGAAAGTCGAGGCATCGCAGCGAGCGATGACCGATCCTTTCGAACCCCCTGGGGAGAGACCATGCACGCGCCCGAACTCCAGCAGCTGCGCTCCGCCGAGCTGCTCCGCCGCGCCGAGCAGGAGCGCCTGGCCCGCGAGGTCGCCCGGAGCAACCGCGCCGCCCGCCGGGCAGCCACCGCACGCACCGCCGAGAGCGAGTCCCATAGCCGGCTCGGCCGGCTGGGCCGGCTCCGTCCACCGCGCACCGCGTGACCCGGCCCGGACCGGCTCGCCCCACCGAACGGCCCGCCACCGACGCGTCCGGCCGGCCCGGCACCCCCTCCACGGGCGCCGGGCCGCTCTCGCGTCGTATCCGGTCAGCCCTCTGCGGCCCGGATTCCGCCCTCTCCGGGCAAGGGTCCACCCTCCGCGGCCGGGAATCCGCCCCCTCCAGCCAAGGGCCGGCCCTCTGCGAATCAGATTCCGTTCTCTCCGGCCCGGATTCCGCCCTCTTAGGCCAAGGAGCCGCCCGCTCCGGCCCGGAATGCACCCCCTCCGGCCCCGAATCCGCCCTCCCCGGCCAAGACCCCGCCCTCCCAGGTCGCCGATCCGCCCGCCCCGGCCGCCGTCGGAAAACCGGTGACACGGCGTCGGACGCACGTGCGATGCTCTGGCCCGTGCAGACCAGTTCCGTCAGTCCCGTGTTCGTCGGCCGCGTCGAGGAGTTGGGGACGCTGGGCGACGCGCTCGCCCGCGCCGCCGCCGGCGAGCCGCAGGCGCTGCTCGTCGGCGGCGAGGCCGGTGTCGGCAAGACCCGGCTCGTCGAGGAGTTCGCCGCCGTCGCCGCCCGCGCGGGCGCCGTCGTCGCGCTCGGCGGCTGCGTCGAGATCGGCGCCGACGGACTGCCCTTCGCCCCGTTCTCCACCGCCCTGCGCACCCTGCGCCGCGCCCTCCCGGACGCCGTGGCCGCCGCGGTCGCCGGCCAGGAGGAGGAACTGGCCCGGCTGCTGCCCGAACTGGGCGAGGTCGGCGCCGGCCGGCACGACGACGAGGAGGGTGTGGCCCGCCTCTTCGAACTCACCGCCCGCCTCCTGGAACGCGTCGCCGCCGACCGCACGGTCGTCCTCGCCCTGGAGGACCTGCACTGGGCCGACGCCTCCACCCGCCACCTGCTCTCCTACCTGCTGCGCACCCTGCGCACCGGCCGCCTCGTCGTCCTCGCCACCTACCGCTCCGACGACATCCACCGCCGCCACCCGATGCGCCCCCTGCTCGCCGAACTCGACCGGCTGCGCACCGTGCGCCGTATCGAACTCGCCCGCTTCACCCGCGACGAGGTCGGCCGCCAGATCGCCGGCATCCTCGCCGCCGAACCCGACCCCGCCGACGTCGACGACATCTTCGAACGCTCCGACGGCAACGCCTTCTTCGTCGAGGAACTCGCCGTCGCCGCCCACGAGGGCTGCCACACGGGCCTCACCGACTCCCTGCGCGACCTCCTCCTCGTCCGCGTCGAGGCGCTGCCCGAGAGCGCCCAGCGGATCGCCCGGATCGTCGCCGAAGGCGGCTCCACCGTCGAGCACCCGCTGCTCGCCGCCGTCGCCGGCCTCGGCGAGGACGAGCTCGACGAGGCGCTGCGGGCCGCCGTCAACGCCCACCTGCTGCTCCCCACCCCGGCCGGCGACGGCTACCGCTTCCGCCACTCCCTGGTCCGCGAGGCCGTCAGCGACGACCTGCTGCCCGGCGAGCGCACCCGCCTCAACCGCCGCTACGCCGAGGCGCTGGAAGCCGACCCGGCCCTCGTCCCCGCCGACCAGCGCGTCACCCGCCTGGCCAGCTACTGGTACCACGCCCACGACGCCGCCAAGGCCCTCCCCGCCGTCCTCGACGCCGCCTCCGCCGCCCGCCGCCGCCACGCCTACGCCGAACAACTCCGGCTCCTGGAACGCGCGATGGAACTGTGGGACTCCGCCCCCGAGGAGACCCGCGCCACCCTGCGCCCCGTCGACCACACCGAGGTCTATCCGCCCTGCGGCGGCGACCCGCGCACCGCCCCCCTGCGCTACCTCGACCTCATGGCCGAGGCCGCCGTCGCCGGCCGGCTCTGCGGCGAACGCGAACGGGCCCTGAAGATCACCAAGCGGGCCCTCGGCCTGCTGGAGGACGACCCCGACCCGCTGCGCGCCGCCTGGTTCTGGGTCCAGCGCGCCCAGCTCGTGCAGAGCCAGGCCCGCGGCGACGGCTGGCGGGAACTGGCCACCGCGCAGGACCTCGTGCGCGGCCTGCCGCCGTCCCGGGTGCACGCCGACGTGCTCGCCGCCGTCGCCGGCTGGCTGATGCTGCGCGCCCCCGGCCCGCAGGCCTTCTCCGCCGCCGAACGCGCGGTGGAGTACGCCCGTATGGTCGGCGCCCGCGAGACCGAGCTGAACGCCCGCCTCACCCTCGGCGGCCTCATGGTCGACTCCGGCGACACCGAGGCCGGGCTCGCGGTGATGTACGAAGTCAAGGACCGCACCGTCGCCGAGGGCATGTCGTACGTCGCGGGCCGCGCCTACGTGAACCTGCCCTCCGAGCTGGAGGCCGTCGGCCGCTCCCGCGAAGCCGTCCCGCTGCTCGAACAGGGCGTCGCGCACAGCCGCGCCTACGGCCTGCTCAACACCGAGGCATGGGTGTGGGCCAACCTGTCCGACTCGCTGTACTCCCTGGGGCGCTGGGACGAGGCCGCCCAGGCCGCCGAGGACGCCCGGCGGCGCGGCCAGAACGCCAAGCCGCAGGGGACCGGCACCATGTGCCTGGCCCGCGTCGCCCTGGGCCGCGGCGACGTGGCCGGAGCGGCCCGTCGGCTCGCCGCCGCCCGCGACTACTTCGGCACCCACGATCCGATGCCCCAGCAGTCCCTCCCGCTCGTCGACATCAGCGTCGGCATCGCCGCCGCCGAGGGCCGTCTCCTCGACCTGCGCGCCGAACTCCACGCCACCGTGGAGGCCGGCTTCCCGCCCGGCACCCACCGCTACGGCTGGCCCCTGCTCCTCGCCGCCGCCACCGCCGAGGCCGACGCCCGCGCCCTGCCCACCGCCCGGCCGGGCCGCGCCGAGGCCGTCGGCCGCATCCGCGACGCCGCCAAGCGGCTCACCACCAACGCGTCCATCTGGCTCGCCCACGACATGTGGGTCCGCGCCGAGCTGGCCCGCGCCGAGGACACCGCCGGCGTGGACACCTGGTCCGACGTCGTCACCGCCTTCGAAGGGCTGGAACGCCCCTACGACCTCGCCCGCGTCCGCCACCGTCTCGCCGAGGCCCTGCTCACGTGCGGCGGCGAGCACGACCGCGACCGCGCCGCCGAGCTGCTGCGCCTCGCCCACGCCGTCGCCGGCCACCTCGGCGCCCGCCCGCTCGCCGACGCCGTCACCCAGCTCGCCCAGCGCGCCCGCCTCTCCCTGACCGGCGCCCCGCGGCCGGCCCTCGCCCCGGCCGACCCGGCCGAGGCGCTGGGCCTGACCAGCCGGGAGCGGGACGTACTGCGGCTGGTGTCCGCCGGGCGCACCAACCGCCAGATAGCGGAGGAGCTGTTCATCTCCCCGAAGACGGCCAGCGTCCATGTGTCGAACATCCTCGCCAAGCTGGGCGTCTCCGGCCGGGGCGAGGCGGCGGCGGTCGCCCACCGGCTCGGGCTGTTCGCCGCGGAGCCACTCACGGCCGGCCTGTCCGGACCCTCCGGCCCGGCCGGTTCCGCCGGGTGAGGTCTACGCTGGAGGGACGCCGGCCCAGGGGGGTTCCGTGTTCAACTTCTTCGAGGAACTGTTCGCCCCGGGCCGCAAGCACACCCAGGACGAACAGAACCGCCTGGAGCTGACGCGCGAGGACGTCGGCGACGGGGATCCCGGCCGCGGCCCGATAGACCTCACCTCCGGGAAGGTCGTCATACGACGGCCCGACGCTGACCCGGCGGAACCGGCGGACCCGGGGGGCCGGGCGAACCCGGGGGACGAGGAACCGGACGGGGACTGAGCGCGCGCCCCCCGGTGTCACGGGTCAGCTCACCTGGAGCTCCAGGATGCGGTCGTCGCCCTCACCGGGGGAGCCACGGCCGTCCGTCTCGCTGGTGACCAGCCACAGCCGGTCGCCGCCCGCGGGGACGACCGTGCGCAGCCGGCCGTGCTCGCCCTCCAGGAAGGACTGCGGGTCGGCCGAGGCCTTCGTGCCCTTCAGCGGAACGCGCCACAGACGCTCGCCGCCCAGGCCCGCCATCCAGATCGAGCCCTCGGCGTAGGCGATGCCGCTGGGGGAGGCCTCGTCGGTGGACCACTGGGCTATCGGGTCGCGGAAGCCGGACTCGCCGGACCTGCCCTCGGCCTCCGGCCAGCCGTAGTTGCCGCCCGGCTCGATCGCGTTCAGCTCGTCCCAGGTGTCCTGGCCGAACTCCGCGGCGAACAGGCGCTGTCTGGCGTCCCAGGCGAGGCCCTGCACATTGCGGTGCCCGTACGAGTACACCGCGGAGTCCGGGAACGGGTTGCCCGGGGCGGGCTCCCCTTCCGGGGTGAGGCGGAGGATCTTGCCGCCCAGGGACTCCTTGTCCTGGGACAGGCCCTCCTCGCCGCTCTCGCCCGTGCCGGCGTAGAGCATCCTGTCGGGGCCGAAGGCGATCCGCCCGCCGTTGTGGACGAAGCCCTTCGGGATGCCCTTGAAGATCGTGTCCGGGGCGCCGAGCTGTTCGCCGGCGGGCTTCTTCTCGTCGTAGAGCATGCGGACGATGCGGTTGTCCGAGACGGAGGTGAAGTACGCGTAGACCATGTGGTCCGAGGCGTACTCCGGGGACAGGGCGATGCCGAGCAGGCCGCCCTCACCGGCCGCGGAGACACCGGGGACCTCGCCCAGCTGCGTCTTCTCGCCCGTCTCGCCGTCGACGCGCACGATCGTGCCCTCGTCGCGCGAGGAGACCAGCAGATCGCCGTCCGGCAGCGGGGCGAGGCCCCACGGGCTGTCCAGGTCCTCGGCGACGGTGCGCACCACCTTGACGGTGCCGGTCGCCGGCGGGGCCTTCTCGGCCGTGCCGCCGCCCGCGGACGGGGACCGCTCCGTCGTCGTACGGCTCGGGGTGGCGCTCGCGGTGCCGCCCGGTGGCCCTCCGTCGTCCTCGGAGGAGCACCCGGCGGTCAGCACGAGCGCGGCTGCGGCCAGCACGGCCGACACAGCTCGACGTTGCACGATCTTGGTCCCTTCGACGCGGCGGTCTCCAGCCCGGCTTCCACTTGTCATACACCGCCCGCGCCCCACAAGTTCCCCATCCCTCCCACCCCGCACCGCATCCAGGCCGACGAGGCTGCCGGGAACGCACACCGGCACCGTCTCCCCGGCCAACGCGGACAAGCCGACGCGGACAAGCATCCGGGGCTCGCGCCGCCACGTTCCCCACCCCACGCCGCAGGCATCCGCGCCGTGCCGTCCGAGGTCCGGGCCCGCGCCGCCCGAAAGCCGCCCCATGCCCCACGCACCGGCCCCACGCGCCAGGCACCCCGCTCGCGCCGACACTTACTTCGCCCCGCGCCGGCAGGCACTCCGCCCCGCGCCGCCCCCGGTCCGGGGCCTACTCCCAGGACCCCTGCGCCCCCGGCAGCCCCGCCACCTCGGCCAGGTCCTGCGGGGTCAGGCGCAGGTTCGCCGCCGCCGCGTTCTGGGTGACCCAGCGCTCCTGCTTGGTGCCGGGGACGGGGACGACGTGGCGGCCCTGGGCGAGGATCCAGGCGAGGGCGACCTGGGCGGGGGTGACGTGGTCGCCGTGGCGGGCGGCTATGCGGCGCAGGCCCACCACTATGGGCTGGTTCGCGGCCATCATCTCGGCGGTGAAGCGGGGGTGGCGGGCGCGCATGTCGTCGGGCTCGAAGCCCTCACCGGGGGTCAGCGTGCCGGTGAGGAAGCCGTTGCCGAGCGGCATCGCCGCCAGGAAGCCGATGCCGCGCGACTCGCACCAGGGCAGCAGGGTGTCCAGGGCCTCCGGGGACCACACCGACAGCTCCGCCTCCACCGCGCTCACCGGGAACACCTGCTGCAGTCGCTGCAGCTGGCGGATCGTCGCGTCGTAGAGGCGGCTCCCGCCGCGCCGGCCGCCGCGCGCGCCCACCGCGCACAGGCCCAGCGCCCGCACCTTCCCGGCCCGCACCAGCTCCGCCATCGCGCCCCACGTCTCCTCGACCGGGACCTCGGGGTCCGCGCGGTGCAGCTGGTACAGGTCGATGACGTCCGTCTGGAGCCGCCGCAGGGACGCGTCGCAGGCGCGCCTCACGTAGCCGGGACGCCCGTTGGCCACGATGTGCTGCTCGCCCACCAGCAGCCCCACCTTGGTCGAGACGAACGCGTCGGACCGCCGCTCCTTCAGCACCCGGCCCAGCAGCAGCTCGTTGGTGAAGGGGCCGTACATGTCGGCGGTGTCCAGCAGCGTCGAGCCCAGGTCCAGAGCCCGGTGCACCGCCCGCAGCGACTCGTCGCCGCGCTGCCTGGACGTGCTGTACCCCCAGCTCATCGGCATGCACCCGAGTCCGACGGCCCCCACCGCGAGTGCCGCCGCGCCGATCGTCCTGCGCTCCACGTGGTCGTGACCCTCCCTCTCCAGGCACCCCAACCTAACCTCTGCGCCCACGCGCCCCTGACATAGCCTCCGGACCATGACTGCTGACGTGTGGCTGCCCATCCCGCCGGAGGAGATCGAGGGGCTTCCGGAGGGGCCGGCGTACCGTTTCTGGGACGGTGCGGAAACCTTTCCCTCGGACCCTGCCGACTGCGCCTTCTACGTCGTCCCCTACATGAAGCCCGCCCCGCTGGGGCAGCGTCCCCTGCCGGAGATGACGTCCCTGGAGGTGGTGCAGACGCTGTCGGCGGGGGTCGACCACGTGCTGCCGGCGCTGGCCCGGGTCCGCGCGGGGGTGCGGCTGTGCAACGCGCGCGGTGTGCACGAGGCGAGCACGGCGGAGCTGACGCTCACGCTGATCCTCGCCTCGCTGCGGGGCGTCCCCGACTACGTGCGCGCCCAGGACCGGGGCGAGTGGCTCGGCGGGTTCCGTCCCGCGCTGGCCGACAAGACCGTCCTCATCGTGGGCTACGGTTCGATCGGATCAGCGATCGAGGACCGGCTCGAACCCTTCGAGCTCGCGCGGGTGGCGCGCGTCGCGCGCTCCAGGCGCACCACGGCGCGCGGGCCCGTGCACCCGCTCACCGACCTGCCCGCGCTGCTGCCGGAAGCGGACGTCGTGGTGATCTCCACCCCGCTCACCGAGGACACCCGTGGTCTGGTGAACGCCCAGTTCCTGGCCCGGATGAAGGACGGAGCGCTGCTGGTCAACGTGGCCCGCGGGCCCGTCGTCGACACCGAGGCGCTGCTCGCCGAGCTGGGGCGCCGCCGGATCACGGCGGCCCTGGACGTCACCGATCCCGAGCCGCTGCCCCCCGCTCACCCCCTGTGGCGTGCGCCGGGGGTACTGATCAGCCCTCATGTCGGCGGACCCACCTCCGCGTTCCTGCCGCGCGCCAAGCGGCTCCTGGTGGACCAGTTGAGCCGCTTCGTGAACCGGGAGCCCTTGCGCAACGTGATCCTTACGACGGGCGCCGACAGGTCTGGCGCTCCGGGCGCAGCGGGCGTGTAATCCGATTCGGGCACCCTCCGCAACCTCTCGGACGCGGGGGGTACTCGCTTCCCGCAGGTGGTCACGGAGCGTAGAGAAGCTATGTCCCTGAGTGACGAGACTGGTGTATCGTCCCGACAGGGGCTGCGCCGCGCACCGTTCGGCGCCGGGGATGGACATTTCAGACTGCGAGGGGGGCGACGGGCGATGCACGGCCTATGGACCAACGATCCGACTCGGCGGGGCCGCCGGCGGCGACCCTGGCGCACGGCCACGCGCAGGCGTGGCCACCACGCCGGTCACGGCGGCCACCACGGCAGCCACAACCTCAGTCACCACCGCCGGCACGGCAGCCGCAGGCGGCACGGGCACCCGGCACAGCGGGTCCCGCGGGACGCGGGCGCGGCGCCGCGGAGCGGGAGGTACCGGTGAACGCGCCGACGCCCACCCTCGACGCCCGCCTGCGGACCCAGCGCGCCACCGGCGCGCTGCGTCCCCGCCCGCCCGTCGCACGCCGCGGACCGACCGCGGTCCACCAGCTGCTGCTGGCCTTGGTGTGCGCCGCCTACGCCGTCGGTTCCGCCGTCGGCTGGGGCTCGGAGCAACTGGCACTGATCATGGGGGACTTCGGACTCAGCGCGGCGGCCGCGGCCGCCGCGGTCTCCTGTCTCCTGTACGCGCGCGGCCGCCAGGTCCGGTTCCGGCCGGCCTGGCTGCTGTTCGCCCTGTCCTCCACGATGGCGGCCCTGGGCAACCTGGTCTGGGGCTGGTACGAGGTGGTCCTGGGCCGCCCCGTGCCCAGCCCCTCCTACGCCGACCTGTTCTTCCTGTGCTTCGCGCCGCCCGCCATCGTGGGCCTGCTCGTCCTCGCCAAGCGGCCGGTGAACAAGGCGGGCTGGGTCTGCCTGGCCCTCGACGCCTGGCTGATCGGCGGCTCGCTGCTCACCCTGTCGTGGAGCCTCGCGCTCGCGCAGGCCGCCAAGGGCGGCGACCAGGGCGTGGCGCACGCCGCGCTCTCCCTCGCCTACCCGCTGCTCGACATCGCCCTGGTCAGCATGGTGCTGGCGCTGCACTTCCGGCGTTCGGGCACGCACCGCTCGGCCGTCAACACGGCGATCGGCGCCCTCGCCCTGACCGTCATGTGCGACGCCCTGTTCACCTCGCCGCTGCTGCACCACAGCTACCGCTCGGGCCAGCTGCTCGACGCCGGCTGGTTCGCCGGTTCGCTGCTGCTGGCGTACGCCCCGTGGGTGGCGCCCCGGCAGCCCGAGGAACAGCACACCCGCGTGGTGCACGAGCACGTGCCCGGCCAGCGTCCCGCCGGCCACCCGCCGCACGGTCCGGTGCCGCCGGGCGAGCACACCCGCTACCCGGCCACCCGCCCGCTCACCGGCTCGCTGGCCGCCCTCACGCCGTACCTGGCCGCCGCCGTGTGCACGCTGGGGATCCTCTACAACGTGCTCAACGGCCGCAGCGTCGACCGCGTGGTGCTGCTCACCGGCGGCACCGTGGTGCTCGCGCTGGTGATGCGCCAGGGAATCATGCTGCTCGACAACATCACCCTCACCCAGGAGCTGGCGCAGAAGGAGAACCACTTCCGCTCCCTGGTGCAGGGCTCCAGCGACGTCATCATGATCGCCGCGCCCAACGGCATCCTGCGCTACGTCTCACCGGCCGCGGCCGGGGTCTACGGACGCCCCGCCGAGGAACTGGTGGGCTCCGAGCTGGCCGATCTCATCCACCCCGAGGACCTGGGCTGTGTGGTGCACGAGGTGCGCCGCTTCCTCGCCGCCAGCCCCCTGGAGGAGCCCACCACCCGCATCGAGTGCCGTTTCCGCTCCGGCGACGGCGGCTGGCTGAACGTCGAGTCGACCGTCAACCGCCACCACGGCGGGCTGATCTTCAACAGCCGGGACGTCACCGAACGCGTGCGCCTGCAGGCGCAGCTCCAGCACAACGCCGAGCACGACCCGCTCACCGACCTGCCCAACCGGGCGCTGTTCACCAAGCGCGTCCAGCACGCCCTCTCGGGCCGCCGCGCCTCCGACCGGGGCGCCGCCCTGCGCGGCACCGCGGTGCTCTTCATCGACCTGGACGGCTTCAAGGCCGTCAATGACACCATCGGACACCAGGCCGGGGACGAACTCCTCGTGCAGGCCGCCCGCCGGCTCCAGGAGGCGGTCCGCCAGGGCGACACCGCGGCCCGGCTGGGCGGTGACGAGTTCGCGGCCCTGATCGTCGGCGACGGCACCACCCGGGACCGGGCGGCCCGCGAACGCAACATCCTGGAGCTCGCCGACCGCCTCAGGGTGAAGCTGTCGCAGCCGTACGTCATCGACGGCAACGATGTCCGGGTCGCCGCCTCCATCAGCGTCGCCTTCGCCGAGCCCGGCCTCGGCGCGGGCGAGCTGCTGCGCAACGCCGACCTCGCGATGTACCGGGCGAAGTCGGCCGGCAAGGGCCGCGTGGTGCTGTACAAGCCGCAGATGCAGCAGGACGTCGTCCGCAAGGCGGAGCTGGCCACCCGGCTGCGCGCCGCCCTGCACGACGGGGAGTTCACGCTGCTGCACCAGCCCGTGGTCCGGCTCGCGGACGGCCGGATCACGTCGGTCACCGCGCAGGCGCGCTGGCGGTCCTCGCAAGGGGTGCTCTTCACGCCCGCCGAGTTCCTGCGGGTGGCCGAGGACAGCGACAAGGCCGCCGAGCTGGGCCGCTGGATGATCCAGGAGGCCGTCGAGCAGGCCGCCGAACGTGCCGCGAGCGGGCTCGTGGTGCCCGTGGCCGTCCGGACGACCGCCCGCCGCCTGCTGGACCGCTCGATGCCCGTCGGCTCGGTCGAGGCCCTGCTCACCCGGCACGGACTGCCGTCGGGGTCGCTGATCATCGAACTGACCGACATCGATCCGCGCGTCCCGCTGGACGAGCTGGAGCGCCGCCTCAGCCAGCTCAGGCGGCTCGGCGTCCGCGTCGCGCTGGACGGGTTCGGCACCGGCTGCCCGGCCATCACGGCGCTGCGCCGGCTCCCGCTGGACGTGCTGAAGCTCGACCGCGGCCTGGTCGAGGGCGTCGTCGAGTCCGCGCGGCTGCACAAGATCACCAGTGGGCTGCTGCGGATCGCCGGCGACCTCGGGATGCAGTCCGTGGCCGAGGGCGTGGACCTGCCGGAGCAGGTCGCCGCCCTGCGCGCGATGGGCTGCACCCACGGACAGGGCATGGCGTTCTCCGGACCCCTGGACGAGTACCGGCTGCGCCGGGCGCTCGGATCCGGCCATTACCCGGTGCCGCACGCACCGGCCGAGCCGGCTCTGGCGCGCGGCGCGGCGGGGGTGTACACGAGTGGTGTGACCGCCGTCTTCGGAGGCGGGACGGCCCTTCGCTCACATGCTGAGACTCCCGTCCCACCCACTTGACAGTGGGTGCGTGCCGGGGGGAGGGTCAGTGCCATGCGCACCCGAATTCTCGTACTTGGACAGCGCGTCGGCTGAGCTGGGACCCACCGGAGGACGATCCGGAACCCCCAGCGACCTCACCGGCGCGCTCCCCTCGCTTGCCTTCCGGCACGAGGGGTTTTTTGTTGCACAGGCACCTGCCGAACCGCGGTACGACACCGCACAAAACTCGCAAAAACCCTCAGCATCGAGAAGAGAATGCCGATGACCGAGCAGGCCACCGGGGCCCATCATCCGCAGCCGCGGCCCCGTTCCGGAGGACAGCAGCCGACGCCCGTCGAGCACGTCACGGGTGCGCAGTCCCTCATCCGCTCTCTCGAGGAGGTCGGCGCCGACACGGTATTCGGCATTCCCGGCGGGGCCATCCTCCCGGCCTACGACCCGCTGATGGACTCCACCAGGGTGCGCCACGTCCTGGTCCGCCACGAGCAGGGCGCCGGCCACGCGGCCACCGGCTACGCGCAGGCCACCGGCAAGGTCGGCGTCTGCATGGCCACCTCCGGCCCCGGCGCCACCAACCTGGTCACGCCGATCGCGGACGCCCACATGGACTCGGTGCCCCTGGTCGCGATCACCGGCCAGGTGTCCTCCAAGGCGATCGGCACGGACGCCTTCCAGGAGGCGGACATCGTCGGCATCACCATGCCGATCACCAAGCACAACTTCCTCGTCACCAAGGCCGAGGACATCCCGCGGGTGATCGCGGAGGCCTTCCACATCGCCTCCACCGGCCGCCCCGGTCCGGTCCTGGTCGACATCTCCAAGGACGCCCTCCAGGCCCGGACCACCTTCTCCTGGCCGCCCGCCATGGACCTGCCCGGCTACCGCCCGGTGACCAAGCCGCACGCCAAGCAGATCCGCGAGGCCGCCAAGCTGATCACCGCCGCCCGGCGGCCCGTCCTCTACGTCGGCGGCGGCGTCCTGAAGGCCCGGGCCACCGCCGAGCTGAAGGTCCTCGCCGAACTCACCGGAGCACCCGTCACCACCACCCTGATGGCGCTCGGCGCGTTTCCCGACAGCCACCCGCTGCACGTGGGAATGCCGGGCATGCACGGTGCGGTCACCGCCGTCACCGCGCTGCAGAAGGCCGACCTGATCGTCGCCCTCGGCGCCCGCTTCGACGACCGCGTCACCGGCAAGCTGGACAGCTTCGCCCCGTACGCCAAGATCGTCCACGCGGACGTCGACCCGGCCGAGATCGGCAAGAACCGCGCCGCGGACGTGCCGATCGTCGGCGACGCCCGCGAGGTCATCGCCGACCTGATCCACGCCGTCCAGAAGGAGCACAGCGAGGGCCACAAGGGCGACTACACCGCCTGGTGGCACGACCTGAACCGCTGGCGCGAGACCTACCCGCTCGGCTACGACCAGCCCGACGACGGCTCGCTCTCCCCGCAGCAGGTCATCGAGCGGATCGGGCAGCTCTCCCCCGAGGGCACGATCTTCGCCGCGGGCGTCGGCCAGCACCAGATGTGGGCCGCCCACTTCATCAGCTACGAGACGCCCGCGACCTGGCTGAACTCCGGCGGCGCCGGAACCATGGGCTACGCCGTCCCGGCCGCCATGGGCGCCAAGGCCGGCGCGCCCGACAAGACGGTCTGGGCGATCGACGGCGACGGCTGCTTCCAGATGACCAACCAGGAACTGACCACCTGCGCCCTGAACGGCATCCCGATCAAGGTCGCCATCATCAACAACGGCGCCCTCGGCATGGTCCGCCAGTGGCAGACCCTCTTCTACAACCAGCGGTACTCCAACACCGTCCTGCACTCCGGCCCGGAGCACGACGGCAAGGCGCCCGGCCAGGGCACCAGGATCCCCGACTTCGTGAAGCTGTCGGAGGCCATGGGCTGCTACGCGATCCGCTGCGAGGACCCGGCCGACCTCGACAAGGTCATCGAGGAGGCGAACTCGATCAACGACCGTCCGGTCGTCGTCGACTTCATCGTCCACCAGGACGCGATGGTGTGGCCGATGGTGGCCGCCGGCACCTCCAACGACGAGATCATGGCCGCCCGGGACGTCCGCCCCGACTTCGGCGACAACGAAGACGACTGAGCGAGAGAGACCGAAGAGAACATGTCCAAGCACACGCTCTCCGTCCTGGTGGAGAACACGCCCGGCATCCTCGCCCGGATCGCCGCCCTGTTCTCCCGCCGCGGCTTCAACATCGACTCGCTCGCCGTCGGCGTCACCGAGCACCCCGACATCTCCCGCATCACCATCGTGGTGAACGTCGAGGACCTGCCGCTGGAGCAGGTGACCAAGCAGCTCAACAAGCTGGTCAACGTGCTCAAGATCGTCGAGCTGGAGCCGTCGCAGGCCGTCCAGCGCGAACTGGTCCTGGTGAAGGTGCGCGCCGACAACGAGACCCGCTCCCAGATCGTCGAGATCGTCCAGCTGTTCCGCGCCAAGACCGTCGACGTCTCCCCGGAGGCCGTCACCATCGAGGCCACCGGCTCCAGCGACAAGCTGTCCGCCATGCTCAAGATGCTGGAGCCGTACGGCATCAAGGAGCTGGTCCAGTCCGGCACGATCGCGATCGGACGCGGAGCCCGGTCCATCACGGACCGCTCGCTGCGCGCCCTCGACCGCAGCGCCTGATCCGTCCCCCGGCCCGGCCCTCGTACGGCCGATCCCTCGTACGGGCGGCATTCGGCCGAGGACGCCGCCCGTATACCGAGACCCCCGGACTTCCCTTCCCGCCACCGTCATACGGTGGGACGCAACACCTGCACTCAAGGAGAGAACCCAAAGTGGCCGAGCTGTTCTACGACGCCGACGCCGACCTGTCCATCATCCAGGGCCGCAAGGTCGCGGTCATCGGTTACGGCAGCCAGGGCCACGCGCACGCCCTGTCGCTGCGTGACTCGGGTGTCGACGTCCGCGTCGGTCTGCACGAGGGCTCCAAGTCCAAGGCGAAGGCCGAGGAGCAGGGCCTGCGCGTGGTGACCCCGTCCGAGGCCGCCGCCGAGGCCGACGTCATCATGATCCTCGTCCCGGACCCGATCCAGGCGCAGGTCTACGAGGAGCACATCGCGCCCCACCTGAAGGACGGCGACGCGCTGTTCTTCGGCCACGGCTTCAACATCCGCTTCGGCTTCATCAAGCCCCCGGCCGGCGTCGACGTCTGCATGGTCGCCCCGAAGGGCCCGGGCCACCTGGTGCGCCGTCAGTACGAGGAGGGCCGCGGCGTTCCCTGCATCGCGGCCGTCGAGCAGGACGCCACCGGCAACGCCTTCGCGCTGGCCCTGTCGTACGCCAAGGGCATCGGCGGCACCCGCGCCGGCGTCATCAAGACCACCTTCACCGAGGAGACCGAGACCGACCTGTTCGGTGAGCAGGCCGTCCTCTGCGGTGGCACCGCCGCCCTGGTCAAGGCCGGCTTCGAGACGCTGACCGAGGCGGGCTACCAGCCGGAGATCGCCTACTTCGAGTGCCTGCACGAGCTGAAGCTGATCGTGGACCTCATGTACGAGGGCGGCCTGGAGAAGATGCGCTGGTCGATCTCCGAGACCGCCGAGTGGGGCGACTACGTCACCGGCCCGCGGATCATCACCGACGCCACCAAGGCCGAGATGAAGAAGGTCCTCGCCGAGATCCAGGACGGCACGTTCGCCCAGCAGTGGATGGACGAGTACCACGGCGGTCTGAAGAAGTACAACGAGTACAAGCAGCAGGACTCCGAGCACCTGCTGGAGACCACCGGCAAGGAGCTGCGCAAGCTCATGAGCTGGGTGAACGAGGAGGCGTAAGCCTCACCCGAGGGGCTGTCGCCACAAGGCGACAGCCCCTTCGGCGAACCCGGGGCGACGCCGAGGGAAGGCGTTGTCCATCCCGTCCAGCCACGGACGGGTGATCCTTCCGCAGAGGCGCAAGACGACCTCCGCCGCGCCACTAGACTGCAGTTCAACAAACGCGTCAGGCCCACAGCGTCGTGCGTCTTCCACGCGGCTAGCACTTCTTCACCGCCTGCGGCCGTCGGGACGGCCGTCCGCATTGGACATGTGAGGACTCACGTGAGCTCGAAACCCGTCGTACTCATCGCTGAAGAGCTGTCGCCCGCCACCGTCGACGCGCTGGGCCCCGACTTCGAGATCCGCCACTGCAACGGCGCCGACCGGGCGGAGCTGCTCCCGGCCATCGCCGACGTGGACGCGATCCTGATCCGCTCCGCGACCAAGGTGGACGCCGAGGCCATCGCCGCCGCGAACAAGCTGAAGGTCGTCGCACGAGCCGGCGTCGGCCTGGACAACGTGGACGTCTCCGCCGCCACCAAGGCCGGCGTGATGGTCGTCAACGCCCCGACCTCCAACATCGTGACCGCCGCCGAGCTGGCCTGCGGTCTGATCCTGGCCACCGCCCGCAACATCCCGCAGGCCAACGCCGCGCTGAAGAACGGCGAGTGGAAGCGCAGCAAGTACACGGGCGTCGAGCTGGCCGAGAAGACCCTCGGCGTCGTCGGCCTCGGCCGCATCGGCGCACTGGTCGCCCAGCGGATGTCCGCCTTCGGCATGAAGGTCGTCGCCTACGACCCGTACGTGCAGCCCGCGCGTGCCGCGCAGATGGGCGTCAAGGTGCTGTCGCTGGACGAGCTGCTGGAGGTCTCCGACTTCATCACCGTCCACCTGCCCAAGACCCCCGAGACGGTCGGTCTGATCGGCGACGAGGCGCTGCGCAAGGTCAAGCCGAGCGTGCGGATCGTCAACGCCGCGCGCGGCGGGATCGTCGACGAGGAGGCGCTGTACTCCGCCCTCAAGGAGGGCCGGGTCGCCGGCGCCGGTCTCGACGTGTACGCGAAGGAGCCCTGCACGGACTCCCCGCTGTTCGAGTTCGACCAGGTCGTCGCCACCCCGCACCTGGGCGCCTCCACGGACGAGGCCCAGGAGAAGGCCGGTATCGCCGTCGCCAAGTCGGTGCGGCTGGCCCTCGCGGGCGAGCTGGTGCCGGACGCGGTGAACGTCCAGGGCGGCGTCATCGCCGAGGACGTCAAGCCGGGCCTGCCGCTCGCCGAGCGCCTCGGCCGGATCTTCACCGCCCTCGCGGGCGAGGTCGCGGTCCGCCTCGACGTCGAGGTGTACGGCGAGATCACCCAGCACGATGTGAAGGTGCTGGAGCTGTCCGCGCTCAAGGGCGTCTTCGAGGACGTCGTCGACGAGACGGTGTCGTACGTCAACGCCCCGCTGTTCGCCCAGGAGCGCGGGGTCGAGGTGCGCCTGACCACCAGCTCCGAGTCGCCCGACCACCGCAACGTGGTGACGGTGCGCGGCACCCTCGCGGACGGCGAGGAGGTGTCGGTCTCCGGCACGCTGGCCGGTCCCAAGCACCTGCAGAAGATCGTCGCGGTCGGCGAGTACGACGTGGACCTGGCGCTCGCCGACCACATGGTCGTGCTGAAGTACGAGGACCGCCCGGGTGTCGTCGGCACCGTGGGCCGCATCCTCGGCGAGGCGGGCATCAACATCGGCGGCATGCAGGTCGCGCGTGCGGCGGTCGGCGGCGAGGCGCTCGCCGTGCTCACCGTCGACGACACGGTGGCCCCGAACGTGCTGGCGGAGCTGGCGGCGGAGACCGGCGCGACGTCGGCCCGGTCGGTCAACCTCGTCTGAGCCGACCGTCCTCCCGGGGGCGACCGCCCCCGGACCCCCGCTCGGGCCCTGGAACGGGCCTCGTCCCCGGACGCCGGACAAGCCGACACGCTCGGCTCGTCCGGCGTCTCGCCGTCCCGGCCCCCGTTCCGGCCCTGATCGGCCTCGTCCTCACACCGCGGACGCGCTGAACGGCTCCGCCGGCTCGGCGTCCTTCCGCGGCCGGACCCGGCGCAGGGTCACCGCCGCGAGCACCGCCGCGCCCGCGAGCAGCACCGTGCCCGCGACCGCCGCCGCCCGCATGCCGTCGGTGAAGGCCTCCCGCGCCACCGTCGCCAGGGCGTCTCCCGCGCGCCCCGGCAACCGCCCCGCGGCGGCGAGCGCGCCGCCCAGCGTCTCGTGGGCCGGGTCCGGGGCGGACGACGGGATGCCGCGCTGGTACACGGCCGTACCGAGGGCACCGAGGACCGCCATGCCCAGGGCGCCGCCGAACTCGGCGCCGGTCTCCAGCAGCGAGGAGGCGGAGCCCGCGCGATCGGCCGGGGCGGCTGTGATGGCCAGGTCCGTCAGCTGGGACATCACCATGACCATCCCGCAGGCCAGCACGCCGCTCGCGGTCAGCACCAGCGCGAGCGAGTCGGTGCCGGCGAGGGTCAGCAGCGCGTAGCCGCTCGCCGCGACCGCGAAGCCCGCGGCGACCACCCGGCCGCGGGGCACACCCCGCTGGACGAGCGCCGTCGCGGCCGGTGCGGCCAGGCCGATCGGCACGGTGGGCAGCAGCGCCCACAGGGCGGCCTCCATCGCGCTCTTGCCGAGCACCGACTGCAGGTACTGCGTGGTGAAGAGCGCCGAGCCCATCGTCCCGAACGCGGCGAGCAGGTTGAGCAGGACCGCGGGGGCGAAGCCCGGGCCGCGCAGCAGCGCCGGGGAGATCATCGGGTGCGCGGCGGTGCGCTGGCGGTGCACGAACAGCGCCGCGAAGAGCAGCCCGACGGTGATCGCGACCACGTACCGGACGTTCCATCCCTGCGGGGGGATCTCCTTCAGGCCGTACACCACGGGCAGGACCGCGGCCAGCGACAGCGGCACGCTCGGCCAGTCGTACCGTCCGGGAGCGGGGTCGCGGGCCTCGGGCAGCAGGATCGGGCCGAGCACCAGCAGCAGCGCCATCGCGGGCAGGTTGACCAGGAAGACCGAGCCCCACCAGAAGAACTCCACCAGCACACCGCTGAGTACCGAGCCGAGGGCGATGCCGGCCGTCATCACGCCCGACCACAGCGCGATCGCCGTCGCCCGCTGCCGTGGGTCGGGGAACAGCGCGCGGGTCAGGCCCAGCGTCGACGGCATCAGGGTCGCTCCGCCGACGCCGAGCACCGCGCGGGCCGCGATCAGCATTCCGGCGCTGGTGGCGTACGCCGCCACGAGCGAGGCGGCGCCGAACGCGGCGGCGCCGATCAGCAGCAGCCTGCGCCGGCCGATCCGGTCACCGAGCGAGCCCATCGTCATCAGCAGACCGGCCAGCACGAACGCGTAGATGTCGAAGATCCACAGCAGCTGGGTGGCGGTCGGGGCGAGATCCGCGCTGATCGCCGGGATGGCGAAGTAGAGGACGGAGACGTCCATCGACACGAGCAGCAGCGGGAGCATCAGCACGCCGAACGCCGTCCACGCGCGGCGGCCGGCGCGGGGCGGGGAGGGGTGGGGTGTCGTCGTCACGCCGGTGACTATACGCACGTACTAGACGAGCGTCTAGGACGAACGTATGGAACAGCTGTATAAAGCCCGTGTCTGGGACGCCTGTCTAGAGCGGCGTTAGCCTGGCCGCATGGGACACCGCGAAGATCTGCTCGAGGGCGCCAAGCGCTGCCTGCTCGCCAAGGGGTTCGTGCGCACGACGGCACGGGACATCGTCAAGGAGTCGGGGACGAACCTGGCGTCCATCGGCTACCACTACGGCTCGAAGGACGCGCTGCTCGCGCAGGCCTATATCGCCCTGGTCGAAGCGATGGGCGACACCTTCGACGGCGGTGGCGGACTGCGCGGCGAGCCGGGCTCGCTGGAACGCTTCCGGGAGGTCTGGTCCAACATCATCTCCACCATGCGGGACCCCGGCTCGATCTGGCACCTGAGCATGGAGATCGTCGTGATGGGCGACCAACTCCCCGAAGTCCGCGACCACTTGGTCCGGGCGCAGCGTGAAGCCGGACGCGGGCTGGTCCCGCTGCTGATGGGCGGCACCGAGGACGACGTCACCGACGAGGTCGCGGACACCGTGGGAGTCTTCCTGACCACCCTGATGACGGGCCTCATCGCCCAGTGGACCTTCGACCCGAAGAGCGCCCCCGACGCGGACCGGCTGACGGAGGGGTTGCGGCGGGTGATCGAGACGGCTACGACGCGCTGATCCGCCCGTCCCGCATCTCCAGCACCCGGTCCGCGAAGTGCCGTACGACGGCCTGGTCGTGGCAGATGAAGAGGTAGCCGAGGCCGAGGTCGTCCTGGAGGTCCGCGAGGAGGTTCAGGACGCCGGCCCGCACGGACGGGTCGAGGGCGGAGACCGGCTCGTCGAGGACGAGGAGGCGGGGGTCGGAGGCGAGGGCGCGGGCGATGCCGGCGCGCTGGCACTGGCCGCCGGAGAGTTCGTGCGGGCGGCGGTCTCCGCAGGACGGGTCGAGGCCGACGCGGTCGAGCAGTTCGGCGACGCGGGCGGGGCCGTCGGCGGTGCTCCAGCGGCCCTGGACCTTCAGGGGTTCGGCGATCGCGTCGCGGATGCGGTGGCGGGGGCTCAGCGAGCCGTGGGGGTCCTGGAAGACGGGCTGCATGCGCGGGCGCAGGGGACGCAGTTCGCGGTCCGTCAGCGTGGTCAGGTCGCGGCCCTCGAAGCGGACCTCGCCCGCGTCGGGCCGGCGCAGCTGGAGCACGGCCGTCGCGGTGGACGACTTGCCGCAGCCCGAGGGGCCGTTGAGGGCCAGGGTCTCGCCCGCCGCGAGGGTGAAGGAGACGCCGTCGACGGCCGTCACCGCGCCGTAGCGGACGACGAGGCCGCGGACGTCCAGCAGGGGGTGGCTCATGCGTTCTCCCTCGTCTCGGACAACACCGCGGCCGGGTGCGGGACTTCCTCCGCGCGGTGGCAGGCGACCAGGCGTCCGTCCAGGGGGCGGGGTTCGGGTTCGAACGTACGGCAGACCGCCGCGGCCAGCGGGCAGCGCGGGGCGAAGGCGCAGCCCGCGGGGAGGGCGCCCGGCGTGGGCGGGGTGCCCGGCAGCGCGGGGAGGCGGCGGCGCCGGGGGCCGTCGTCCGGGGGGAGCGAGGCGAGCAGGCCCGCGGTGTAGGGGGCGCGCGGGCGGGCCAGCACCTCGCCGGCGGGGCCGTATTCGGCGGCCCGGCCCGCGTACAGGACGAGGACGCGGTCCGCGTGGAGGCGTACGGCGTCCAGGTCGTGGGTGACGAGGACGAGGGCCGCGCCGACCGCCTCGCGCCGCTCGGTCAGGACGCGCAGCACCTGCTCCCGGCGGCCGGGGTCGAGGGCGGTGGTGGGCTCGTCGGCGACGACGATGTCCGGCTCGTTGACCGTGGCCATCGCGATGACCGCGCGCTGCCGCATACCGCCGGAGAACTCGTGCGGGTAGGCGCGGGCGCGGCGGGCGGCGTCCGGGATGCCCACCCGGTCGAGCGCGGCCACCGCGCGGGCGCGGGCCTCGGCGCGGGGGACCCGGTGCACCGACCGGACGGCGGCGGCGAGCTGGTCGCCGACCGGGTGCACGGGGGAGAGCGCGGAGAGCGCGTCCTGCGGGATCAGGGCGATGCGGCGGCCGCGCGCGGACGACAGGTCGGGGCCGACCGTCCCGGCGGTGGCCGCCTCGCGGGGCAGCATGCCGAGCAGCGCCCGCGCGGTCAGCGACTTCCCGGCGCCGGACTCGCCGACCACGGCGAGCACCTCGCCCGCGCGCACGTCGAAGGAGAGGCCGCGCACGACCTCCACCCCGGCGAAGGAGATCCGCAGGTCGCGGACCGAGAGCAGGACTTCAGCGGACACCGGCGGGTGCCTCCTTCCCCCGGGGGATCCGGGTTCCTCGCGCGTACGCCGCACCGGAGACCGCGAGCGCCGCCAGCAGCGCCAGCGCGACCGCCGGGGCGAGCGCGGCCCAGGGGGCGCGCTCCACGTAGGCGCGCGACTCGTCGAGCAGCAGGCCCCACTCCGGGGCGGGCGGCTGGGCGCCCAGGCCGAGGAAGCCGAGCGAGGCCAGCGCGAGGGCGATGCCGGGCAGCCGCAGCAGGGCGTGCCGGGAGACCGGGGCGGCCACCGACGGCAGGACGTGCCGGGTGAGGATCCACCAGGGGGACGCGCCGATCGCCCGCTGGGCCGTGAGGAACGCGGACGCCCGCACCTCCTGCGTCAGCGCCGCCGCGTGCGCGGCCAGGGGCGGCCAGGAGATCAGCCCGACCGCGAGGGCCGCGCCGCCGGTGCCGGGCCCGGCCGCCGCGGCGACCAGGATGCCGACGATGACCGGGGGCAGCGCGTTGGCGATGTCCGCCGCGCCCGCGGCGACGCGGGGCAGGAAGCCGAGCGCCAGCCCGGCCGCCAGGCTCAGCAGGCCGACGGCCGCCGCGGTGCCGACCGTCGGGGCGGCGCCGTGCCCGAGCCGGGCGAGCACGTCCCGGCCGAGGCCGTCGGTGCCCAGCGGGTGCGCCCAGGACGGCGCGGCCAGGCGGGCGGTGGTGTGCACGGCGTACGGGTCGCGCAGCAGGCCCCAGCCGATGGCCACGGCGAGCACCGCGAACAGCGCGAGCGGCACGGCGGGGTGGACGCGGACCGGGCGGGCCGGGGGCAGGACGAGTCCGGCGTCGCGCAGCGCGGGTCCCGGCAGCCGGCGCCGGAGCAGGGCGGCGAGCGCGCCGGTGAGCAGGCCGAGCAGCAGCAGCGCCAGCACGGCGCCCTGGAGCAGCGGCAGGTCCTGCGACTTGGCCGCGCCCAGCGCCGTACGGCCGATGCCGGGCACCGCGAACACCGTCTCCACCGCGACCGCGCCGCCGGTCAGGCCGACCGCCGCCATCCCGAACTGCGGGACGAGCGGCGGCAGGACGCGCCGCAGGGCCGCCGCGGCGATCCGGGCGCGGCCGACCCCCGCGCCGCGCCACAGCTCCACCCAGCGTTCGTCGAGCACGGCGGGCAGGGCGTCCGCGACCAGGCGGCCGAGCAGTCCGCCCGCGGGGACGCCGAGCGCGAGCGCGGGAAGGATCATGTACCGCGGTCCCTGCCAGCCCGAGGTCGGCAGCGCGCCCAGCCACACGCCGCCCACCAGCAGGGCGACGGTGGCCAGCAGGAACTCGGGCAGGGCGGCCGGCACCGCGGCCAGGCCGCCCGCCGAGCCCCGGCCGCGCACCAGCACGGGCGCGGTCAGTGCGGCGGCCAGCAGGAGCGCGACGGCGAGGGCGGCGCCCATCAGGCCCAGCGACACCTGGAGGCCGGCCGTCACGGCGGGCAGCACCTCGGTGCCCGAGACCCAGGAGGTGCCGAGGTCGCCGCGGAGCAGCCCGCCGGCCCAGTCGCCGAGCAGGGCGAGCGGCCCGGCGTCCAGCCCGAGGTCGCGGCGTACGGCGTCCAGGGCCTCCCGCGTCGGTTCCTGCTCGGCGGAGCGGGCCCGCAGCACGGTCAGCGCGGGGTCGCGGCCGGAGAGCCAGGGCAGCAGGCCGACGGCGGCGACGACGGCGGCCAGGCAGACCAGGCGGGTCGCTCCGGCGGGGCCTGCCAGCCGCTGTGCGACACGCCTCACTTGACGTAGGTGTCGGCGGTGACCAGCTCGCGCTCGCGCGGGTCGTGGGCGGCGTCCACCACGCCCGCGGCGTCGCCCTGGATGACCCGCTCGTGAAGCATGGGCACGGCCGCGTCGGTGCGCAGCACGGCGGCCTCGGCGGCGACGACGGCCTTGCGGCGGGCCTCGCCGGTCGCGGTGGCGGCGGCCTCGGCGAGGGCCTTGTCGACGGCCGGGTCGGCGAGCTGGGCGATGTTGAAGGAGCCGTCGGAGGCGAAGTCGCTGTAGAGGTAGGCGGCCGGGTCGCCGGAGTCGAGGACGGTGGCGCGGGAGAGGACGAACGCGTCGAACTCGCCGGCGAGCGCGTCGGATTCGATGTTGGCGTACTCGCGTACGTCCAGCTTCACCCGGAACCCGGCCTTCTCGAGCTGCTGCTGCAGCGTCGCGGCGACCTCGGGCAGTTCGGCGCGGTCGGTGAAGGTGCCGATGGTGATGCTCGCGCCGTCCGGGGCGCCGGCCTCGGTGCGCCGGACGGGCTCGCGCAGGCCGGCCGCCCACGGCAGGGCGGGCCCGAGCAGGCCGTGCGCGAGGTCGGCGCGGCCCTCGTAGACGCCCTTGACGATCGACTCGGCGTCGATGGCCTCGCGGGCGGCGGCGCGCATCGCGGGGTCCTCGAAGACGCCCTTGTCGGTGTTGAGGTAGAGGGTGTTGGTGCGCGGCATGGGGACCTCGGTGACCAGGTCCGGGTCGAGCAGCGCGGCCTGGGAGACCGGCACCGCCTCGACGATGTCGGCCTCGCCGCTGCGCAGGGCGGCGGCGCGGGCGGTGCCGTCGGGCACGAACCGCACGTCGATGCCGGGGGCCTTGGCCTTGCCGCCCCAGTAGTCGTCGTAGCGGTCGAGGGAGGCGGAGGAGGTACCGTTCACCTCGGTCAGCTCGAAGGGGCCGGTGCCGGCGCCGACCGGGTTCACGGTCTTGCCGCGGTACGCCTTCGCCGCGAGGATCGACAGCTGCGGGGAGCTGAGCCGCTGCGGGAGCAGGGGGTCCTCGGTGGCGGTGCTGACGACGACCTTGTCCCCGTCGGCCTTCGCGGTCAGGTCGACGCCGTCGAGGATGCGGGGCTTGGGGGCGGCTTCGGCGGCGCGGGTGAGGGAGTTGACGACGGCCCGCGCGGTCAGTTCGGTGCCGTCGTGGAAGGTGACGCCGTCGCGGATCGTGAAGGTCCAGCTGCGGCCGTTCTGCTTCCACTCGGTGGCCAGTGCGGGTTCGGCGTCGCCGTCCTCGTCGAGGGTCACCAGCGTCTCGGCGGTCGACCAGCGCGAGAGCTTGAACGCGTCGTCGGAGAGCGGGGACAGGCCCGAGCGCGGGGGCTGCATCATCGCGACGCGGACGCGCTTGCCCTCGGCGGCCGCGCCGGTGGCGTCGGGCGCGGCGAAGCAGCCGGTGAGCAGGGCGGGGGCCGCTATGGCCGCGGTGAGGGGGAGCAGGCGGACGGGGACGCGCACAGGTCACTCCGGGTAAAGGGGTGGTCAAAGGTTGAACGCCGGACGACCGTAGCATGATGACAATCATTTCCAATAATCGCGACCGCGGCCCGTGCCTCTCGGGTCGTGGGCCGGTGCCCTCGGCCATGGGCCGGCGCCTTGCGGGCCATGGCCAGGTGCCTCTCGTGCCCCGCGCGCCCGCTCGATCGTTCCCACGGCGACCGAGTCGACGAAGGCGAGAGGCGGACCGACATGACGGGACTGTGCATCGGCGTGGTGGTGCCGCGCACCGGGCGGCTGGCACCACTGGGCGAGCCGCTGGCGTACGTGCTGGAGCGGCTGGCGCCCCGGCTGACCCGGCTGCGCGCGCGGGGCCGCAGCCACCCGCTGCGGATCGCCGTCCGCGACAGCCGCTCCGACGCGGCGACGGCCCGCGGCGCCGTGCGCGAACTCGCCGAGCGGGAACGGGCGAACATCGTGCTCACCATGGCCGGTACCCAGGTCCTGCCCGCCGTCACCGACGCCTGCGAGGAGCTGGGCGTGCCCTGCGTGTCGACGACCTTCCCCTGGCAGGCGTACGGCTACGCCCGCGGCGGCGATCCGCGGCGCGCCTTCCGGTGGACGTACCACTTCGCCTGGGGCCTGGACGACATCGCGGACGTCTTCGCCGACCTGTGGGAACGGCTGCCCGGCGCCGAGGGGCCGGAGCGGACCGTCGGCTGCCTGTGGAACGACGACCTGCAGGGACGGCTGCTGCGCGATGAGGGATTCGGCTTCGTCCCCGCCGCCCGCGCCCGCGGGCACCGGCTGGTCGACCCCGGCCCGTACCCGGAGCCGGCCGGGGACCTGACCGCATGGGTCACCCGGCTGCGCGAGGCCGGCGCCCCCATCGTCACCAGCGCAGCCACCGCCGCCGACCTCGCCCGCTACCACCGCCAGGCCCGCGGGGCCGGCGCCCGGCCCCGGCTGATCACCTGCTCCCGCTGGCTGACCTACCCGCACACGGCCACCGCCGCCGACCGGCGCGTCCACGACGAACTGGCCGGCGCGCGCGTCGCCACGCTCGTCTACTGGTCACCCGGCCACCCGCACCGCTCCAGCCTCGACGGCACCACCTGCGCCGAACTGGCCGGCGCCTACCAGGAGACGACCGGCCGCCCCTGGCTCCAACCCCTCGGCCTGGCCCACGCCCTCGTCGAGACCGCCCACCACGCCCTGTCCGCGGCCCCCGACCCCACCGACCGCGCCGCCGTCGCCGCCACCCTGTCCCGCACCCGCCTCACCACCATCGCGGGCCGCCTCGACTGGACCGCGGGCCCCACCCCGAACATCGCCCTGCTCCCCCTGGCGGGCGGCCAGTGGCACTCCGGCCCGAAGGGCCCGCGCCTGGAGATCGTCACCAACACGCGCACACCGGAGGTGCCCGTCACGGCGGACCTGGTGCCGGCAGCCTGATCCCGGAAGCGGTCCGCCGGGGCGCTGTCCCTGCGGTCCGCCGGGCCGCTGCCCCTGCGCAACGCCCCCTACAGCCGCGCCGCCTTCAGCGCCATGTGCAGCAGCAGCCGGTCCTCCCCGTCGTCCAGGTCCAGGCCCGTCAGCTGCTCCACGCGGGACAGCCGGTAGTAGAGGGTCTGGCGGTGGATGCCCAGCTCGGCGGCGGTGCGGCCGGCCTGGCCCGCGCGGTCGAGGTAGGTCTCGGCGGTACGGGCCAGCTCGCGGTGGGCGGGGGAGAGGAGGGGGGCGACGACGGGATCGCGGACGGCCTCCGGGGGAAGCGCGGTGAGCAGGCGGTACGGGCCGACGCGCGCCCACTCGGCGACCGGGCCGAGCCGGGGCTCCGCGAGGGCGGCGCGGGCGGCGGCCGAGGCCTCCTGCCACGAGGTGCCCAGCTCGGCCAGCCCGGCGCGCGGCTCGCTCACCCCGGCCGCGCGGGCGCCCTCCCGCAGCAGCCGGGACGCCGTGGTCAGCGCGGGCGCGGTGACGTCCGTCGAGCGCAGCCGGACCAGCGCCGCGAGGCTCTGCCCGGTGGTGCCCCAGGGCACCGTGCACAGGGCGGTGGTGTGCGGGACGGCCCGCGCGGAGGGCGCGTCGTCCGGGTCCGGGGACGGCCAGGGCGCCACGCACACCACCGCGTGCGGGCCGTCGCCGCGCGGCCCCAGCGCGGTGCGCAGCGCGGCCACCGCCATGTCCCGCTGCCAGCCCCGCTCGGCGGTCAGCACCGCCCGCAGCTCCCGGGTCAGGTCGGCGCCGTGCTGCGCCTCGTCGGCGAGCAGCGCGCCGATCCGCCCGGTCACCTCCATGGCGGCGGCCAGCTGCCGCTCGGTCGGGCCGGGCTCGTCCTCCAGCAGCCAGACGTAGCCGAGGACGACACCCCGATGGCGTACCGGGAGGCAGATGCGCCCCCGGTAGACCCCGGCCTCCGGGCTCGCCGGGATGCGGACCGGGCCGGTCGCGCGGGTGATGCCGAACCCCTCGAACCAGGCGCGGACGGCCGCCGTGGAGCGCCGGGTGAGGATCGAGCGGGTGCGGACCGGGTCCAGCGCGGAGGGGTCCAGCTCGCCCTCGCTGTCGTAGGCCCCGAAGGCGATCAGCTCGAAATCGCGGTTCTCCAGCGTCGCCGGGGCGCCCAGCAGCTCGGAGATCTCGTCGACCAGCTCCTGGTAGTCACCCTTGTAATCCGACGTCACCCGGGCATTCTGCCGCATATCCGCGACGCCCTCATACATCTGTCTGAGATCTCCGGCACGGATGCGTGACAGCTGTCGATGGCCGACGATCGGAGGGATCCTTAGGTTTCACGGTGGTTCTCCGTGCCGTACCCGAATCGTCGGGTAATGGCCGATGGTTGGCAGTATGTGGAGGTGCCCCGTGCTGGGTCCCGTGATTCTCGCCGCGTCGCGCAGCGACCGGATGCGACGCCTGATCTCGGCGGCGCCGGTGACCAAGCAGGTCGTCGACCGCTTCATCCCCGGTGAGACCGTCGACGACATCGTCCCGATCATCGAGGACCTCACGGCCAAGGGCCTGGAGCTGACGATGGACGTCGTCGGCGAGGACATCACCACCCCGGAGCAGGCCGGCGCCGCCCGCGACGCCTACCTGGAGCTGATCGAGCGGATCAAGCCGCTGGAGCTGGGCGAGCGCGTCGAGATGTCCGTGAAGCTGTCGATGTTCGGCCAGGCGCTGGACGGCGGCCACGAACTCGCGCTGGAGAACGTCCGCCCGGTCGTCGAGGCCGCCGCCGCCATCGGGACCACCGTCACGCTCGACGCCGAGGACCACACCACCCTCGACTCGATGTTCGCCATCCACGACGAGCTGCGGAAGGACTTCCCGCAGACCGGCTGCGTCATCCAGGCCTACCTCTTCCGCACCGAGGCCGACGCCCGCCGCCTCGCCGCGAACGGCAGCCGGGTGCGGATCGTGAAGGGCGCCTACAAGGAGCCCGCGTCCGTCGCGTACCAGGACAAGCACGAGATCGACAAGGCGTACGTCCGCATCCTGAAGATCCTGATGGAGGGCGAGGGCTACCCGATGATCGGGTCCCACGACCCGCGGCTGATCGCCATCGCCCAGGAGCTGGCCCACCAGGCCGGCCGCAAGCTGGACGAGTACGAGTTCCAGATGCTCTACGGCATCCGCGGCGACGAGCACCTGCGCCTGGCCGCCGAGGGCCACCGGATGCGCGTCTACACCGCCTACGGCACCGACTGGTACGGCTACTTCATGCGCCGCCTCGCGGAGAAGCCCGCCAACCTGCGCTTCTTCCTCCGCTCGATGGTCAGCAAGGGCTAACCCGAACACCCGCTCACGTACAAGGAGTTACGGATCTCATGGACGCTGTGACCCAGGTCCCCACCCCCGTCAACGAGCCGGTGCACGGCTACGCCCCCGGCTCGCCCGAGCGCGCCCGCCTGGAGGTCAAGCTCAAGGAGCTGGCCGAGAACCCGATCGACCTGCCCTGCACGATCGGCGGCGTCAAGCGGATGGGCGGCGGCGAGGCCTTCCAGGTCGTCCAGCCGCACAACCACAAGGCCGTCCTCGGCACCTACCGCAACGCCACCAGGCAGGACGCCCAGGACGCCATCGACGCGGCCCTCGCCGCGGCCCCGGCCTGGCGCGCGATGTCCTTCGACGACCGCGCGGCGATCCTCCTGCGCGCCGCCGAGCTGCTGGCCGGCCCGTGGCGCGAGACCATGGCCGCCTCCACCATGCTGGGCCAGTCCAAGACCGCCCAGCAGGCCGAGATCGACACCCCCTGCGAGCTGGTCGACTTCTGGCGCTTCAACGTCCACTACGCCCGCCAGATCCTCGCCGAGCAGCCCCCGGCGAACTCCCCGGGCGTGTGGAACCGCCTGGACCACCGCCCGCTGGAGGGCTTCGTCTACGCGATCACGCCGTTCAACTTCACGGCCATCGCGGGCAACCTGCCCACCGCCCCGGCCCTCATGGGCAACGTCGTCGTGTGGAAGCCGTCCCCGACGCAGACCCACGCCGCCGTGCTGCTGATGCAGCTGCTGGAGGAGGCCGGTCTGCCCAAGGGCGTGATCAACCTGGTCACCGGCGACGGCCTGGAGGTCTCCGAGGTCGCCCTGAACCACCGCGACCTGGCCGGCATCCACTTCACCGGCTCCACCAAGACCTTCCAGTACCTGTGGAAGACGGTCGGCCAGAACATCGAGAAGTACCGCTCCTACCCGCGCCTCGTCGGGGAGACCGGCGGCAAGGACTTCCTCGTCGCCCACCCGTCGGCCGACCGCGCGGTCCTCAAGACCGCCCTGACCCGCGGCGCCTTCGAGTACCAGGGCCAGAAGTGCTCGGCGACCTCCCGCGCCTACATCCCGGCGTCCATCTGGAACGACGGCTTCAAGGAGGAGTTCGCCGCCGAGGTCGACTACCTCACCATGGGTGACGTCACCGACCTGTCGAACTTCATCGGCGCCGTCATCGACGAGCGCGCCTTCGCCAAGAACAAGGCCGCCATCGACCGCGCCAAGAACGACCCGGCCTGCACGATCGTCGCGGGCGGCAGCTACGACGACTCGGTGGGCTATTTCGTCCGCCCGACCGTCATCGAGTGCACCGACCCGGAGAACGAGGTCTTCACCACCGAGTACTTCGGCCCGATCCTCGCCGTGTACGTCTACGAGGACGACAAGTACGACGAGATGCTGACCCAGATGGAGTCCGTCTCCGACTACGCCCTCACCGGCTCCGTCATCGCCAACGACCGCGCGGCGGCCGCGTACACCATGGAGAAGCTGCGCTACGCCGCGGGCAACTTCTACATCAACGACAAGTCGACCGGCGCCGTCGTCGGCCAGCAGCCCTTCGGCGGCGGCCGCGCCTCCGGCACCAACGACAAGGCCGGCGCCCCGCAGAACCTGCAGCGCTGGACCCTGACCCGCGCCATCAAGGAGACCCTGGTCCCGCCGACCGACTACACCTACCCGCACATGGGCTGACACCCCGGAAACGGGTGAAACGGGCCGGGTCCTCACACGGACCCGGCCCGTTCGGCGTCCCCGCCGCCGGGAGCGCCCAGGCGGTACAGCACACAGCGGCGCAGCGGCCCCTCGGGCACGGCCGGGTCGTCGAAGTCGTCGGCCGGGTCGTACGTCATGCCCAGGCGGCGCATCACGGCCCGTGAGCGCAGGTTGTCGTGCGTGGTCACGGCGAGGATCTCCGGCAGGCCCAGTTCGGCGAAGCCGAACGCGAGCGCCGCGCGGGCGGCCTCCGTGGCGTAGCCGTGGCCCCAGGCGGAGCGGGCGAGCCGCCAGCCCGCCTCGACGCCGGTGAACGGCTGGCCCTCCTCGACCGGGTCGAGGCCGGTGAAGCCGATGAACTCGCCCGTGCCGCGCACCTCGACCGCCCAGAATCCCCAGCCGCGCGCGTCCAGGTCGGCCTGGAAGCGGGCGACGCCGGCGTCGGTCCGCTCCCGGCTGGGCACGCCGGGCAGATACCGGCGCACCTCCGGGTCGGTGTTGAGGGCGGCCCACGGGGCCAGGTCGTCGTCCCGCCAGGAGCGGAGCAGCAGGCGTGCGGTGCGCAGTTCCGTCATCGGGGCACCGTAGGCCGCGTGGATCATGCCCGGCTACCGAAATAAACCGGCGGAAACCGCCTGGCGCGCCTCGCGATACTGAGCCCATGACCACCACGACCACCGTGCGCACCGCCCACACCGCCGACCTCACCCCCGCCGAACTCACCGCCGTCCGCTCCCTGTTGCACGACGCCTTCGACGGCGACTTCGCGGACGAGGACTGGGACCACACCCTGGGCGGGATGCACGCGCTCGTGCACGACGAGCGGGGGCTCGCCGCGCACGGGGCGGTCGTCATGCGCCGGGTCCGCTCCGAGGGGCGGTGGCTGCGCACCGGGTACGTGGAGGGCGTCGCCGTACGGCGGGACGCGCGGCGCCAGGGGCTCGGCGGCCGGGTGATGGCCGCCCTGGAGAGGGTCATCACCCGCGCCTACGACCTCGGGGCCCTCTCCGCGAGCGACGACGGCGCCGCGCTCTACACCGCCCGCGGCTGGTGGGCGTGGAGCGGGCGGATCAGCGCGCTCGGGCCCGGCGGGATGGTCCGGCTGCCCGAGGAGGAGGGCAGCACCTATGTGTGGCCCGTGCCGGCCGCGGCCTCGGACCCGCTCGCCGAGCTGGTCTTCGACTGGCGGGACGGAGACGTGCTCTGACGCTGCTCCGACCTGCGCCGTCTCAGATAGTAGGAAGTCCGAGTAATTGTGGAGACAGACGCTCCGTCCTCACCTACTTTTGTAGGAGCCGAACGTCTCGCTCGACCCAGCGACTGGCGCTCGTGAGCCGGGCCCGTGCAGGCAACCCCTGCGGCACCGCAGCTCCGCGCCCATCCGGCGTCTCGTGAACCCCTTTCCGAGCTCCCGTCCGTCGAAGGAGTCGATTCCCCATGGCCGAGACGACCGTCCGCCGCCGAGTCCGCCACGCCTCCCGCATCAGCGAGTCCGACCGCAAGAACGCCGCCGCGGCCCTCCAGCGCGCCCTCGACCGCCGGGACAACGGCGGCTCGACCGGCCACTGAGAGCCGCGGCCGGGCGGTCAGCCGCCCCTGCGCACCTCGAAGTGGTCGATCCGCTCCCCGTTCCCGGCGAGCGCCGACACCGTGAGCCGGGGGGCCGCGCCGCCCTCCGCCTCCACCTTGAGGAACGAGAAGCCGCGGTAGCGCACCCGTGACCACTCCACGGTCTCCGGCTGCGCCTTGCGCGACTTCGTCCAGTGGAACGTCGGCACGGCCTCCCGGTCGGCGACCTTCCCCTCGTAGCTCTCCGGCACCCCCGCCGGGAAGCCGTACAGGTCCTTGCCGCCGCCGCCCGCGGTGACGTACACCGTTCCGTCGCGCGCCGGATCGGTGGAACCGCCCACCGGCACCGGCCTGCCCACCTCGCCGCCGCGGATCGCGTCGGTGCGCTCGTAGACGTGGTTGTGCCCGTTGATCACCAGGTCCACCCGGTGCTCGGCGAACAGCGGCACCCACTCCGCGCGCACCCCGCCGTCGGAGGCGTGCGAGGAGGTCGAGTAGGCGCAGTGGTGGAAGAAGACCACGACGAAGTCGACACCCCGGTCGGCGCGCAGCTCGCGCAGCTTCTTGTCCAGCCAGGCCGTCTGCCGGCCCTCGCTGTGACCGAGGTTGGTGGGAATCTCGTAGGACACGTCGTTGGCGTCCAGCGCGATGACGCCGACGTTGCCGTAGGTGAACGCGTACACGCCCGGCGCCCGGCGCGGGTCGAAACCGCTGTCCGGCAGGGACCAGCGCGCCCACTGGCCGCCGTAGCCGTCGGGCGAGTACCAGGCCTCCATGTCGTGGTTGCCGGTCGTCACCATCCACGGCACCGACCGCGCCACCGGCTCGGTCTGCCGCAGGTAGTGGTCCCAGTGGGTCGCGTCGTAGGCGTCCGAGGTCAGGCCCTTGCCGGTCGGGTCGGCGTAGCAGATGTCCCCGGCGTGCAGGTGGAAGGCCGGGTCCTGGCGCAGCAGCAGCGCGTTGTTGGCGGCGGCGGCCT
This sequence comes from Streptomyces sp. JB150, assembly GCF_011193355.1. Classification (GTDB taxonomy): domain Bacteria; phylum Actinomycetota; class Actinomycetes; order Streptomycetales; family Streptomycetaceae; genus Streptomyces. The sequence continues at coordinate 5,356,596 of NZ_CP049780.1, forward strand.
CGCCGACGCCCTGGTCGCCGAAGGCGGTGAACACGAACCGGTCCGCCTTCGCCGGCGCGGTGCGGAAGGTGCCGAGGGCGGCGCGGTGCTCCGGCGCGGCGGGGTCGTGGCCGTCGTGTCCGACGCCGTAGTGGTACGTCGTGCCGGGCAGCAGGCCGTCCAGGGCGGCGTGCACGTAGTACTGCTCGACCGCCGCGCGCACCCCCGGCAGCTCGGGTGTGCGCAGGGCCCGCACCTCCGCCTCGATCCGGCCGCCCAGGTCGTCGGGGCGGGTGCCGATGCGCACGAACGGGCGGCGCACCCGCGCGGGGACCTGCCAGGAGATCCGCATCGCGGTGCGCGGATCGGGGCCGAAGGCCAGGTGGCGGCCGAAGGGGACGACGGCGGAACCGGGCGGCCGGGAGTCGGCGTCGGCCGGCGGCCGGTCCGGTCCGCAGCCGGTCAGCAGCCCGCCCGCGACGGCCCCGGCCGTCACCAGGGCGCGGCGCCGGGTGAGGGTCGCGCGCAGGTACTCGTGCTGCTCTGCCAGGCTCATCCGGGCCGCGAGCCGGGCCGGGACACCGAAGTCGGGGATCTCCATGCCGGTGAACTTCCCAGCGTGGGCCGACAGCCGCGCGTCATACGGGTGAACCGTGGATGGCGACCCGCACGGCCTGTCCGCATCGCGGACAGCGCGTGTCATCCCATGGGACGAGGAGTAGGGTGCCCGCATGTCTCGCAGCATCGATCTCGCAGTGATCCCGGGTGACGGCATCGGCCAGGAGGTCGTGGCCGAAGGCCTGAAGGTCCTCTCCGCCGTCCTTCCGCAGGATGTGAAGCTGGAGACCAAGGAGTACGACTTCGGCGCCAAGCGCTACCACGCCACCGGTGAGACCCTCACCGACGCCGACCTCGACGCCCTGAAGCGGCACGACGCCATCCTGCTGGGCGCGATCGGCGACCCGAGCGTCCCCTCCGGCGTCCTGGAGCGCGGCTTCCTGCTCAAGCTGCGCTTCGCCTTCGACCACCACGTCAACCTGCGGCCGTCGAAGCTGCTGCCGGGCGTGGAGACGCCGCTGAAGGGCCAGCCGGAGATCGACTTCGTCGTGGTGCGCGAGGGCACCGAGGGCCCGTACACCGGCAACGGCGGCACCATCCGCAAGGGCACCGAGCAGGAGGTCGCCACCGAGGTCTCGGTCAACACGGCCTTCGGCGTCGAGCGCGTGGTCCGCGACGCCTTCGCCCGCGCCCAGGCCCGCCCCCGCAAGAAGCTCGCGCTGATCCACAAGAACAACGTGCTGACCTTCGCGGGCCACCTGTGGACGAACATCTTCACCAAGGTGGCCGCGGAGTACCCCGAGGTCACCACCGAGTACATGCACGTGGACGCGGCGACCATCTACCTGGTCACCCAGCCCGAGCGGTTCGACGTGATCGTCACCGACAACCTCTTCGGCGACATCATCACCGACCTCGCCGCGGCCGTCTCCGGCGGCATCGGCGTCGCCGCCAGCGGCAACATCAACCCCAGCGGCGAGTTCCCGTCCATGTTCGAGCCCGTGCACGGCTCGGCCCCCGACATCGCCGGCCAGGGCAAGGCCGACCCCACCGCCACGGTCCTGTCCGTCGCGCTCCTGCTGCGCCACCTCGGCTACGACGCCGAGGCCGACCGGATCGACGCGGCGGTCGCCGCCGACCTCACCGAGCGCGCCGGCAAGCCCGCCCGCTCGACCTCGGAGATCGGCGACGCGCTCGCCGTACGCGTAGCCGGCTGAGGCCCGGCGCGCACCTCCTCGCAGCAGCCGTCGGGTCCCTTTCCAGGCGCCCGGCGGCTTTCGCGTGTCCCCCACCGGGTGCCACCATCGACCCTGGGCCGCCGCCACCCCGTTTCTTCCGCCGTGCCCCGCGCGAGATAATCGAACGCGGAGCCGCGGGATGCGGGAGAGCACGGACGTCCAACCACCGGCCGGATGCGGCCGGTGCGGGCGGATCAGCGGATCGGCGGCCCGTCACTACAACCGGTGAAGGACAACCACTCATGACGACGCCCACGATCGAGCTGAAGCCCTCGGCCAACCCGCTCTCCGACACGGAGCGGGAGGCGATCCTCGCCAGCCCGGGATTCGGCCGCCACTTCACCGACCACATGGTGACGATCAGGTGGACGGAAGGCCGCGGCTGGCACGACGGGCAGCTCGTGCCGTACGCGCCGATCCCCCTCGACCCGGCCACCACGGTCCTGCACTACGCGCAGGAGATCTTCGAGGGCCTGAAGGCCTACCGCCAGCCCGACGGCTCGGTCGCCACCTTCCGGCCGGACCAGAACGCGCTGCGCTTCCAGCGCTCCGCCCGCCGGCTCGCCATGCCGGAACTGCCGGTCGAGACCTTCATCGAGGCCTGTGACGCGCTGGTCCAGCAGGACAAGGCGTGGGTGCCGGCGCACGGCGGCGAGGAGTCCCTCTACCTGCGCCCGTTCATGATCGCCACCGAGGTCGGGCTCGGCGTGAAGCCCGCCAACGAGTACCTGTTCCTCGTCATCGCCTCCCCGGCCGGCGCCTACTTCCCCGGCGGCGTGAAGCCCGTCTCCATCTGGGTCTCCGAGGACCGCGTCCGCGCCGTCCCCGGCGGCATGGGCGACGCCAAGACCGGCGGCAACTACGCGGCCTCCCTGCTCGCCCAGGCCGAGGCCGCCGCCAAGGGCTGCGACCAGGTCTGCTACCTCGACGCCGTCGAGCACAAGTGGGTCGAGGAACTGGGCGGCATGAACCTGTACTTCGTCTACGGCGACAAGATCGTCACCCCGGCCCTCACCGGCTCCATCCTGGAGGGCGTCACCCGCGACTCCCTCCTCACCGTCGCCCGCGACCTCGGCTACCAGGCCGAGGAAGGCCGCGTCTCCGTCGACCAGTGGCAGCGCGACTCCGAGAACGGCACCCTCACCGAGGTCTTCGCCTGCGGCACGGCCGCGGTCATCACCCCGGTCGGCACGGTCAAGCGGGCCGGCGGCGAGTGGCAGCAGAGCGGCGGAGAGCCCGGCGAGGTCACGCTGCGCCTTCGCCAGGCCCTCCTGGACATCCAGCGCGGCACGGCCGAGGACAAGCACGGCTGGATGCACAAGCTGGGCTAGGCCTCGGCGCCTGTGGTGGTGGCCGTCGCGGACTGCGGTTCCGCGGCGGCCGTTTCCTTCCCCTGGCCGGTGCGGCCCGACGTGCGGCCCGTACGGCCGGTCAGCGCCAGGTACGCGGAACCGCCCACCGCACCCGACAGCAGGAAGCTGACGTCGATCCCGCCGGTGAGGGCCAGCAGCGGCCCCTCGTACGACGGCAGGGCCACCGCCGACACGCCGACGGCCGCGCCCAGCGCCCAGGAGACGGTGGCCGGGATGTTCCAGCCGGCCGTGAACCAGTACGCGCCGCCCCGCGCCCGGCGGTTGAACACCTGGAGCGCGTCCGCGTCGTAGACCCCGCCGCAGCGGACGAAGCCGATGAGGGTGACGACGGCCCACGGCGTGCCGATCGCGGTGAGCAGCAGCACGAAGGACGTCATCGCCGTCTGCGCCTCGATGGCGAAGTGCCCGGCGAAGACGCAGGCCGTGGCGAGCACGGCGACCGTACAGGTGGCCCGCGCCCGGGACAGCCGCGGCAGGATCGCGTCCAGGTCGAGGCCCATCGAGTACAGCATCAGGCCCGCGTTGCCCACCGAACCGGCCGAGGCGGCGAGCAGCAGCGGCAGCAGGTACCAGGCGGGGGCGGCCTCGGCGAGCGGCCCGGCGTAGTCGAGGGCGGCGCGGGCGGCGAACGAGGTGAAGGTGCCGAACAGCTGCGGCACCAGCAGGCCGAGCAGCAGGCCCGCCCAGGTCGCGTTCAGGACCTTGCGCGGGGTGTGGCGGGCGGGGGAGATGTAGCGGGTGTAGTCGCCGAGCAGGGTGATGAAGGCGACCGGCCCGGACAGGCCCGCGGCCACCGCCGCCAGCACCCACGTCTGCCAGAACCCGCCGAGCAGATGGCCGCCGGTCTCCGGGAGCGCGGCCGGGGTGAAGTCCGGGGCGTAGGCGATCACGCCGAGGACCAGCAGGGCGGTCATGCCGATCGCGAGCAGGCGGGACATCGCCAGCAGCACCCGGTAGCCGTAGACGGCGCCCGCGACGGTCGCCGCCGCCAGCAGCCCGTAGACCAGGACGTACGACATCTCGCCCGCGGGCAGGCCGACCAGCCGGCCCAGCACCCGCACCGTGACGTCGCCGCCGATCCACACCGTCAGCGCGGTGTAGCCGAGGGCGAGCAGCAGGCCGACGACCGAGCCGACGAGCCGTCCGCGCACCCCGAACTGGGCGCCGGAGGAGGTGGACAGGTTGGTCGCGGTGCGCAGCGAGATGAGCGCCAGCGGGGCGGTGAAGGCGATGCCGGCCAGGGTGCCCACGACGATCGCGCTGACCGACGCCCACCAGTCCAGCCCGAAGGACGGCGGCAGCCAGCCGAAGACGATCACTCCGAGGCAGAGATTGGAGCCGAGCAGGATCGACACCAGGTCACGGGGCGTGCTGGTGCGTTCCTCCTCGGGGATGGTGTCGACTCCGCGCTGTTCCATCGGCATGGCCTGGTCTCCTTCGACGCCGCCTGACAGTTTTGAACGGCGCTCAATGTGACGTGGCTCAAGGTGGCCCGTCAATGCTTCCACTGCGAGAATCTTGTGTTTAGAGTGATGCTCTAATCCTGGGGAGGCAAGGAGGTGCCCGCGTCATGAGACTGACCCCCACGGAACGTGACCGGCTGCTGCTCTTCACAGCCGCCGAGCTGGCCCGCGCCCGCCGCGCCCGCGGCCTGAGGCTCAACGTGCCGGAGGCCACGGCGCTCATCGCGGACACCGTCTGCGAGGCAGCCCGCGACGGGAAGCGGCTCGCCGAGGCCGTCGAGGCGGCCCGGTCCGTGCTCGGCCCCGACGACGTCCTGCCCGGCGTCGCCGACGTGGTCACCGAGGTCATGGTCGAGGCCGTCTTCGACGACGGCTCCCGGCTCGCCGTCGTCTCCGACCCGCTCGGCGCGGGCCTCGGCGAGCGGGGTCCGGGCGCGCTGCTGCCGGGACCGGCCCACGCCGATCCGGAGCCCGTGGTGCGGCTGCGGGTCACCAACACCGCGGGCGTGCCGGTCTCCGTCACCTCGCACTTCCACTTCTTCGAGGCCAACCCGCGGCTCGACTTCGACCGTGCCGCGGCCTACGGCATGCGGCTCGCCGTCCCCGCCGGATCGTCCGTGCGCTTCGGGCCGGGCGAGAGCGGCGAGGTCGGCCTGGTGCCGATCGGCGGCGAGCGGATCGCGATCGGCTTCGCCGGACTGGTCGACGGGCCGCTGGACGCGCCGGGCGCGAAGGAAGAGGCCCTGCGCCGGGCCGCCGCCTGCGGATACCTGGGAGTTCCCCGCGAGGAGGGAAACCGATGAGCCGCCCCGGAGGACACCCCGCCGAAGCCCGCCGCCTCACCCCCCACGAGTACGCCGCCACCCACGGCCCCCGCGCCGGCGACCGCATCCGCCTCGGCGACTCGGGCCTGACGATCGAGGTCGAGTCCGACGCGCAGCGCTACGGCGACGAGTTCCTCGCCGGATTCGGCAAGACCGCCCGCGACGGACTGCACCTGAAGGCCGCCGCCGTCCGCGAGACCTGCGACGTCGTCATCAGCAACGTCGTCGTCATCGACGCCGTGCAGGGCATCCGCAAGGTGTCCATCGGCATCCGCGAGGGCCGGATCCGCTCCATCGGCCGGGCCGGCAACCCCGACACCCTCGACGGCGTCGACGTCGTCGTCGGCACCGGCACCTCGATCGTCTCCGGCGAGGGCCTGATCGCCACCGCCGGCGCCGTCGACACCCACGTCCACCTGCTGTCGCCGCGCATCATGGAGGCCTCCCTCGCCTCCGGCGTCACCACCATCATCGGCCAGGAGTTCGGCCCGGTGTGGGGCGTCGGCGTCAACTCGCCCTGGGCGCTCCGGCACGCCTTCAACGCGTTCGACGCCTGGCCCGTCAACATCGGCTTCCTCGGCCGCGGTTCGTCCTCCCACGAGGCCCCGCTGATCGAGGCCCTCGCCGAGGGCGGCGCGTCCGGGTTCAAGGTGCACGAGGACATGGGCGCCCACACCCGCGCCCTGGACACCGCGCTGCGCGTCGCCGAGGACCACGACGTCCAGGTCGCCCTGCACAGCGACGGCCTGAACGAGTGCCTGTCGGTCGAGGACACCCTGCGCGTCCTGGAGGGCCGTACGATCCACGCCTTCCACATCGAGGGCTGCGGCGGCGGACACGTGCCCAACGTGCTGAAGATGGCGGGCGTGCCGAACGTCATCGGCTCCTCCACCAACCCCACCCTGCCCTTCGGCCGGGACGCGGTCGCCGAGCACTACGGCATGATCGTCTCCGTCCACGACCTCAAGCCCGACCTGCCCGGCGACGTCGCCATGGCCCGCGACCGCATCCGCGCCGGCACGATGGGCGCCGAGGACGTGCTGCACGACCTGGGCGCGATCGGCATCACCTCGTCCGACGCGCAGGGCATGGGCCGCGCGGGCGAGACCGTGCGCCGCACCTTCGCCATGGCCGACAAGATGAAGGCCGAACTCGGCGGCCCGGACACCGGCCACGACAACGAGCGCGTCCTGCGCTACATGGCCAAGCTGACCATCAACCCGGCCATCGCGCACGGCCTCGCCCACGAGGTCGGCTCCATCGAGACCGGCAAGCTCGCCGACATCGTGCTGTGGCGCCCCGAGTACTTCGGCGCCAAGCCGCAGCTCGTCCTCAAGGCGGGCTTCCCGGCGTACGGCGTGGTGGGTGATCCCAACGCGGCCACCGACACCTGCGAACCCCTCGTGCTCGGCCCGCAGTTCGGCGCGCATGGGGCCACCCCGGCCGACATCTCCGTCGCCTTCGTCGCGCGGGCCGCCCTCGACCAGGGCCGCGACACCCTGCCCACCCGCCGCCGCCGGGTCGCCGTGCGCGGCACGCGCGGCATCGGGCCGGCCGACCTGCGCCTGAACTCCCGTATCGGAGCGGTCGACGTCGACCAGCGCACGGGCCTCGTCACGCTGGACGGCGAGCCCCTGCGCTCCGAACCGGCCGACTCCGTCTCCCTCAACCGCCTCTACTTCCTCTGACCCGGGACATCTCCATGACCTACCGCATGCCCCCCGAGTGGGCCCCGCACGAGCGCACCTGGATGGCCTGGCCCGGCCCCAACCCGACGTTCACCACGGACGAGGAGCTGGCCGGGGCCCGCGCCGCCTGGGCGTCCGTGGCCCGCGCCGTGCGCCGCTTCGAACCGGTGACGATGGTGCACGGCCCCGGCCAGGCGGAGTCCGCGCGGGCACTGCTCGGCCCGGACATCGACCTGGTGGAGCGCGAGCTGGACGACGCGTGGATGCGCGACATCGGCCCGACCTTCGTGACCGACGAGGAGGGCCGGCTCGCCGCCGTGGACTGGGTGTTCAACGGCTGGGGCGGCCAGGACTGGGCCCGCTGGGAGCACGACTCCAAGATCGCCCGCCATGTCGCGGACCTCGCCGGAGTCCCGGTGCTCGCCAGCCCCCTCGTCAACGAGGGCGGCGCGATCCACGTCGACGGCGAGGGCACGGTCCTGCTGACCGACACCGTCCAGCTCGGCTCCGGCCGCAACCCCGGCTGGACCCGCGAGCAGGTCGAGGCGGAGGTCCACGCCAAGCTCGGCACCACCAAGGCGATCTGGCTCCCGCACGGCCTGGCCGGCGACTACGGCACGTACGGCACCCAGGGCCACGTCGACATCGTCGCCGCCTTCGCCCGGCCCGGCACCGTCCTCGTGCACAGCCAGCGCGACCCCGCCCACCCCGACCACGCCCGCTCCCGGCTGTACCTGGACATCCTGCGCACCCAGACCGACGCCGAGGGCCGCCCCCTGGAGGTCGTGGAGATCCCCGCGCCCACGGTCCTGAAGGACGAGGACGGCGACTGGGTCGACTACTCCTACATCAACCACTACCTCTGCAACGGCGGCGTCGTCCTGTGCGCCTTCGACGACCCGAACGACGACGTCGCCGCCGGCATCTTCCGCCGCCTGTTCCCCGACCGGACGGTCACCCTCGTCGACGCCCGCCGGATCTTCGCGGGCGGCGGAGGCATCCACTGCATCACCCAGCAGCAGCCGAAGGTCCGCTGACGGTCCGCGCGGGAGGCCCGGTCGGGTAGAACATACGGGTGAACGTCCTGGTCTGCGCGGCGTGCGGCCGCCCTCCCACCGAACCGGCGCGGCTGCTGCCCCGGCCGTCCGGCCGCCCGGCGTACGACGGCCCGCCGAACACCGACGGCTCGCGGCACGCCCCGCCGGCCGTGCCGCGCGTCGCCCACGCGGGAAGACCCGAAGGGCGCGGCATCCGCGAGGCCGGCCGGCCCGGCCGCACCCGGACGGCCCGCTGCCGGGACGCCCGCGGCCGCGCCGCCGCCGGCACGCCGGCCGGCGCGTGCCCCCGCCCCGGCCGGCACCGCTTCCAGCCCGACGCCGTCCGGGTGGAGGCCGCCCCGTGAGCACCCGTCGCCGTACCCCCGCACCGCCGCGCGAGGACGTCCTCGCCGCGGCGATGGGGATGATCGCCGAACGCGGTCTGGAGAAGCTGACCATGGCCGCGCTCGGCCGTGAGGTCGGCATGAGCAGCGGCCACCTCCTCTACTACTTCCGCACCAAGGACGAGCTGCTGCTGCAGACCCTGGAGTGGAGCGAGGGCCGTCTCGGCGCGCAGCGGGGGCGGCTGCTGGCCCGCCCCGTGCCGGCCCGCGAACGCCTCGACGCCTACGTCGACCTGTACGTCCCCGACGGCCACCGCGACCCGCACTGGACGCTGTGGCTGGAGGTCTGGAACCGCTCGCAGAACGCCGACGACGACGCCCGCGACCGGCAGGTCGCCATCGAGGGCGCCTGGCACCGCGACCTGGTCGCGCTGCTCGCCGAGGGCGTGTCGCGAGGCGAGTTCCGCCCCGTCGACCCCGACCGGTTCGCCGCCCGCCTGCGGGCGCTGCTCGACGGCTTCGCCATCCACGTCGCCATCGGCCTGCGCGGCACCGACCGGGAGCAGATCCTCGGTCACGTACGGGAGTTCCTGGACCAGACCCTCCTCGCGGACGCGTGAGACGACGCCGGCCGGCGGGTGCGACGAGTGATCAGGGGCTCGCATACTGAGACAGGCCGGTCACGGAGGGTCGGTCTGTGCCAGACTGCCCCCGTGCTCTCGTTCGCCACGATTATTGGCAGCAGGCGCGCCGGTCCGCAGTGACCGCCTCGTACGACCCGGTACGGGCGGACACCGTCGTCCTCGACCCGCGCGCAGACCTCTCGCACCCGCGAGAGGTTTTTCGTTTTCCTGGCCCACCCCCAGCCGGGAAAAGAGCGCGAGGGATCACAGAAGGACGGTGGAGCCGGTCATTCCGGTAGACCGAGATCCCCCTACAGGAGCCTTCCCATCATGACCGCATCCAGCGAGCTCGACGATTCGTTCCACGTCTTCGACACCACCCTGCGCGACGGCGCGCAGCGCGAGGGCATCAACCTCACGGTCGCGGACAAGCTCGCCATCGCACGGCACCTGGACGACTTCGGCGTGGGCTTCATCGAGGGCGGCTGGCCCGGCGCCAACCCGCGGGACACCGAGTTCTTCGCCCGCGCCCAGGCGGAGATCGACTTCCGCCACGCCCAGCTCGTCGCCTTCGGCTCCACCCGCCGGGCCGGCACCACCGCCGCCGACGACCCGCAGGTCAAGGCGCTCCTCGACTCCGGCGCACCGGTGATCACCCTGGTCGCCAAGTCCCACGACCGCCATGTCGAGCTGGCCCTGCGCACCACCCTCGACGAGAACCTGGAGATGGTCCGCGACACCGTCGCGCACCTCAAGGCCCAGGGCCGCCGGGTCTTCGTCGACTGCGAGCACTTCTTCGACGGCTATCGCGCCAACCCCGAGTACGCCAAGGCGGTCGTCCGTACGGCGTCGGAGGCCGGCGCCGACGTGGTCGTCCTGTGCGACACCAACGGCGGCATGCTCCCGGCGCAGATCCACGCCGTCGTCGCCACCGTCCTCGCCGACACCGGCGCCCGGCTCGGCATCCACGCCCAGGACGACACCGGCTGCGCGGTCGCCAACACCCTCGCCGCCGTCGACGCGGGCGCCACCCACGTCCAGTGCACCGCCAACGGCTACGGCGAGCGCGTCGGCAACGCCAACCTGTTCCCGGTGGTGGCCGCGCTGGAGCTGAAGTACGGCAAGAAGGTCCTGCCCGACGGCAGGCTGCGCGAGATGACCCGGATCTCGCACGCCATCGCCGAGGTCGTCAACCTCACCCCCTCCACCCACCAGCCGTACGTCGGCCTCTCCGCCTTCGCGCACAAGGCCGGCCTGCACGCCTCCGCCATCAAGGTCGACCCGGACCTCTACCAGCACATCGACCCCGAGCAGGTCGGCAACACCATGCGGATGCTGGTCTCCGACATGGCGGGCCGGGCGTCCGTCGAGCTGAAGGGCAAGGAGCTGGGCATCGACCTCGGCGGCGACCGCGAACTGGTCGGCCGGGTCGTTGAGCGCGTCAAGGAACGCGAGCTGCAGGGCTACACCTACGAGGCCGCCGACGCGAGCTTCGAACTCCTGCTGCGCACCGAGGTCCAGGGCAAGCCGCTGCGCTACTTCGAGGTCGAGTCCTGGCGGGCCATCGTCGAGGACCGCCCCGACGGCACCCACGCCAACGAGGCCACCGTCAAGCTGTGGGCCAAGGGCGAGCGGATCGTCGCCACCGCCGAGGGCAACGGCCCGGTCAACGCCCTCGACCGGGCGCTGCGCGTCGCCCTGGAGAAGATCTACCCGCAGCTCGCCCAGCTGGAGCTGGTCGACTACAAGGTCCGCATCCTGGAGGGCAAGCACGGCACGCAGTCCACGACCCGGGTCCTGATCTCCACCTCGGACGGAACCGGCGAGTGGTCGACGGTCGGCGTCGCGGAGAACGTCATCGCCGCCTCCTGGCAGGCCCTGGAGGACGCCTGCACCTACGGCCTGCTGCGGGCGGGGGTACAGCCCGCGGAGTGAGCCGCGCGCCCGGCACGGGCCCGGCGGGTTCCCGCGACGCGTGGAACCCGCCGGGGCGGGTACCGAGGTCCGGGTGCACCCTCCAGATGCCGAGGTCCGGGTGCCGGCCCGTGCGGTCGGCACCGCGGCCGTACCTGCGGCCGGCCGTGCCGGGAGCCGCTGCGCGGTGCCGTCCGGGACCGATGTCAATATTCGCCCGTTTCGGGTACTTTCGAACATATGAAGGCCGCACTGTCGCGTACCTTCGTACGCCTGCTGATCGTGCCGGTCACCGCCGCGCTGGCGGTGCTGTCGGCCGGTGCGCCGGGAGCGCATGCGGCCACCGACCTCTCCGTGGTCGCCCAGGCCCTGCGGGAGAGCCCCGTCTACGTCGATCCGGCCGCCGCCGACGTACTGTCCGAGGCGGACGCCGAAGCGCTCGCGGACAAGATCGAGGACGCGGACAAGCCCGTGTTCATCGCCGTTCTCCCGGCCGACCAGCCGACGCAGAACCTGTTCCGCAACCTGCGCACCGAGACCGGCGTCACCGGCCTGTACGGCGTCCGGGTCGGCGACCGCTTCGACGCGCGCGCCGACAGCAGGGTGCTGAGCCGCCAGGGCGTGTCCAACCTGGTCACGGCCGTGCAGGGCGCGGGTGACGCCAAGGCCCAGCTGAACGACTTCGTCGACGACGCCCTGCGCGGCGGCGTCGGCGGCTCGGCCCCCACCTCCTGGGGGTCCGCCGACACCGGTGTCTCCACCACCGCGCTCGTCACCACCGGCGCGGTGCTCGCGGCGGGCGGCGCGGGCGCGTACGCCCTGGTCCGCCGCAACCGGCGGCGCCACGAGGCGGAGCAGCGGGCGGCCCTGGAGAAGCTGCGCGTGGTGGTCGACGAGGACATCACCGCGTTCGGCGAGGAACTGGACCGCCTCGACTTCCGGCCCGGGGACCCGGCGGCCGACGACGCGATGCGCGCCGACTACGCCCACGCCCTGGACACCTATGAGGTGGCGAAGGCCCGGATGGCGGCGGCACGAAAACCGGAGGACGTGCGCCCGGTGACCGAGGCGCTGGAGGACGGCCGGTTCGCGCTCGCCCGGCTCGCCGCCCGGCGCGAGGGCCGGCCGCTGCCGGAACGCCGGCCGCCGTGCTTCTTCGACCCCCGGCACGGCCCGTCCGTGGCCGACGTCACCTGGACCCCGGAGGGCGGCGCCACCCGCGAGGTTCCGGTCTGCGCGGCCGACCGGGCCCGGCTCGCCGACGGACTCGATCCGATGATCCGCGAGGTCGACACCGGTTACGGCCGCCGTCCCTACTGGGACGCGGGCCCCGCCTACGGCCCCTGGGCGGGCGGCTACTTCGGCGGCGGCCTGCTGCCCGGCCTGCTCGTCGGCACCATGCTCGGCAGCATGATGGCCACCCCCGCCTACGCGGCCGACTACGGCGCCGGCTACGGCGACTCCGGCGGCTACGACGGCGGCGAGGTCTCCGGCGGCGACTTCGACACCGGCGACTTCGGCGGCGGCTTCGGCGGGGGCGGGGACTTCGGCGGCGGCGGCGACTTCGGTGGCGGTGGCGGTGGCGACTTCGGCGGCGGCTTCTGACCTGACCCGGCGGCCCTCGCCCATCGGGCCTTCGCCCCCACCCGGCGGTCCTGGACTCACCCAGTAGCCCTGGACCTCACCCGGCGGCCCTGGACCTCACCCGGCGGCCTCCGGCCTCACCCGGTCGCCGTCCGCCGGCCGCTCACGCGTGGTCCGGCAGCCGCAGCCACTCCTCCCAGGTGAGGTCCCGGCCGATGAACCGGGGCCGCTCGAAAGGCCAGGCCTCGGCGATCCAGCGCGGCACGAACGCGTCCAGCGCCCGCTCCAGCGGCCCGCCGGCCTCCTCGTCCACCACCCACCAGGAGATCTCCGCGTCGGCGCCCCGCTTCTCTGGCGGGTCGATGTAGACGCAGCCGCGCAGGGCGGTGCGGTCCGGGCTCTCCAGGGTGTAGTTGAACGACTGGTGCGCCTCGATCTCCACGGCGTGCCGCTCCAGGTCGGCGAGGTTCGCCTCGTACGTCATGGTGGCGGGCGGCCATCCCCAGGCGGGCCCGTAGACCGACCACAGCCGCTCGCGGGAGCCCATCACGGCGGGATAGTCGAGCGGCGCGTCGGCGCCGCTGATGGGGCGCAGCCGGTGGCCCCCGCCGCCAGGCAGCTCGACGTGGACGGGGTGGACGAAGTCGCGCGGCAGCCAGGTCATGGGCGCGAGCCAACCACGCGCACACCGCCCCGTGCACCGGGTTAACCGGTGCCACCGCCAGCCGGACCCCCTCCCGCCGCTCGGTCTCCGGTCCAGCGCCCGGCGCCCTCGGCGTACCGCTCGCCCGCGGCGTGCCACCACCGGGGCGGTGACGTCCCGCCCGCCGCGGCCGTCGCCTGGCCGGGGTGCAGGCCGAGCCGCCGCAGCACCGGCGCCGGCACGGCCACGCTGACCCAGGACCGCCAGTGCCCGTCGGCTCCGGGCCCGCACATCCGGTCCACGCGGACGTCCTCCGGCGGGAACGGCATCCAGTCGATGCCGCGCTCACGCAGTCAAGCGTGGACGGCGGCCAGGGGACGGCGGTGGCCGCCGTCGGTCTCGTAGGTGTCGAGGACGATCCAGTCGGGGCCCTCGTCCGGGCGCGAGTACGCGGTCATGCGTCCATCATGGACCGCGCACCTTCGCTCGCCCGGCCATATAGGTCGGTTGCTGTCCTGTACGGCGCCTACGGTGGTCCCATGACCTCTCAGGTTCCCCCGCGAGAGCCGCTGTCCTTCGCGACCGCCGCCCAGCTCGACGCCTGGCTGTCCCGGCATCCCGCACCGCATCCGGGGCTGTGGGTGAAGGTCGCCAAGAAGGGCTCGGGGCTGCCCTCCGTGACGGCCGCCGAGGTGAACGACGCGGCGCTGTGCCACGGCTGGATCACCGGGCAGCGCAAGGCCCTCGACGCCTCGCACTGCCTCCAGCGGATCACCCCGCGCCGCCCCGGCAGCCTCTGGTCCCAGGTCAACGTGCGGCGGGTCGCGGAGCTGACCGCCGCCGGGCGGATGCGCCCCGCGGGGCTCGCCGAGGTCGAGGCCGCGCGGGCGGACGGGCGGTGGGCGGCGGCGTACGCGTCACAGCGCGACGCCACCGTCCCGGACGACCTCGCGGCGGCGCTGGAGCACGACCCCGCGGCGAAGGCGGCCTTCGAAGGGCTCGGCAGGACGGACCGGTACCTGGTGATCCTCGACCTGCTGCGCGCCCGGACCCCCGAGCGGCGGGCGGCCCGGCTGGCGGCGGCGGTCGGCAAGTTGCGGCAGGGGCGCGGCCGCGAAGGCACTTGAGACCGCGGAGCGGGGTCATGCCGCAGACCGCGGAGCGGGGTCGTACCGCCGCGGGACGGCGAGCGCCCGCCCTCCCAAGGGGGAGTGGCGGGCGGGTTCGCGGTGTGCGACGCGGGCCGTCGGCGACGGCTCAGGCGTTCTTGATCGCCGAGATGTCGAAGTTCAGCTTGATCTTGTCGGACACCAGGAAGCCGCCGGTCTCCAGCGCCGCGTTCCAGGTCAGGCCCCACTCGGAGCGCAGGATCGTCGCCTTGCCCTCGAAGCCGACGCGCTCGTTGCCGAACGGGTCCTTCGCGGCACCGTTGAACTCCAGGTCGATGGTGATCGGCTTGGTGACGCCGAGGATGGAGAGGTCGCCGGTGACGCGGTAGTCGTCGCCGCCCAGGGACTCCGCCTTGGTGGAGCGGAACGTCATGGTCGGGAACTCGTCCGTCTTGAAGAAGTCCGCGCTCCTGAGGTGACCGTCGCGGTCGGCGTTGCCGGTGTCGATGCTGTCCATCTTCACGTCGATCGACGCGGACGACTTCGACGGGTCGGTGCCGTCGAGGTGCAGCGAGCCGCTGAAGTCGAGGAACTTGCCCTTGACGTTGGTGACCATGGCGTGGCGGGCGGTGAAGCCGATGGTCGTGTGGGCGGCGTCGATGGTGTAGTCACCGGTCAGGGTGGCCAGGTCCAGGCTCATGGTGTTCTCCTCGGGGACGGAACGTTGAATGTTCAACTAGGTGAACGCCATCCACCGTAGACCTATTCCGTTCAAGTTTCAACATCCTTGGTGGGGTGTCGCGGCGGGATGTCCGGCCGAGGCGCGATTTCCGGCCAGGGCCTACCCGCGCGGTGCGGGCCTACGGGCCTACGGGCCGGCACCGACGGCTGCCGCGCCGGTTCGGTCGCCGCTTCGGCCGCCGGTTCGGCCGACCGGGGCCTTCCGCGCGGCGTCGGCGTCCCGCCCGGTTCCCCCGGACCCGCTCTCCTGCTAGAGGGCATGAGCATGACGTCGGAACGCGCCCCACTCAGCCGCAGAGCCGTCCTCCTCGCCACCGCCCTCGCCGGGACCGCCGCCGCGCCCGCCCCGTCCCCGGCCCACGCCGCCGCCGACCCGCCCGCCGACCCGTCCGCCCGCGCCGCCGACCCGTACGACGCCCTGCGCCGCCGCTGGCTCGACCTCGCCCTCGGCACCGGCTACGACCCGGCCGCCGCCCCCTACGCCGCCCGCCTCGCCGAGACCGGCGACCTCGCCCGCCGCTTCCGCGCCGCCCTGCCCGCGGCCCCGCCGCCGACCGCGCTGTGGCCGGACACCCCCTACGACCCGCCCGCCGGCATCACCCGCGCCTACGCCCGCCTGTGGACCATGACCCAGGCCTACGTCCAGCCCGCCACCGGCTCCACCGGCGACCCGGACCTCCTCGCGGCCGTCCTGCACGGCCTCGACCACCTCGCCGCGACCGTCTACCACCCCGGCACCACCCGCTGGGGCAACTGGTGGGAATGGCAGATCGGCAGCCCCCGCCTCCTGACCGACATCACGGCGGCCCTGTACGACCACCTCGGCGCCGGCCGGATCGCCGCCGCCTGCGCCGCCGTCGACCACTTCGTCCCCGACGCGATGTTCGCCGACTACTCCGGCACCTCCACCGGCGCCAACCGCGTCGACCTGTGCCGCTCCGTCGCCCTGCGCGGCATCCTCGGCCGCGCCCCGGACCGCCTGGCCCTCGCCCGCGACGCCCTCTCGCCGGTCTTCCCCTACGTCACCCGCGGCGACGGCCTCTACGCCGACGGGTCCTTCGTCCAGCACACCCGCGTCGCCTACACCGGCACCTACGGCCAGGTGATGCTCGACGGACTCGGCCGCCTCTTCGCCCTGCTCGCCGGATCCCCCTGGGAGGTCACCGACCCCAGCCGACAGAACGTCCTCGACAGCGTGGAGCGCGCCTACGCCCCGCTGATCCACGACGGCCTGGTGATGGACATGGTCAACGGCCGGGCCATCAGCCGCGGCCTGCTCGCCGCCGACGAACGGCGGGTGATGCGCAGCGACCACTTCCACGGCCAGGGGATCATCGCCGCGATCGCGCTCCTCGCCCTCGGCGCGAGCCCCGCCGAGCGGGACCGCTGGCACGCCGCGGTGAAGGGCTGGATCGAACGCGACCGCGTCAGTCCGATCCTGACGGCCCGTCAGTTCGACGTGGCCGACCTCTCCCGGCTGCACGCCGTCGCCGCCGCACCCGTCCCGGCCGCCCCCGAACCCGTCGGTCATCGCCTCTTCCCCGCCATGGACCGCGCGGTCCACCGCCGCCCCGCCTTCACAGCGGCCCTCGCCATGGCCAGCGACCGCATCGCCCACTACGAGTGCGGCAACGGCGAGAACCCGCGTGGCTGGCACACCGGCGCCGGCATGCTCTCCTGGTGGGCGCCCGGCCTCGGCGGCCGGTCCGATCAGTACACGGACTGGTACTGGCCCACCGTCGACTGGTACCGCCTGCCCGGCACCACCGTCTCCACCAGGCGCCTGCCCGACCGCGCCGGCGGGGAGTGGGGCGAGCCCCGGCCCGACGCCCGCTGGGTCGGCGGCACCACCGACGGCGAGTTCGCGGCCGTCGGCCAGCACCTCAAGGGCCTCGGCTCCACCCTGGAGGCCCGCAAGTCCTGGTTCTTCCTCGCCGACGCGATCGTCTGCCTCGGTGCCGGCATCCACTGCGCGGACGGCGTCCCCGTCGAGACGGTCGTCGACAACCGCAACCTCGGCGAGAACGGCACGCACACCTTCGTCCGCGGCCCCGGCTGGGCCCACCTGGAGGGCCACGGCGGCTGGATCGTCCCGCACGGCGGGCTGCGCACCCTGCGCGAGGACCGCACCGGAGCCTGGTCCGGCATCAACACCGCCGGCACGACCGAGCGGCGCACCCGCCGCTGGCAGACCCTCTGGCTCGACCACGGCACGGACCCGGCCGGCGCGCACTACCAGTACGTCCTCATGCCGGGCGCGTCCCGCCGTACGGTGGCCGCCCGCGCCGCCGACCGCCGCTGGCTGACGGTGCTCGCCAACGACGCCGCCCGCCAGGCCGTGCGCGTGCCGTCCCTCGGCCTGACCGCCGCCACCTTCTGGCAGCCGGGTACGGCCGGACCCCTGACCGCGTCGGCCGGGGCGAGCGTGCTGCTGCGCCGCCACGGCCGCACCGCCCGCCTCCACCTGAGCGAACCGCCCCGCACCGGAGACCCCCTGGAAATGGTCTGGGACCGTCCGGTGCGGGAGGTGATCCGGGCGGATGAGACAGTGGAGGTCCTCGCCGCGGGGGCCCGGCTGAGGCTGCGCGTCACTCCGGGGACGGAATGCGCCACACATGAATGCGAGGTGGCACTCGGATGACGTCTTTGTGGGAGCCCTACAAGGTCCGGACCCCCTGAGCAGTCGGAAAGCCTGCACAGCGCCTCGGTTCTGTGAGGGAGCACCAGGAAAACGAGCCGGAGACTGTACGGAGTCGACGGCTCGCTTTCCCCGCTCTCCTTCGTAAGGTCGCTACATGACCGTTTTGGATGAGGCGACGGGTGAGCCGACGGACGCGCGCGGCCGGGTGGCCGAGCTGCACGAGATCCGTGCGCAGGCACTGGCGGGCCCGAGCGAGAAGGCGACCGAGGCGCAGCACGCCAAGGGCAAGCTGACCGCCCGGGAGCGCATCGACCTGCTGCTCGACCCGGGGTCCTTCCGTGAGGTCGAGCAGCTGCGCAGGCACCGGGCGACCGGATTCGGCCTGGAGGCGAAGAAGCCGTACACCGACGGTGTCATCACCGGCTGGGGCACGGTCGAGGGCCGCACGGTCTTCGTGTACGCCCACGACTTCCGGATCTTCGGCGGCGCGCTGGGCGAGGCCCACGCCACCAAGATCCACAAGATCATGGACATGGCCATCGCGGCGGGCGCGCCGCTGGTCTCCCTCAACGACGGCGCCGGCGCCCGGATCCAGGAGGGCGTCTCCGCCCTCGCCGGCTACGGCGGCATCTTCCAGCGCAACACCAAGGCGTCCGGTGTCATCCCGCAGATCAGCGTGATGCTCGGCCCGTGCGCGGGCGGCGCGGCCTACAGCCCGGCCCTGACGGACTTCGTCTTCATGGTCCGCGACACCTCGCAGATGTTCATCACCGGGCCCGACGTGGTCAAGGCGGTGACGGGCGAGGAGATCACCCAGAACGGCCTGGGCGGCGCGGACGTGCACGCCGAGACCAGCGGCGTGGCCCACTTCGCCTACGACGACGAGGAGACGTGCATCGCCGAGGTGCGCTACCTCCTGTCGCTGCTGCCGCAGAACAACCGCGAGAACCCGCCCCGCGTGGAATGCTCCGACCCGGCGGACCGCCGCTCGGAAGTCCTGCTGGACCTGGTCCCGGCCGACGGCAACCGGCCGTACGACATGGCCAAGGTCATCGAGGAGATCGTCGACGACGGCGAGTACCTCGAAGTGCACGAGCGCTGGGCCCGCAACATCATCTGCGCCCTGGCCCGCCTGGACGGCCAGGTGGTCGGCATCATCGCCAACCAGCCGCAGGTCCTGGCAGGCGTCCTGGACATCGAGGCGTCCGAGAAGGCCGCGCGCTTCGTCCAGATGTGCGACGCCTTCAACATCCCGATCATCACCTTCCTGGACGTCCCCGGCTTCCTGCCGGGCGTCGACCAGGAACACGGCGGCATCATCCGGCACGGCGCGAAGCTGCTGTACGCCTACTGCAACGCCACCGTGCCGCGGATCTCGCTGATCCTGCGCAAGGCCTACGGAGGCGCCTACATCGTCATGGACAGCCAGTCCATCGGCGCCGACCTCACCTACGCCTGGCCGACCAACGAGATCGCCGTGATGGGCGCGGAGGGCGCGGCCAACGTCATCTTCCGCCGTCAGATCGCCGAGGCCGACGACCCCGAGGCCATGCGGGCCCGCATGGTCAAGGAGTACAAGTCCGAGCTGATGCACCCCTACTACGCGGCCGAGCGCGGCCTGGTCGACGACGTCATCGACCCGTGTGAGACCCGCGAGGTGCTGATCAAGTCCCTGGCGATGCTGGCCACCAAGCACGCCGACCTGCCCTCCCGCAAGCACGGCAACCCCCCGCAGTGACCCCGAGGAGCCTGTCGCATGTCCCTGCCTGACATCCGCGTCGAGAAGGGCCACGCCGAGCCCGAGGAGGTCGCCGCCCTCACGGCCCTCCTCCTGGCCCGCGCCGCCGCCCGCCCCGCCGAGACCACCCCGTCCCACGGCGGCCGCGTCCGCGCGGGCTGGCGCCGCCTGGAACGCGAACCGGGCTTCCGCGCCCCGCACAGCTGGCGCTGAGCGTCCTGACGGTGCCCACGGCCCCGCTCTCCTCCGGGAGGACGGGGCCGTGGTGCGTTCAGTGCACGACGACCTCCACGCCGGGGAAGTCCAGGGCGCCGGGGTCGTCGGGCAGGACACAGTCGTACATGGACAGACGCCGCACCCTGGGGACGATGAACCCGGGTGAGTCCAGCCACGCGGCGACGTCCACGCTGTGCAGACTCAGGGCCAGCCCCGGGGTGGCCGTTACCGCGTCGAGTCCTCTCGGCAGACACGGCTTCTCGGTCCCCGACACCAGCGAGAGCTGTTCGACCTTCGGTCCGAGCCGCAGATGGCCCAGGTCGGAACGGTCGTTGAGACTGAGGTGCAGGAACTCCAGCTCCGGCAGCTCGCCCAGCGTGTCGAGACAGGTCAGCGCCATCGAGGGGCCGCCCGACAGCGCGAGAACCTCCAGGCCGGTATGGGCCCGCAGGACCGACAGGTCCACGTCGCCGCGGAGCCTGAAGCAGACCAGCTGGCGCAGTGGGGGAAGTTCGGCGACGGCCGCGAAGTCCGCGAGGGGGTAGTCGGTCGAGAGGCTGGTGACCGAGCGCAGCCGCAGCAGGGGACGCCACTGGCCGGAGTGGGTCAGGTCGACCAGCCGGCCTTCCAGAGGCAACCGTGACAGAACCCGGTCCACATAGGCGTCCGCGTCGAAGTACCGCCAGCCGTTGAGGAAAGCGCGGACCGCGTGGGCGGGAGCATTCTGCGCGTACTCCTCCAGCAGCCCCAGCGCCTCCTCGCCCCCGACGAGCGCCACCGTCCGCACCGTCTGCGCCGCGGCCTTCTCCGTCAGCCCGCTCAAGGACCGGGGCAGCGAGCGCAGCAGACTCGTCCCCACAGCCGCGAGCGCGGGCGGGTCCGTCTCGCGCCGCGGTGGCAGCAACGCCCCCACCGCCTCGTCCAGCCGCCCCGCCAACCCGTCGGAGACCGCCGGCACCGTCTCCTGACACGCCGCCGCCAGCAACCGCAGCTTGCGCGCGTGCCGGGGTTCCGCCTCCGCCCGGTCCAGGATCCCGCCCAGCAGCTCCTCCCGCTGCGGCCGGTTGGCATGGCCCGCGGCCATGATGATGGTCTCGCGCCACAGGTCCAGGTGGGCCCGCTCCACCAGGTTGCCGATGCGGTCCTCCTCCGCCGCCTCCTCCGCGGCCAGGTACTCCTGGAACGTCCGGTGCACGAAGTCCATCCGCCCCACGGCGGGGGAGCGCAGCACCCCGGAGCGGTGCCGCAGCTGCTCCAGCACCCGCGCCCCGTCCTGCTCGTCCAGATGCCGCATCCCCGCCAGCTTGCGCCCGACGAACACCCCGGCCTGCTCCAGCGAGATCTCACTGCGGTTGTTGTCGGACAGCCGCCAGGCGAGGTCCCGCAGCAGCACCAGCTTGTCCTTCAGGCCGAGCCCGTCGTCCAGCGCGCTCGGTACGTTGCGGTGCGCGTCCCGCTCGTGGACGAGCGTGTGCAGCGCGCTGCGGTACAGCTCCATCCGGTCCCGGGGAAGCTGACTGCCCCGGTTCACGTGCATCGCGCACAGCAGGGAAGCGAGCAGCGGCGTCCCCGCCAGGGACTGCAGATGCGGCCGGTCCTTCAGCGCGTTCAGCAACGACTGTTCGTACCCCGGCAGCTCCTCCACCTCGCACGGCAGCTCCTCGCCCAGCTCCCGCACCGCCTGGTGCCACTGCCGGACGAACGCGGCCAGGTCCGGGGGCGTCATCCGGTCCAGGTGCAGGGCGGTGAACTCCTCCCGGCGCAGCCAGTCCGCCCCCGCGGCAGCGGGCCGGGACGTCACCACCACCCGCACGTCCCCGTACGCCGCCAGCAGCTTGCGCAGCCACTCCCGCACGCCCCGCCGCTCGCCGTCCAGCAGCTCGTCGACCCCGTCGATGAGCAGCAGCGCCTTGCCGGACTCCAGCTGCCGCTCCACCCACGCCTTCGGCATGACGCCCGTCAGATGACCGGCCACCGAGTCCAGCATCGCCTCCGGCCCCGGCAGCGCCCGCCCGCTGTACTCGCGCAGCTTCACGAACACCGGCGTCAGCCCGTTCCACCCGGCCAGCTCGCCGGTGAACGCGCCGCGCGCCGCCGTGACCGCCAGCCAGCGCAGCAGCGTCGTCTTCCCGGAGCCGGCCTCGCCCCGCAGCAGCACCCGCGAGGCACCGCCCAGCGCGGCCTCGACCCGCATCCCGGAGCTCTCGCCGCCGCCCTGCTCCCAGTCGCTCATGTCGGGCCGCAGCAGCGGAACGGACCGGCCCCCGGCGCGCCGCCGGCTCCCGTCGTCGCCGGTCGCCCGCAGGCTGACGTACGCCACCGACAGCCGCGCCTGCGCCGCCGCCCGCTCCGAGGTGCGCCGGAACAGCTCCACCTCGTCCAGCGTCGTGCTGACCAGCTCCAGATAGCGGCGCCGGAACTCCGCGTCCCGGTCCGTGCCCTCGGGCGCGAACAGCGACCGGTCCGGCAGCCGCTCCAGGACGCGGGCGATCTCCGCGCCCAGCGACGTCGTCCGGGCCAGCAGCTCCGTCAGCGCCCGCTCCTCGAACACGGGCAGGCTCCGCACGATCCGTACGTAGTACTCGCAGCACTCCGCGAACAGCGCCTCGTACAGCCGCTCCTCGGCCTCGCTCAGCCCCACGGGCGCCGGCACCGACGCCGTGATGCGCCGCACCAGCTCCGCCGGGTTCGCGTCCGCCGCCAGCACCGCCTCGTCGGACAGGTCGGCCCGGGCGAAGGTGTCGCAGACCCCGTTCAGCACCGCCTGCCGGCCGCTCTCGTCCAGTCCACGCAACTCCCGTTCCAGGAACGGCGCCAGCCGGTCGAACACCGCGTCCGCGATCTCTCCGAACTGCCGCTCCACACTCCGCTGGAACCGCAGGCCGGGCACCCGCACCCGGACCAGCTCGGCCATCGGCATCCGGCGCTCCTGCTCGCGCCGCTTCCCGCCCAGCCACAGCTGCGCCGCCGTGGTCGCCACGGTCGTCCCCAGCCGTAAGGCCGCCGCCTCCGCGCTCATTCTCCGCCCCTCCCAGAAGACAACTGCGGCCCCCATCCCTCCCACAGGAGGAACGGAGGCCGCAAGGCGGAAGTGCCCGGCTACCGCAGGCGCGCCATCAGCGCGTGCTCCACGAGCGTGATCAGCGTCGACTTGGCGTCCGCGCGGTGACGGGCGTCCGTCGTGATGATCGGGGTGTCCGGGCCGATCTGCAGGGCCTCGCGGACCTCGTCGGGGGTGTACGGCTGGTTGCCGTCGAAGCCGTTCAGGGCGATGACGAAGGGCAGGCCGCTGTTCTCGAAGTAGTCGACGGCGGGGAAGCAGTCGGCGAGCCTCCGCGTGTCGACCAGCACCACCGCGCCGATGGCGCCGCGCACCAGGTCGTCCCACATGAACCAGAAGCGGTCCTGGCCGGGCGTGCCGAACAGGTACAGGATGAGGTCCTGGTCCAGGGTGATACGTCCGAAGTCCATGGCCACGGTCGTCGTGGTCTTGTCTCCGGTGTGGGTGAGGTCGTCGATGCCTGCCGAAGCGGACGTCATGACGGCCTCCGTGCGCAGCGGGTTGATCTCCGAGACGGCGCCGACGAACGTGGTCTTGCCCACGCCGAAGCCGCCCGCCACCACGATCTTCGCGGAGGTGGTGGAGCGGGAAGGACCGCCGCTAGAGCTTGCGAAGTCCACTGAGCACCCTTTCGAGCAGTGTCACGTCTGGCTGGCCACCGGCGTTCTCGTCGCCGCCGGGCTGATGGATGGCGACCAGTCCCGCCTCCGCCAAGTCGGCGACGAGGATCCTGGCCACGCCGAGGGGGATCGTCAGCAGGGCCGAGATCTCGGCCACCGACTTGATCTCCCGGCAGAGGTTGCAGATCCGCTGATGCTCGGGCAGCTGGCCCTGCATCTGATGCGGAGCCGCGGTGGTGTGCACCAGCGCCTCGATGGCGAGCTGGTACCGCGGCCTGGTGCGGCCGCCCGTCATGGCGTACGGACGCACCAGGGGGTTGTTCGACGCCCCGGCGGGCGCCGGCTCAGGGGTGCGGCGCTGCGGCTGCACGGGCTGGATACGCGGTGCCTGCGGCTGGTCGTAGGGCGCGGGGCCGGGACCCTGCGGCGCGTACGGCTGCCGGTGGCTGGGGGTGGAGGGAAAGTTGTACCGGTTCTGGGAACCGTCGTGCTGGCCCTGGGCAGGGCCGTACGACCAGTTACCCGAAGACGAACCGCCTGGGGGTGTTGCCACTTTCTCCTCCTCCGACTGTGCCGGGCACCCATCCCTGTGGAGCCGCGTCCCGAAACCTTACGGCCCCGGGACGCGAAAACGCACCGTCTGTCTGTTAGTTGAGAAGGCTCCCCTGGAGCTCCGCACGGAGATCCGGGGTGAGAACCGTGCCCGCGCGGTCCACGAGAAGGGCCATCTCGTACCCAATGAGGCCGATGTCCGCTTCCGGGTGGGCGAGAACCGCGAGCGACGAACCGTCCGAGATGGACATGATGAAGAGGAATCCCCGCTCCATCTCCACAACCGTCTGGTTCACGTTCCCGCCCTCGAAGATGCGCGAGGCACCGGCGGTCAGCGAGGTCAGACCGGAGGCGACGGCCGCGAGCTGGTCGGCGCGGTCGCGGGGAAAGCCTTCGGACATCGCCAGAAGGAGTCCGTCGGCGGAGACCACCACGGTGTGGGACACCCCGGGGGTGTTGTCCACGAAGTTGGTGATCAACCAGTTCAGGTTCTGTGCCGCCTGGCTCATCGGGCTCACACTAACGCTCCTGGTTGTAGGTGCTGTCAGGACCGAAGCCCTGGCCGTTCGTTTCACTTCCTGCGGTGCGTCCCCGCTGCACTCCCCGGCGCAGGTTGCTCAGCCTGCCCCGGACGTCCTCGGGGGCGCGGGAGACCTGTGGGCCTCCCTGCGGGGTCGACTCCGCGGAGCCCTCGACCAGATTGGCCTTGGGCACCCGCCGCGGCAGGCCGGAGGAGGTCACTCCGCCCGCCTTCGGCTTCCGGAGCTGCGCGGCCTGCTGCCACCGCTCGTCGTTCGCCGAGCGCCAGCCGGTGTCGCCGTTGCTCTCCGGGGAGGGGGCCGGCGTTTCCTGGTTCCCGCGCTGCGCGGCGCCGCCCGTGGTTCCGCTCGCGGTGGATCCGCGGCGCGGAAGCCCGGCGTCGGTCAGCTCGTGCCCGGCGGGGGAAGCCGGTCCCGGACGGTCGAAGCCTACGCGGTCCCGCTCACTCGCGTCAGCGGCCTGCACAGATTCCGCTTCGGGAGCGTACTGGTCCGGGTAACCGCCCTGGTAACCGTCCTGCTGCTGCCAGTCAGCCTGGTAGGACTGCTCTTCGAAGCCCGAGTAGGTCTCCGAGGCAGCGTTCGGCGCCGCGGCGTGCTCGCTCTGGCCGGACTCCGCATACGCGGGCTCCGGGTAGCCGCCGGTCGCCTGGAATCCATCGTTGCGCGGCAGCCCGCCGTCCTGCGCGAAGTAGGAGTCGTCGTACGACGGCTGCTGCTCCTCGTACGCCTGCTGCTGACCGTAGCCGGTCTGCTCGGCGTAACCGCCCTGGCCGCCGTCGTAGGCGTGCTGCCCGGTCTGCTGGTCGAAGCCGTCCGCCGGGTACGCCGTCTCGCCGGTGGACTCCGGGGACTGCTGGCCGTGGGTCTGCGCCTCCAGCGCCGCGCGGCGCTCCTCACGCATGAGGGAACGGCCGACCGGGTCCAGCTCGCGGATGTCGTCCGGGACCTCGGTGTAGCGGCTGTCGTCGAAGCCCAGCTCCGCCGCGGTGCGCAGCGGCTGGCTGAAGTCCTCACCCTGGAACTGCTGCTCCGGGATGATCTGCGAGACCGTGAACTCCTCGCGGTCCAGCGAGCCGTCGCCACCGCCACCGTGGGTGATCGCGTCGGGCAGCATGACCAGCGAGGTCGTGCCGGCCTGCTCGCCCGAGGGGCGCAGCTGGACGCGGATGCCGTGCCGGTCGGACAGCCGGCCGACCACGAACAGGCCCATGCGCTGCGAGATCGCGGCGTCCACGGTCGGCGGGTTGGCCAGCTTGTGGTTGATGTCCGCGAAGTCCTCGGCGGTCAGGCCGATGCCCTTGTCGTGGATCTCGATCATCACGCGGCCGTCGGGCAGACGGGTCGCGGTGACCCGCACCTTGGTCTGCGGGGAGGAGAACGTGGTGGCGTTCTCCAGCAGCTCGGCCAGCAGGTGCACGAGGTCGGTCACGGCGCGGCCGTGGATGTCCGCCTCGGGCACGCCGGATATCTCGATGCGCTCGTACTGCTCCACCTCGGAGGAGGCGGCGCGCAGCACGTCGACCAGCGGGACCGGCTGGTCCCAGCGGCGGCCGGGCTCCTCGCCGGCGAGGACCAGCAGGTTCTCGCCGTTGCGGCGCATACGGGTGGCCAGGTGGTCCAGCTTGAAGAGGTTCTCCAGCTGGTCCGGGTCGGCCTCGTTGTTCTCCAGCTCGGTGATCAGGGTCAGCTGGCCCTCGATCAGCGACTGGTTGCGGCGCGACAGGTTGGTGAAGATCGCGTTGATGTTGCCCCGCAGCAGCGCCTGCTCGGCGGCGAGCCGCACGGCCTCGCGGTGGACCTGGTCGAAGGCGCGGGCGACCTCGCCGATCTCGTCCGTGGAGGTGATCGGGATGGGCGCGACGCGGGTGTCGACCCGGCCGGGGTCGGTGCGCGAGAGCTGGTCGACCAGCATCGGCAGCCGCTGCTCGGCGATGCCGAAGGCGGCGTTGCGCAGCTGGCGCATCGAGTGGCTCATCTGGCGGGCCACCATGCCGGCCAGGATGAACGCGGCCAGCAGCGCGATCACGACGGCGGCACCGGTGATGAAGGCGTCCGTCTTCGCGTCGGCGGCGATCTCGGAGGCCTCGTTCACGGCCGTGTCCGCGAGGTCGGCCTCGATCTGGCGGTACGCGTCGTACTTGAGGGTGTTGACCGCCCACCAGTTGTCCGGGGTGACGCCCAGCGCGGCGATCCGGGCCCGCTCGGCGCGGGAGGTGTCCTGCAGACCGGCGACCAGGCCGACCATCTTGGCCGGGTCGGACGGCGGCGCCTTGTAGTTCGGGTCCTGCGCGATGGCTTCCCTGGCCGCCGCCGCGGCGTCGGTCCCAATCTGCTTCCTGGCCGCTTCCAGCTTGTCCGCGTCGGCCTCGGTGCCACCGCCGATGTACTCCTCGATGGCGATGCGCTCGAGGTAGGCGTACGAGGCGAGGGAGGTGCGCTGGGAGGCGAAGTCGCCGTTGCCGGGGCCCGGCTTCACCAGCAGCTGCATACCGATGGACCGCTGCAGCGACAGGGCGGCCTTGGTCAGCGAGATGGCGTAGACGGTACGGCCGTAGCTGGTGATGTTGCCGGTGCCCAGACCGAGCTCGTTGGCCATCTCCATCAGCGGGTGGGCGACCTTGACGTAGCCCTCCTGCGTCTCCACGCCCTTCAGACGGGTCGTGTACGCGGCCTGGCGCAGCGCCTCCAGCTGGGGCTCGACCTTGCGGAACAGCTCCAGCCGGCGCTCCAGGCCCGCCTTCGAGGGCATGCTCTCGGCGGCCGCGTCGAAGGCGTCGGCGGCCGCGTCGGTCTTCTTGCGGGCGGCGGCCACGGCCTGGTCGTCCCGGCCCTTGCCCTGCAGCAGCGGGGCGGCGGTGGTGTCGCGCTCGTTGTAGAGGGCGTCGGCGTAGGTGAGGGAGGCCCGCACCAGACGCGCGGTGTTCTCCGCGTCCTCGGCCTCCTGCCAGGTGTCGATCGAGCTCTTCACCTGGAAACCGCCCATGACCAGGCCGACCAGCACGGGTATGAGCAGGATCGCGTTGAGTCGGGTCGTCACCCGCCAGTTGCGCGGGGAGAAACGGCCGCCGCTCGGAGCGGGGGCGGCCGTGGGCTCCGAACCGGGCACACCAGGGGCGGACGCCGCTCCGCGCGGCGGCGGGGTGAAGTTGCCCCGGGCGGGCGGCTCGGGACCGTTCTTGCTTCGCCTCACTCGACCAACAACCTCTCGGCGGTCGGCACCTACGTCGTGCCGCAGTGTCTCAGAGCCCAGATCGCCATCGACCACTGAGTACGTCTTTGACTATTGGGCAGTTCAGGCATTCCAGCACGTGGACCAGCGCTCTTCCAAACATGGGGAACCGCCGGAGCCCCGTGAGGAAGGCCGCAGATAAAACGGTCATAAAGAGCGAGCCCCGCCAAAAGACGGGGCCTTTGTGCGCGCAGCGACACCATGCGACCGCGTCGCGTGGCGGTACCCGCCGATTCCTCTGCCGAAACGTTATGAACAGCGGAGCCGACCGTGTCCAAGCCCACAGTCGGCTCCGCCCGCCGCGTCGTGCCGGCCGGAACGCCCCGGCAACTGCCGTCGCGCACGGCGCACTTGGCCGCTACTTCAGCCGCGCCATCAGCGCGTGCTCGACCAGCGTGATCAGGGCGGACTTGGCGTCCGCCCGGTGCCGGGCGTCGGTGGTGATGATCGGGGTGTCCGGCCCGATCTGCAGCGCCTCGCGCACCTCGTCGGGCGTGTACGGCTGGTGCCCGTCGAAGCCGTTGAGCGCCACCACGAACGGCAGCCCGCTGTTCTCGAAGTAGTCGACCGCGGGGAAGCAGTCGGCCAGCCGCCGGGTGTCCACGAGGACCACCGCGCCGATGGCGCCGCGCACCAGGTCGTCCCACATGAACCAGAAGCGGTCCTGGCCCGGTGTGCCGAACAGGTACAGGATCAGGTCCTGGTCGAGCGTGATACGTCCGAAGTCCATGGCGACCGTCGTGGTCGTCTTGTCCCCGGTGTGAGTGAGGTCGTCGATGCCCGCCGAGGCGGACGTCATGACGGCCTCCGTGCGCAGCGGGTTGATCTCCGAGACGGCGCCGACGAACGTGGTCTTGCCCACGCCGAAGCCGCCCGCCACCACGATCTTCGCGGACGTGGTGGAACGTCCTGGAGCGACGGCCCCGCTAGAGCTTGCGAAGTCCACTGAGCACCCTTTCGAGCAGTGTCACGTCCGGCGCACCGCCGTTGTTCTCGTCGCCACCCGGCTGGTGGACGGCCACCAGTCCGGCCTCGGCCAGGTCCGCGACCAGGATCCGGGCCACACCGAGCGGCATGTTCAGCAGCGCCGACACCTCGGCGACCGACTTCACCTCGCGGCACAGATGGCAGATGCGCTGGTGCTCGGGAAGCAGCCCCATGAGCGCTGCCGGGTCGGCCGTCGTGCTGATCAGGGCCTCGAGGGCGAGCTGGTAGCGCGGCCGGGTCCGGCCGCCGGTCATCGCGTAGGGACGAACCAGCGGCTGGTCGCCCTCGTCCCCGTACGGATCTGAGTACGGATCATGAGAGGCGGTGGGCGGGGTCATGAATCCTCCGGGCGGGACAGCAAGTCGGTCAGTCAAGCCGTCTGAGCGGGGCCGGTGGGGGGATTGTGGCGGCCGGACGGTGATTTGGTGAGACGGGTGGATCTTGGGTCGGTCAGTGAAGCAGACTGCCTTGCAGTTCGGCGCGCAGGTCCGGCGTGAGCACCGCGCCCGCACGGTCCACGAGCAGGGCCATCTCGTAGCCGACGAGGCCGATGTCCGCCTCGGGGTGCGCCAGGACGGCCAGTGACGAGCCGTCCGAGATGGACATGAGGAAGAGGAATCCCCGCTCCATCTCGACGACGGTCTGTGCCACGGTGCCGCCCTCGAAGATCCGGGACGCTCCGGCCGTCAGCGAGGTGAGCCCCGACGCCACGGCCGCCAGCTGGTCGGCCCGGTCGCGCGGGAAGCCCTCGGAGAGCGCCAGCAGAAGGCCGTCGGCGGACACGACGACGGTGTGGGACACCCCGGGGGTGTTGTCCACGAAGTTGGTGATCAACCAGTTCAGATTCTGTGCCGCCTGGCTCATCTGACTCAACTAGCGCTCCTGCGGGTGAGTGGGGCTCGGGAAACTGCCCGTCTGGCCCGAACCGGCCTGACGGCCCTGTGCGATACCCCGACGGAGGTTGGTCAGCCGGCCGCGTACGTCCTGGGGAGCACGCGAGACCTGCGGACCGCTCTGCACCGGCTGCTGCTGCGCGGTGCCCGGGACGAGGTTCGCCCTCGGCACCCGGCGCGGCAGGCCGGACGTGGTGACCCCGCCTGCGGCGGGCTGGCGGACGCGCTCGGCCTGCTTCACGAGGTCGTCGTTCGGCGAGCTGCGCCAGGCGGCCGAGGCCGCCCGCTGCGGTCCGGAGGGAGTCTGCGGCTGCTGGGCGCGGTCCGGCGCGGAGCCGTTGCCCTGCGCCTGCTCGGGCCGGGCCTGCGGCGCGGGCCGGCCCGCCTGACCCTGCTGGGCCTGCTGACCCTGCTGGCCGTGGAACCAGTTGGTCTCCAGCGTGTCGTACAGCGGCGTACGCCCGTCGCCGGGGCCGGTCGCCGGCGGCAGCGCCTCCGGCTCGGTACGCCCGGGCCGGGCCTGCGCGCGCTGCGGACCGCGCTGGGCACCGAAGTCGTTCTGGCCGTGCTGCCGGCCGCCGGGCAGGGCGTGCCGGCCGGTGGCCGAGCCGTCCTGCGCCGGAACCGGGAACTGGCCGGTGGAGCCGTTGTCGTAGCCCTGCGGCTGGGCCGCCGGGAACTGGCCGGTCGAGCCGTTGTCGTACGCCTGCGGCTGAGCGGCCGGGAACTGCCCGGTCGAGCCGTTGTCGTACGCCTGCGGGGCGGGGGACTGGCCCGTGGTGGAGCCGTCGTACCCCTGCTGGGCGGCGAACTGGCCGGTGGAGCCGTTGTCGTAGCCCTGCGGCTGGGCGGCCGGGAACTGGCCGGTGCCCGACGGGTCGCCCGCGGCGGGCGTGCCGAACACGTCCGGGCGGACGAACTGGCCGGTCTGCTGCGGGCCGTTCGTGCCCGGGTGGCCGTAGCCGGTACCGGCGGGCGGCACCTGGTGCTCGTCACCGCGCGGGATCGCCGGCATCTCGGCGGTGGCGCCGGGACCCTGGCGGTCGTCGACCGGTGCCATCCGGGAGGTCTGCGCGGCGTCCGGCTCCTCGTGACCGCGCGGGGCGTCCAGCGAGGCACGGCCCAGCGGCGGCTGGGCGTTCTCGTCGCTCCAGCTGGGCACGCGCTGCGGGCTGCCGCCCGGCAGCTCGGCGCGCGCCCCGCCGCGCGGCGGCAGCTGCGGCCGGCGGCCGCGCCGGCCGCGCTCGCCGTTCTGGTCGTTGCGGTTCGCGGTACCGCGCTGCGGCGCCACGGGGCCGCGGGCGTCCTGACCCTGACCCTGGCCTTGGCCCTGCGGCGCGCCGGCGGCCTGCAGACCCTGCGGGGCACCGGCACCGGCACCTGCGGGCGCCGGACGGCCCTGCTGCGGCGCGGGACCACCCTGCGGTCCGCGCGGGGCGCCGGGCGCACCCGGCCCGCCCGGACGGCCGGCCCCGTCCCGGCCGGGCAGCGCGACGCGCGGCCCCTGGCCGGCCCCGAGCAGTCCGCCACCGGCACCGCCGCCGAGGGCACCACTGTTCTGGCGGCGCGCCGCGGCAGCGCCCGCGGCGGCCTGCGCCGCGGCCGGACCGCCGGAGATGCCGGGGCCCTGACCCTGCTTGGGCTGCGGCTTCTTGCCGCCCTGGGCGACGTCGACGGGCAGCATGACCAGCGCGGTCGTACCGCCGGAGTCCGACGGGCGCAGCTGGATGCGGATGCCGTGGCGCTGGGACAGCCGGCCGACCACGAACAGACCCATGCGGCGGGAGACCGAGACGTCCACGGTGGGCGGCGAGGCGAGCCGCTCGTTGATCGCGGCCAGGTCCTCGGGGGACAGACCGATACCGGTGTCGTGGATCTCGATCAGCACCCGCCCGTCGGGCAGGGCGTGACCGGTGACCTTGACCTTGGTCTGCGGCGAGGAGAACGAGGTGGCGTTCTCCAGCAGCTCGGCGAGCAGGTGCACGAGGTCGTTGACGACCCGGCCGGCGACCTGCGTGGTCGGCACGGCGGCCAGCTCGATGCGCTCGTACTGCTCCACCTCGGACGCGGCGGCGCGCAGCACGTCGACCAGCGGGACCGGGCGGGTCCAGCGCCGGCCGGGCTCCTCGCCCGCGAGGACGAGGAGGTTCTCGCCGTTACGGCGCATACGCGTGGCGAGGTGGTCCAGCTTGAACAGGGAGGCCAGCTGGTCCGGGTCGGCCTCGCGGGACTCCAGTTCGGAGATCAGCGACAGCTGGCGCTGGATCAGGCCCTGGGAGCGGCGCGAGAGGTTGGTGAACATCGCGTTGACGTTGCCCCGCAGCAGGGCCTGCTCGGCGGCGAGGCGGACCGCCTCGCGGTGCACGTCGTCGAAGGCCGCGGCCACCCGGCCGATCTCGTCCCGGGAGTGCACGCCGACCGACTCCACGGACGTGTCGACGTCCTGCGGGTCGGCCTCGGACAGCTGCTTGACCAGCTCGGGCAGGCGCTCGGAGGCGACCTTGGTCGCGGTGTCCTCCAGCCGGCGCAGCGAGCGGATCATGGAGCGGGCCACCACGAACGCGCCGACCAGCGACACACCGAGCACGAGCAGGATCAGCGCACCGGAGATGATCGCTTCCTGCTCCGACTCGCTGCGCAGCTCGCGGGCCTTCTGCTCCATCTCCTCGAGCAGCGTGCGCTCGATCTTCTTCATCTGCTCGATCTTCGCCGAGCTGTCGTCCAGCCAGTCCTGGTACGAGCGCTTCTCCAGGCCCTCCAGGCCCTCGGGCCGGCCGAACGCGCGCGAGGCGTACAGGTCGGTGGCCTCGATGGTGGCGTTGCCCTCTTCGATGGGCTCCAGCAGCTCGGCGGCGTTCTCGTCGCCGTAGATGCTCCGGAAGCTGCTGATGTCCGACTTCTGGCTCTGCAGCGCCGACTCGGCGTACAGGCGGTCGTTCGCGGAGAGGTTGCCGTAGGTGGTCTTGTTCGCGGGCAGGGCCGCGGCGAGGATCGCGCGCTGGACGGACGCGTACTCCTTGGCGGACGAGAAGGCCGCCAGGGCGCGCGTGCGCTGGATCATCTCGGGGTTGCTGGTCGCCTCGGCCATGTCCTGCGACAGATCGAGCAGGTTCTCGATCAGCCGGTGGTAGGCCTCGACGGTCTGCATGTTGTTGTTCTTGGCCTCGTAGGCCGTGCTGCGGACCTTGTTCAGGGTCATCAGGTCGCGCGCCAGGCCGACGACGCTGTCACGCACGCCCTGGAGGTTGCCGTCCCGGCTGGCGCTGTCGATCTCCTCGGAGGAGTCGAGGAAGTTCTTCAGCGCGCGGTCGGTCTTGTCCCGGTAGCCCTTGACGGTGATGGCGCTGGAGGTCGAGCCGTGGGCCAGCGGGCCGGCGGACTTGTCGCGCTCCTCCTGGAGCGCCGCGGCCAGCACGGTGGCCTGCTCGGTCATGTCCGTCAGCAGCTTCATGTTGTCGAGCTGCTGCATGTCCTCCATGGACTGGCTGATGCGCATCGCGCCCAGCGAGGTGGCCGCGACCACGGGGAGGGTGAGCAGCGCGACCAGGCGGGTCGAGATCCGCCAGTTGCGCAGGGCTATTCGAGGGCCGGGGCCGGTCGGGCCCTGCGGGGGCTTCACGGCCGGCGCGGGGCTCGCCGGGCCGGCGGGCGCGGACGTGCCGGGCCGCCCGGAGCGCGTGCCGCCGTCACCGGACGGGCCCTGGCCCTGGGCGTGCTGGGGCGAGGAGCTGCCGGCCATGGGGCCAGTCCCGCCGTGCGGCTCCGGCTCCGCCGAACCGCTGCCATCCCTCTTGAAACGTCCCTGCACTAGCGTCGCAACCTCTGGACCAGGCGTCCCTCCGCGAACGGAAGGACGGTGTCGGCGTCGTCGGGGACGCCCTGAATACGTCCCCGGGTGGTCGTGAGTGACCGGCGCTGGCTTCCCCCTTCTCGCCGCCACTCGGCGCTGTTCTCGCGCCCTTGTGCGCCGGCTCGTTCCTGCGGCGGTCCGTGGAATTCCAGCACAGTGCAGGATCTCCAACAAGGTCCGTTGGTCAGGCTGTGACCTCCGTGACAGCACGTGAGGGCCGGGTCACGAGATGTAGACCCGAGTCCCCCTTATAACGGACATTCCCGTACGAGTCGCCGAGGCGGGCGCGGTGTCCCAGTCGCCATGATCAGGAGCGGAATGGTCGCTTCAGATGGCTAATGTCCGATTCGCGGGAATGGGTCGCGAGGGAGAAATGACCGATTTGGGCAAGAGTTCGTGAGCAAACTCACACGCAGATCGTGAACACTTCCGCCGTTTGACGGGAATCCGCATGTTTAGCCTGACGCTTTACAGGAGTCACCGTTCTGCCAACGACCCAAGGACACCCGTGAAGACGACGACGATGTTCCACAGAATTGCCAACCCGCGGCGCACGACGCTGGCGCACCTGAAGGACGCCGGCGAACTGCAGACCCCGGTGCAGCCGGAGCACCCCGTCGAGCTGCCGTCCCAGACGGCCAACCCCAAGCGTACGGTGCTCATGGAGATCCCGGCCGGCGCCGCCGCCGAGTAGATCCCCCGCACCACGGGTCGACCAGGGCGCCTCGCGCGGATTGCGCGAGGCGCCCTGCCCTTGCCGCGTTAGCCTGGAGCGTCAGACTCCCGCCGCCTAGGTCAAGGGGCAAAGCATCCCGTGCGCATCGCCAGGTTCTCCATCGACGGGAACGTCGCCTTCGGCGCGGTCGAGGGCGACAAGCCGGACGAGCTCGTCCTCGACATCATCAAGGGCATCCCGTTCGCGGACTTCGAGCTCTCCGGTACGAAGGTGCCGGTGAGCAAGGTCAGGCTGCTGCCGCCGGTGCTCCCCAACAAGGTCGTGGCCTTCGGCCGCAACTACGCGGAGCACGCGCGCGAGCTGGGCAACGAGGTCCCCGAGGCGCCCTTCGCCTTCTTCAAGCCGTCGACCTCGGTCATCGGCCCCGGCGACGACATCCAGTACCCCTCCTTCTCGGAGGAGCTCCACCACGAGGCCGAGCTGGCCGTGGTGATCGGCCGGATGTGCCGCGAGGTGCCGCGGGACCGCGTCAGGGACGTGATCTTCGGCTACACCTGCGCCAACGACATCACCGCCCGCGACGTGCAGCGGCGCGAGAAGCAGTGGGCACGGGCCAAGGGCTTCGACACCTCCTGCCCGCTGGGCCCCTGGGTGGAGACCGGACTGGACCTGGAGCAGGCCTCCGACCTGACCGTCCAGCTCACCGTCAACGGTGAACAGCGCCAGCTCGGCCGCACGAGCGAGATGATCCACTCCATCGAGGACCTGATCGTCAACATCTCCGAGGCGATGACCCTGCTCCCCGGCGACGTGATCCTCACCGGCACCCCCGCAGGGGTCGGCCCCCTGAACGTCGGCGACGAGGTCGCCGTCACCATCGAAGGCATCGGCACTCTCACCAACAAGGTTGTCAAGCGTGGCTAGCGCACCCGGCTCTCCCGTACGCGTCCGTTTCTGTCCCTCGCCGACCGGTAACCCGCATGTGGGCCTGGTCCGCACCGCCCTGTTCAACTGGGCGTTCGCCCGGCACCACGGCGGCACCCTGGTCTTCCGCATCGAGGACACCGACGCGGCCCGCGACTCGGAGGAGTCGTACCGGCAGCTCCTCGACTCGATGCGCTGGCTCGGCTTCGACTGGGACGAGGGCCCCGAGGTCGGCGGCCCCCACGCGCCGTACCGCCAGTCGCAGCGCATGGACATCTACCGGGACGTCGCACAGAAGCTGCTCGACGGCGGCTACGCCTACCGCTGCTACTGCTCCCAGGAGGAGCTGGACACCCGCCGCGAGGCCGCCCGCGCCGCCGGCCGGCCGTCCGGCTACGACGGCCACTGCCGCGAGCTGACCGCCGCCCAGGTCGAGGAGTACGAGGCCCAGGGCCGCGAGCCGATCGTCCGCTTCCGGATGCCCGACGAGACGATCACCTTCACCGACCTGGTCCGCGGCGAGCTGACCTTCACCCCGGAGAACGTCCCGGACTACGGCATCGTCCGCGCCAACGGCGCCCCGCTGTACACCCTGGTCAACCCGGTCGACGACGCCCTCATGGGGATCACCCACGTCCTGCGCGGCGAGGACCTGCTCTCCTCCACCCCCCGCCAGATCGCCCTGTACAAGGCGCTCATCGAGCTGGGCATCGCCGAGGGCATCCCCGAGTTCGGCCACCTGCCGTACGTCATGGGCGAGGGCAACAAGAAGCTCTCCAAGCGGGACCCGCAGTCGTCGCTGAACCTGTACCGCGAGCGCGGCTTCCTCCCCGAGGGCCTGCTCAACTACCTCTCGCTGCTGGGCTGGTCGCTCTCGGCCGACCAGGACATCTTCACGATGGACGAGATGGTCGCCGCCTTCGACGTGCGGGACGTGAACCCGAACCCGGCCCGCTTCGACCTGAAGAAGTGCGAGGCGATCAACGGCGACCACATCCGCATGCTGGACGTGAAGGACTTCACGGAGCGCTGCCGCCCCTGGCTGAAGGCCCCCTTCGCCCCCTGGGCGCCGGAGGACTTCGACGAGGACCGCTGGCAGGCGATCGCCCCGCACGCCCAGACCCGCCTGAAGGTCCTGTCGGAGATCACCGACAACGTCGACTTCCTCTTCCTGCCCGAGCCGGTCTTCGACGAGCCGAGCTGGACCAAGGCGATGAAGGAGGGCTCCGACGCCCTCCTGCGCACGGCCCGCGAGAAGCTGGAGGCCGCCGACTGGACCTCCGCGGAGTCCCTGAAGGAGGCCGTCCTGGCCGCCGGCGAGGCCCACGGCCTCAAGCTCGGCAAGGCCCAGGCCCCGGTCCGTGTCGCCGTCACCGGCCGCACGGTCGGCCTGCCGCTCTTCGAGTCCCTGGAGATCCTGGGCAGGGAGAAGACCCTCGCCCGCATCGACGCGGCGCTGGCGAAGCTGGCCGCGTAAGGCCCACGCACACGTGAAGGGGCGGTACCCGGCACTTCCGGGTACCGCCCCTGTCACATCCCGGTCACTGAGCGTCGGGCTCGTCGACCAGACAGGCGCTCTCGTCGAAGATCTCCAGCACGACGATCACCATGACCGCCCCGTCCGCCCTGCGTTTTCCGCCCCGCGGCCCCGCCCGCCGCGTTACCGTCGGCTCATGAGCATCCGTGCCGTGGTCTGGGACGTGGACGACACCCTCTTCGACTACTCGACCGCGGACCGTGAGGGCATCCGGGCCCACCTGGCGGCCGAGGGCCTGCTGGACCGCTTCGACGGGCCCGGTGAGGCCCTCGCGTACTGGAAGGACGTCACGGAGCTGCACTGGGCCCGGTTCGCGGCGGGGGAGACCTCGTTCCAGGACCAGCGGCGCGACCGGGTGCGGACGTTCCTGGGGCAGTCCCTGACGGACGCCGAGGCCGACGCCTGGTTCGAGCGTTATCTCGCTCACTACGAGGCCGCCTGGGCCCTCTTCCCGGACGTCCTGCCGGTCCTCGACGCGCTCGCCGCGAGCCACCGCCACGCGGTGCTGTCCAACTCCAGCCTCACCGTCCAGGACCGCAAGCTGCGCGCGCTCGGCGTCCACCACCGCTTCGAGACGATCCTGTGCGCCGCGGAGCTGGGTGTATCCAAACCCCAGGCCAGGGCGTTCCTCGCCGCCTGCGAGGCCCTGTCACTGCCTCCGCACCAGGTCGCGTACGTCGGCGACCACCCGGAGACCGACGGGCGGGGTGCCGCCGAGGCCGGGCTGCTGTCGGTCTGGATCGACCGCGCCGGCGGTTCCGCGACCGTGGTGGTTCCGCCCGGTCCGTACCGGATCGTGTCCCTCGCCGAACTCCCGGCGCTGCTCCGCGCGGATACCCGTTTTGGAGCCCCGTCCACCTTCGGGTAATGTTCTTCCTGCGCCGCCGGGGAGCGGGCCGAAAGGCCGGGAACCGGAGGAGCAAGCTAGAACAAAATCCCCGCACGGGGCTTGCGTTCCAGTGGCCTATGGTGTAATTGGCAGCACGACTGATTCTGGTTCAGTTAGTCTTGGTTCGAGTCCAGGTAGGCCAGCTCGCGGAGCTTCATCCGCACCCGTGGATCTGATCCACAGAGCCCCCGTTGTGTAGCGGCCTAGCACGCTGCCCTCTCAAGGCAGTAGCGCCGGTTCGAATCCGGTCGGGGGTACGGTGATCTCTTCCGAGATGATCGCTAGGGCCCCCGTTGTGTAGCGGCCTAGCACGCCGCCCTCTCAAGGCGGTAGCGCCGGTTCGAATCCGGTCGGGGGTACTGACTGGTCTAAACCACATTGGTCTATGGTGTAATTGGCAGCACGACTGATTCTGGTTCAGTTAGTCTTGGTTCGAGTCCAGGTAGACCAGCTCGGACCTGCGGAAACGCAGAGTCCACGCCCCCGTTGTGTAGCGGCCTAGCACGCCGCCCTCTCAAGGCGGTAGCGCCGGTTCGAATCCGGTCGGGGGTACGAGTCCAAGGGGCCTCCGCTTCGGCGGGGGCCCTTCGGCGTTCCCGGAGCCGTCCCTTTCCATCAACTGCGCGCACCGCGTCAGCACTTCGACCGTGCGGTGGGGACCGGCCGGCCGCGGCGTCGAGGCCGGCCGGTCCCCCTGGGGCGCGAGGGTCATCCCGAGCGGCGCAGGGCCTCCGACAGGCGGGCCGCGGCGTCGATGACCGCCTGGGCGTGCATACGGCCCGGGTGGCGGGTCAGGCGCTCGATCGGGCCGGAGACGGACACCGCCGCCACCACGCGGTTCGACGGGCCGCGTACGGGCGCGGAGACGGACGCGACGCCCGGCTCCCGCTCGCCGATCGACTGGGCCCAACCGCGGCGCCGTACGCCCGACAGTGCCGTCGCCGTGAAGCGGGCGCCCTGCAGGCCCCGGTGCAGCCGCTCCGGCTCCTCCCAGGCCATGAGGATCTGCGCCGAGGAGCCGGCCTTCATCGTCAGCGTCGAGCCCACCGGGACGGTGTCCCGCAGGCCGGACAGCCGCTCCGCCGCGGCGACGCAGATGCGCATGTCGCCCTGGCGGCGGTAGAGCTGCGCGCTCTCGCCCGTGACGTCCCGCAGGTGCGTGAGCACCGGGCCGGCCGTCGCGAGCAGGCGGTCCTCGCCGGCCGCCGCGGCCAGCTCCGCCAGGCGCGGGCCGAGGATGAACCGGCCCTGCATGTCACGCGCCACCATGCGGTGGTGTTCAAGGGCCACGGCCAGGCGGTGGGCCGTGGGTCGTGCCAGTCCGGTCGCCGCGACCAGACCCGCGAGGGTGGCCGGACCGGACTCCAGAGCGCTCAGGACGAGGGCCGCCTTGTCCAGAACGCCGACGCCGCTACTGTTGTCCATGCAACGATACTTGCGTCTCACTCTGTGAAACGCAAGTTCAATTTTCCGTGGAACACGCCACCCTGGATGTCACGAAGGCACAGCGGCCCGCACACATGACGGGCCTGGCGGCGGACGCCCGTATCCAGGGGCGCGGGCGCCGTCTCCTCACGGTCTCTAGTTGGGTCGGCGCACCTTTTGCCGGCCGGAGGGAAAGCGATGGGTAGGACACTCGCGGAGAAGGTCTGGGACGACCATGTCGTCCGGCGCGCCGAGGGGGAGCCCGACCTCCTCTACATCGATCTGCACCTGCTGCACGAGGTGACCAGCCCGCAGGCCTTCGACGGCCTCCGCAAGAGCGGGCGCACGGTGCGCCGCCTCGACCTCACCATCGCCACCGAGGATCACAACACCCCGACCCTCGACATCGACAAGCCCGTCGCCGACCCGGTCTCCCGCGCCCAGCTGGAGACCCTGCGCAAGAACGCCGCCGAGTTCGGCGTCCGGCTGCACCCGCTGGGCGACGTCGAGCAGGGCGTCGTGCACGTCGTCGGCCCCCAGCTGGGTCTGACCCAGCCCGGCATGACCGTCGTCTGCGGCGACTCCCACACCTCCACGCACGGTGCCTTCGGCGCGCTGGCGTTCGGCATCGGCACCTCGCAGGTCGAGCACGTGCTGGCCACCCAGACGCTGCCCATGGCCCGCCCGAAGACCATGGCGATCACGGTCGACGGCGAGCTGCCCGAGGGCGTCACCGCCAAGGACCTGATCCTGGCGATCATCGCCAAGATCGGCACCGGCGGCGGCCAGGGCTACGTCCTGGAGTACCGCGGCTCCGCCATCGAGAAGCTCTCGATGGAGGCCCGGATGACCATCTGCAACATGTCGATCGAGGCCGGCGCCCGCGCGGGCATGATCGCCCCGGACGAGACCACCTTCGCCTACCTCAAGGGCCGCCCGCACGCCCCCGAGGGCGCCGACTGGGACGCCGCCGTCGCGTACTGGAAGACGCTGCGGACCGACGACGACGCCGAGTTCGACGCCGAGGTCGTCATCGACGCCGCCTCGCTGTCTCCGTTCGTCACCTGGGGCACCAACCCGGGCCAGGGCGCGCCGCTTTCCGCCGCCGTCCCCGACCCCGCTTCGTACGAGGACGCTTCGGAGCGCCTGGCCGCCGAAAAGGCCCTGGAGTACATGGGATTGGAGGCCGGCCAGCCGCTGCGCTCGATCAAGGTGGACACCGTCTTCGTAGGTTCCTGCACCAACGGCCGCATCGAGGACCTGCGCGCCGCCGCGGACATCCTGCGCGGCCGCAAAATCGCCGACGGGGTACGGATGCTGGTCGTGCCGGGCTCCGCGCGGGTGGGTCTGCAGGCCGTCGCCGAGGGCCTGGACGTGGTCTTCAAGGAGGCCGGCGCCGAATGGCGGCACGCGGGCTGCTCGATGTGCCTCGGCATGAACCCGGACCAGCTGGCCCCCGGCGAGCGCTCCGCGTCCACCTCCAACCGCAACTTCGAGGGCAGGCAGGGCAAGGGCGGCCGTACCCATCTGGTGTCGCCGCAGGTGGCGGCCGCGACCGCGGTCCTGGGGCACCTGGC
This sequence comes from Streptomyces sp. JB150, assembly GCF_011193355.1. GTDB lineage: Bacteria > Actinomycetota > Actinomycetes > Streptomycetales > Streptomycetaceae > Streptomyces. The sequence continues at coordinate 5,397,071 of NZ_CP049780.1, forward strand.
CTCCCCGGCCGACCTGTCCGACGTCGAGACCCGTACGCCCGCTGGAGTCTGATCAGCCATGGAAGCATTCACCACGCACACCGGCCGGGCCGTCCCGCTGCGCCGCAGCAATGTCGACACCGACCAGATCATCCCCGCCCACTGGCTCAAGAAGGTCACGCGCGACGGGTTCGAGGACGGGCTGTTCGAGGCCTGGCGCAAGGACCCGGAGTTCGTGCTCAACCGGCCCGAGCGGCAGGGCGCCACGGTGCTGGTCGCCGGCCCCGACTTCGGCACCGGTTCCTCGCGTGAGCACGCGGTCTGGGCGCTGCAGAACTACGGCTTCAAGGCCGTCATCTCCTCGCGCTTCGCGGACATCTTCCGCGGCAACTCGCTGAAGAACGGCCTGCTCACGGTGGTCCTGGAACAGAAGATCGTGGACGCGCTCTGGGAGCTGACCGAGGCGGACCCCGAGGCGGAGGTCACCGTCGACCTGGTCGCCCGCGAGGTGCGCGCGCAGGGCATCACCGCCGCCTTCGAGCTGGACGAGAACTCCCGCTGGCGGCTGCTGAACGGGCTGGACGACATCTCGATCACCCTGCGCAACGAGGAGGACATCGCCGCCTACGAGGCGAAGCGCCCCTCCTACAAGCCGCAGACGCTGAAGATCTGATCCCGGAGGGCCGCACCGGCCCGCCGCAAGGTCGAGTTTCGGCCACCCCAACACCCCGGCTGTACCCCCGATCGGCCCGATCGGGGGTACAGCCGTTTTCGCGTCCGCACGACCTCCGGCGCCGCCCGTCCTCTCTTCAACTTCCCACGTTAAAGCGGTGATTGGCGGGGTAGGCGAGCGAAGGCGGCGCGGTGGCGGCGACCGCCCGGAGGGCCGTTTGAGGCGGCAGTTGCACCCCGAGCAGGCGACAACTCGCCCCAGATGGCACAATCTGTGCATGGAACACGACGGCCAACTCGAGCTCTATGCGGCAGTCGCGGACCGACTCAAGGAAGCGCACGCAAGGGTGCGCGCACTGCAAGTCCCGGAGGGCGTACGGGTGGCGCTGACCCGGAAGCTGCTGGTCATCACGGCCGCGGCCAAGCACGATCTCGCCGATGCGACAAGGCGTCTGGAGCGGTTCACGGCCGACCTCGACCAGGGGCGATTTCCCGAAGAGGACGGCTGAGCGCATCCGGGACCGTCGAGTCTGTTGCGGCACAAGGGTGATTAGCCCGTTTCGTGTTTGATTTGCGGTATATATCTGCCTAACGTGCGAAAAAGCTTGAACACTTTCGTTCTGGCGATGTCTCCGAAGGGGAAGACGTGAACAAGGCGCAGCTCGTAGAAGCGATTGCCGACAAGATGGGCGGCCGCCAGCAGGCCGCCGATGCCGTCGACCACGTACTGGACGCCATCGTCCGCGCGGTCGTCGCGGGTGAGCGGGTCTCGGTCACCGGCTTCGGTTCGTTCGAGAAGGTCGAGCGTCCGGCGCGTTACGCCCGCAACCCTCAGACGGGCGAGCGGGTTCGGGTCAAGAAGACCTCGGTTCCCCGTTTCCGTGCTGGTCAGGGCTTCAAGGACCTGGTCAGCGGCACGAAGAAGCTGCCGAAGGGTGACATCGCCGTCAAGAAGGCGCCCAAGGGCAGCCTGTCCGGCCCGCCCCCCACCATCGCCAAGTCGACCGGCAAGAAGGCCGCCGCCAAGAAGACGGCGGGCGCGGCCAAGACCACGGCGGCGAAGAAGACGACCGCCACCACCGCCAAGAAGACCGCGGCGGCGACGAAGAAGACCACCGCCACCGCCGCGAAGAAGACCACGGCGAAGAAGGCCCCGGCCAAGAAGACCACGGCGACCGCCAAGACCACCGCCGCGAAGACCACCACCGCCAAGAAGGCGACGGCCAAGAAGGCCCCGGCGAAGAAGGCGACGGCCAAGAAGGCCCCCGCCAAGAAGTCGACGGCGCGCAGCACCGCCAAGAAGACCACCGCCCGCAAGAAGTAAGGGCAGCCACCAGGGGCACTCACGCGCCGGGCCGGACTCCTCAGGGAGTCCGGCCCGCGGCGTGTCCGGGGGTGAAACCGCTGGTCAGAAGGTCTGCAAGGTCACCAGCGTGATCGTCCGCGCGCCACCCTCGCCCGCGGTCTCGATCCGCACCCGCTGGCCGGGCCGCAGCAGCCGCAGCCCGCCGGCGTCGAACGCGGCGGCGTCGAAGGGGACGGGCGTGCCGTCGTCGAGCAGCACCTGGCCGCTGCGCGTCTCGGGGTCGTACGTGTATGCGGTCGCCTGCATGACGGCAGCCTACTGCCCGGGGATCAGCAGGCGCGCGGCCATCGCCGCCGTCCGGGGACCCACGCCCAGGGCGAGGGCGGTGCGCAGATCGGCGCCGGTGTCCACGTCCTGCCGCACCGAATCCACTCCCGCGAGATCCAGCTCCACCGCCCCGGACGCCCGGTGACGGGCCCGGGAATCCTCCCCGAACGCCGGCCGCAATTCCCGTCCGGGACCGGCCGCCAGCAACGTCGTCCCGATTTCCGCGGCATCCGGGAGAAAAGCGCGCGGAAATTGCGCCGCCGCATTCAGGACCCGGGCCAATTCCGCCGGACGCAGCGCGGGAAGATCGGCGTTCAGGGCCGCCACCGCGCTGTCGGGGCGCGCCGCGCGCACGGCCGCCGCCGCGTGCGCCAGTGCGGCGTTCAGGCCGCCCCCCGGCTCGTCCCGGACGATCCGGGCGCCCAGCACGGCCAGCTCCCGCCCCGCCAGGGCGTCGTCCGTGACGACGGCCACATCGCGCACCACCGGGCAGGCCGCCGCCGCGGCCACCGTGTCCTGTGCGAACGCCAGGGCCAGACCCGGGCGCAGCCCGTCGGCCGCGGTGTCCGCGAGCCTGCTCTTCGCCCGCGCCAAGGGCTTCAGGGGGATCACCAAGGTCCACTGCACGAGCGCTGCGCCCCTTCCTTGTCGCGGACATTGTCCCCCGGCGCATCTGGCGGCCCCGCCCTCGGGGCGTACGGTGTTCTCGACAGACCGACGGCCCGGGGCGACACTTGTGCGGCCCCCGGGCCTGGTGGCAGCCCTAGAGGAAGGTGTCCGCGTGCCCCGCCGCAGAATCGGCTTCTGGTACCGCTTCGCCGCGGTGATCTGCAAACCGCCGCTGGTGGTTCTGCTCAAGCGGGACTGGCGAGGAATGGAGAACATTCCGGCCGAGGGCGGATTTATCACCGTGGTGAACCACAATTCCCACGTCGACCCCTTCGCGTACGCGCACTTCCAGTACAACACCGGACGCGTGCCGCGTTTCCTGGCGAAGAGCGGGCTTTTCAAGAAGGGATTCGTCGGCGCCGCGATGCGCGGCACCGGTCAGATCCCCGTCTACCGGGAGTCCACCGACGCGCTCAGCGCCTTCCGGGCCGCCATCGACGCCGTCGAGCGCGGCGAGTGCGTCGCCTTCTACCCCGAGGGCACCCTCACCCGCGACCCGGACGGCTGGCCCATGACCGGCAAGACCGGTGCCGCGCGGGTCGCCCTGCGCACCAAGTGCCCGGTCATCCCGGTCGCTCAGTGGGGCTGCAACGAACTGCTCCCGCCGTACGCCAAGAAGCCGAACCTGTTCCCGCGCAAGACCAGCCATGTGCTCGCCGGCCCGCCCGTGGACCTGTCCCGGTTCTACGACAAGGAGATGACCGCGGACGTCCTGAGGGAGGCGACCGAGGTCATCATGGCGGCGATCACCCGCCAGCTGGAGGAGATCCGCGGCGAGAAGGCGCCCGACACCCCGTACGACCCGAAGCGCGAGCGCATCGAGCAGCGTCGACGCACCCAGGCGCAGACGCGGGGCAAGCAGGCAGAAGGGCAGAGCAAGTGAGCAAGCCGGTCAAGGCGGCGGTCTTCAGCGCCGGTTCGTGGGGCACGGCCTTCGGCATGGTGCTCGCCGACGCGGGCTGCGAGGTCGTGCTGTGGGCGCGCCGCGAGGAGGTCGCCGAGGCGATCAACTCGACCCGGTCCAACCCCGACTACCTCCCCGGCGTCGAGCTGCCGGAGAACCTGCGGGCCACCACCGACCCCGCCGAGGCCGCGGCCGGCGCCGGTTTCACGGTGCTGTCCGTGCCGTCCCAGACGCTGCGCTCCAACCTCTCCGAGTGGACGCCGCTGCTGGCCCCGGACACCGTGCTGGTCTCCCTGATGAAGGGCATCGAACTCGGCACCGCCATGCGGATGAGCGAGGTCATCGACGACGTCGCCAAGGTCGGCCAGGACCGGATCGCCGTGGTCACCGGGCCCAACCTGGCCCGCGAGATCGCCGCCCGGATGCCGGCCGCCTCCGTGGTCGCCTGCACCGACGAGGCCGTCGCCCAGCGGCTCCAGGCCGCCTGCCACACGCCGTACTTCCGCCCGTACACCAACACCGACGTCGCGGGCTGCGAACTCGGCGGCGCGGTGAAGAACGTCATCGGGCTCGCCGTCGGCATCGCGGACGGCATGGGCCTCGGCGACAACGCCAAGGGCTCGCTCATCACCCGCGGTCTCGCCGAGACCACCCGGCTCGGGCTGGCCATGGGCGCCGACCCGCTGACCTTCTCCGGGCTCGCCGGACTCGGCGACCTGGTGGCGACCTGCTCCTCGCCGCTGTCCCGCAACCACACCTTCGGCACCAACCTCGGCAAGGGCATGACGCTGGACGAGACCATCGCGGTCACCAAGCAGACCGCCGAGGGCGTCAAGTCCTGCCAGTCCGTGCTGGATCTCGGCCGCCGGCACGGCGTCGACATGCCCATCACCGAGACGGTGGTCGGCATCGTGCACGAGGGCAAGCCGCCGGTGGTCGCCCTCAAGGAGCTGATGTCGCGCAGCGCGAAGCCCGAGCGACGCTGAGCGAACGGCCGCGCTGCCCCCTCGACACCGCCGCGCCGCGTTGGCGGGTGCACGCTGACTCCGGGCTCTACCAACGGGTACTCTCATCGCGATATGAGCACCGAGAACCTCCCCCAGAGCCCCGAGCAGCAGCCGACCCGCAAGCCGCGGGTGGCCGTGGTGTGCGGCGGCCGCAGCTCCGAACACGGGATCTCCGTGGTCACCGCCGGCGCTGTCCTGAAGGCCATCGACCGGACCAAGTACGAGGTCCTGCCGATCGGCATCACCCGCGACGGGCGCTGGGCGCTCACCGCCGACGAGCCGGAGCGGATGGCGATCACCGACCGCCGTACGCCGACCGTCGAGGACCTCGCCGAGTCCGGTGAGGGCGGTGTGGTGCTCCCGGTCGACCCGGGCAACCGCGAAGTCGTCTACACCGAGCCGGGGTCCGTGCCCAAGGCACTGGGTGAGGTCGACGTGGTCTTCCCGGTGCTGCACGGCCCGTACGGCGAGGACGGCACCCTGCAGGGGCTGCTGGAGCTGTCCGGTGTGCCGTACGTGGGCTCGGGTGTGCTCTCCTCGGCCGTCGGCCAGGACAAGGAGTACATGAAGCGGGTGTTCGAGTCGTTCGGGCTCGCGGTGGGCCCGTATCTGGTGATCCGGCCGCGCGAGTGGCAGCGGGACGCCTCCGCCGCCCGCAGGCGGATCGTCGACTTCGCCGGCGAGCACGGCTGGCCGCTGTTCGTGAAGCCCGCGCGGGCGGGCTCGTCGATCGGCATCACCAAGGTCGACGACCTCTCCGGCCTCGACGAGGCCATCGAGGAGGCGCAGCGGCACGACCCGAAGATCCTGGTCGAGGCCGCGGTGCGCGGCCGGGAGATCGAGTGCGGCGTCCTGGAGTTCGAGGACGGCCCGCGCGCCTCGGTGCCCGCCGAGATCCCGCCGCCGGACGCGCACGCGTACTACGACTTCGAGGCCAAGTACATCGACTCCACGCCCGGTATCGTCCCGGCCCCGCTCACCGAGGAGCAGACCGCCGAGGTCCAGCGGCTCGCCGTGCGGGCCTTCGACGCGGCCTCCTGCGAGGGCCTGGTCCGCGCGGACTTCTTCCTCACCGAGGACGGCGAGTTCGTCATCAACGAGATCAACACGATGCCCGGCTTCACGCCCATCTCGATGTACCCGCAGATGTGGCAGGCGAGCGGCATCGGCTACGCGGAGCTGGTGGACCGGCTGATCCAGGCGGCCCTGCGCAGGCCGACCGGCCTGCGCTGACGGCGGCCGGGGACGCGGGGCCGTAGCGACGCGACGTACGGCCCCGCCGCGCACCGCACTCGGCGGCATCCGGTACCGGACAGGACCCGGCAGAGAACAGCGCCCGGCGAACCGGCCGGCTCGCGGCCGCTAGTCGGCGATCCCCTGCGGAATCGCCGACTTCACGGCTGGCGCCAGATCGATCAGCACCGCCGAGCTGTCCACGTCCCCGGTCACGCTCACCTCGACGTACGCCTTCCGGTTCGCCGTGGTGAAACGGAACCCGCCGTCCGTCCTCTCCTGGAGCCAGTCGACCCCGTTCACCCCGCCCGGGACGGCATCCGCGTCCCGTCCCTCCGCGACCTTCGGGTCGAGCATCTTCGGGGGCCGCGGCACCCCGCAGCGCAGTATGATCTCCGGGCTTCCCCAGCCCGCGGTCAGCGTGGACCGCGGCATCGGGTCCTCGCGGCTCAGACCGGCCACCTTCCGCGGCAGCGCCTCGTCCAGCTTCCGGCACAGCCCGGTCACCGCTGCGTCCGGACTGGGAACCGTCGCCGACGCGCTGTCGTCTGCTGAGGAGCAGCCCGCGGCGGTGATCAGCAGGGCGAGCGCGGACAGGCCGAGCGGCCGGTGACGGAAGATGTGCACCGGCCAAGGGTAGACGGGGGCTACAGATGGACCACCGGGCAGGTCAGGGTGCGCGTGATGCCTTCCACCTGCTGGACCTTGGCGACCACCATGCGACCGAGGTCGTCGACCGTGTCGGCCTGCGCCCGCACGATGACGTCGTACGGTCCGGTGACGTCCTCGGCCTGGACGACTCCAGGGATCTTGCTGATCGACTCGGCGACGGTCGACGCCTTGCCGACCTCCGTCTGGATCAGGATGTACGCCTGTACCACGGAACCTCCAGGGCGGCCACGAGGATCATGTGGGGAAAAGGAACGCCACGGTATCGCGTCGCCGCACGCCGCGGGGAGACCTGCGGGAGACGGGCTCCGCGTGCCGGGGGGTCGGGATGACGGAAGTTGACGCCGAGGGGGACCGCGCCGACGGTCACTTCGACCGTATCGAGGACACTGTTGACGCGCGACCGGGCATGCACGAGGACAGAAGGGGCGTAAGGGCAATGAAGGGCACTGTTGGTGAGCTCGGGGAGTTCGGGCTCATCAGGGAGCTCACCTCCCGTCTCACCACCACCCCGGCGGTGCGGGTCGGCCCCGGCGACGACGCCGCGGTGGTCGCCGCACCCGACCGCAGGGTCGTGGCCAGCACCGACATCCTCGTGGAGGGCCGGCACTTCCGCCGCGACTGGTCCACGGCGTACGACGTCGGCCGCAAGGCCGCCGCGCAGAACCTTGCGGACATCGCCGCCATGGGTGCCGTGCCGACCGCGCTGCTGCTCGGCCTGGTCGTGCCCGCCGAACTGCCGGTGACCTGGCCGAGCGAGCTGATGGACGGCCTGCGCGACGAATGCCAGGTCGCGGGCGCCGCGGTGGTCGGCGGGGACGTCGTACGCGGCGAGACCATCACCGTGTCGATCACCGCGCTCGGCGATCTGCGCAACCAGGAGCCGGTGACCCGGGGCGGCGCCCAGCCCGGCGACCTGGTCGCGGTGACCGGCTGGCTGGGCTGGTCCGCCGCCGGGTACGCGGTGCTCTCCCGCGGCTTCCGCTCGCCGCGCGCCTTCGTCGAGGCGCACCGGCGCCCCGAGCCGCCGTACCACGCGGGCCCGGCCGCCGCCGCGCTCGGCGCGACCGCGATGTGCGACGTCAGTGACGGGCTGATCGCCGACCTGGGGCACATCGCGGAGGCCAGCAAGGTCCGGATCGACATCCGCTCCGGTGCGATCGACATCCCCTCCCAGATGAACGACATCGGGCAGGCGGTCGGCGTGGACCCGCTGCAGTGGGTGCTGACCGGGGGAGAGGACCACGCGATCGTGGCGACCTTCCCGCCGGACGTGAAGCTGCCCGCCCGCTGGAAGGTCATCGGCGAGGTGCAGAACCCCTCCGCGCTGCCGCAGGTGACGGTGGACGGGGCGCCCTGGACCAGCAGGGGCGGCTGGGACCACTTCGGGGACATGGAGTCATGAACGCGCCGCCCAGAGTGCTGACCGTGGCCGGCTCGGACTCCGGCGGCGGCGCCGGCGTCCAGGCCGACCTGAAGACGATGCTCGCGCTCGGCGTGCACGGCATGAGCGTGCTCACCGCGGTGACCGCGCAGAACTCGCTCGGTGTGCAGGGCGCGTGGGAACTTCCGGTGGAGGCGGTGCGGGCGCAGTACCGCAGTGTCGTGGACGACATCGGCGTCCAGGCGGTCAAGACCGGCATGCTCGCCTCGGCGGAACTGGTCGAGACGGTCGCCGAACTGATCGCCGGGACGGACGCGCCGGCCGTCGTCGACCCCGTCGGCGTCTCCAAGCACGGCGACGCGCTGCTGGCGGCCTCCGCGCTGGAGTCCGTCCGGACCAGGCTGCTGCCGGTCGCCACCGTCGCCACCCCGAACCTCGACGAGGTGGCCCAGCTCACCGGCGTCCGGGTGAAAAGCGAACGGCAGCTGCGGCAGGCCGCCGAGGCCGTCCTCGCGTACGGGCCGCGCTGGGTGGTGATCAAGGGCGGTCATCTGTCCGGCGAGGCCGTCGACCTGCTCACCGACGGCTCCGAAGAACACTGGCTGCGCGCCCCCCGGCACGACAACCGCCACACCCACGGCACCGGCTGCACCCTGGCCTCGGCGATCGCCTCGCACCTCGCGCGCGGTCTGGCCGTACCGGAGGCGGTCGCGGCGGCCAAGGAGTACGTCACCGGCGCCATCGCGGCCGGGTTCGCCCTCGGCGGCGGGATCGGCCCGGTGGACCACGGGTGGGCCCTCTCGCGGGCGCGCGGGGACGCGCCTTCCGAGGCGTAGGTCACCGGGGTGCGCCCGCCCCGCGCGGGTACAGCAAAAAGCCGGTCCACCGAGTGGACCGGCTTTTTGCAGCGAACCGGCAGTGGCCGCGCGCTCAGCTGAGCGTCAGCGCGAGACCTTGCCGGCCTTGATGCACGAGGTGCAAGCGTTCACGCGCTTCGGCGTCCCGCCGACCACGGTACGCACACGCTGGATGTTCGGGTTCCAGCGGCGGGACGTACGGCGGTGCGAGTGCGAGATGTTGTTGCCGAAGCCCGGCCCCTTGCCGCAGACGTCGCAGTTGGCAGCCACGGGTCACTCCAAAGACTTCAGATGCACTTACGGTTAATCCCGGCATGCCGGGATCGAGATCTTGGGCTCACTTCGAGCAGTCGATCTGAGTGGCGCTGCCAGGGGGAATGGCCCGATCAGGATCGGGCAACCGGAGCAGCATACAACGGCTGCACCCGTGGAACGAAACTACCATGGCTGCTCCGGGGCCCGCCCCGGCCCTCTTCCGGCGGCCACCGGCCCTGGGTCTACGCTGCGTCCAGTCCAGCAGCTCAGGGAGGCGCAGGTGGCGCAGGTGCCGCAGACATTCTTCGATGCTCTCGCGGTGCGCACCTGGTGCGGTCTCGCGCTCACGGCCCTCGGGCGGGCGCGCGAGGAGATCGACGCGATCAACGTGTACCCGGTGGCGGACGGCGACACGGGCACGAACCTGTATCTGACGGTGGAGTCGGCCGCCGCCGCGGTGGAGGCGGTGTTCGCCGGGCACGAGGCCCGAGCCGGGCAGCCCGAGCCGCCCTCGCTGGCTGAGGCGGTGCGCGCGATGGCGCACGGCGCGCTCATCGGGGCCCGCGGGAACTCCGGCACCATCCTCGCCCAGCTGCTGCGCGGCATGGCCCAGGTGCTCGCCGCCGCCGACGACACCCCGCACACCGACGGACCCGGCCTGCGGCTCGCCCTGCGCCGCGCCGCCGACTCCGCCCGCGAGGCCGTCGCCCGCCCCGTGGAGGGCACGGTGCTGACGGTCGCCGCGGCGGCGGCGGACGCGGCCGAGGCGGCCGGGGAGACCGGAGGGGACTGCGGGGCCGTCGCGCGGGCCGCCTACGACGGGGCGCGCACCGCCCTCGCCGCGACGCCGCGGCAACTGCCCGTGCTGGAGCGCGCCGGGGTGGTCGACGCCGGCGGGCGGGGCCTCGTCGCGGTGCTCGGGGCGCTGGTGGAGACGTTCACGGGGGAGACACCGCGCGGTGGGCCGGCCCCGCTGTCCGGGGTCCACGCGCGCGTGGGGGGCGCGGAAGGAGGGGAGGGCGGTGCGGGGGCGGTGCAGCTTCCTCCCGAGGAGGGTGCGGGGGAGGTGCCGGTGTGTGCCGAGGGTGGTGCGGAAGCCGTGCCGGTCTGTGCCGAGGGCGCGGACGGGGCGGAGGAGGACGGACCCGCCTTCGAGGTCATCTACCTCCTGGAGGCCGACGACACCGCCGTGGCCCGGCTGCGGCGGCGGCTGGACGCGCTCGGGGACTCCCTCGTCGTGGTCGGCGGCGACGGGCTGTGGAACGTGCATGTGCACGTGGACGATGCCGGGGCCGCCGTGGAGGCGGGCGTCGAGGCCGGACGGCCGTACCGGATCCGCATCACCCACTTCGGCGTGGGCGACGTGCACACCGCGCGCGGGGAGCGGCCGCCCGTGCAGCGGACCCAGCGCGCGGTGGTGGCCGTCGTGCCCGGCGAGGGCCTGGCCGGGCTCTACGCCGACGCCGGCGCGACCACCGTGCTCGCCCGCCCCGGGGAGCCGCCCGCCAGCGGGGAACTGCTGCACGCCGTACGACGGGCCCACGCGCGCGAGGTGGTGCTGCTGCCCAACGACGCCGACCTGCGCCACACCGCCGCCGCGGCGGCCGAGCAGGCCCGCGCGGAGGGCATCCGCGTCGCCCTCATCCCCACCCGCTCCGCCGTCCAGGGCATCGCGGCCCTCGCGGTCCACGAGCCGGAGCGCCGCTTCGACGAGGACGTCGTCGCGATGACCTCGGCGGCGGGCGCCACCCGCTACGCCGAGGTCACCGTCGCCCTGGAGCAGTCCTGGACCACCGCGGGCATCTGCCAGGCCGGCGATGTCCTCGGGCTCATCGACGGCGACGTGGCCGTCATCGGCGCCGACGTCACCGCCACCGCCCGGACCGTCCTCGACCGCATGCTCGCGGCCGGCGGCGAGCTGGTCACCATCGTCCTCGGCGACGAGGTCCCGCAGTCGGTCGCCGACCGGCTGGAGGCCCGCGTCCGCGAGGCGTACCTCGCGGTGGACACGGTGGTGTACCAGGGCGGGCGGCAGGGGTCGCTCGTGCTGATCGGGGTGGAGTGAGCGCGGGGGCGGTCGGACACCGAGCGGTCGGACACCGGGCCTTCGGACACCGGACCTTCGGACACTGAGCCGGCGCGGGTGCGCGGGCCGCGTGCCGGCCGGTCAGTGGGGCCGCTGTTCGCCCACCACGCGCAGCATCTGCTCCGCCTCGGCCCGCCGGGCGCGGGCCGCCTCGTCGTCCTGTCCGGCGTACGCGGCCAGCACCGTACGCGCGCGGGCCGCGGCCTCGGCCGGGCGGCCCAGGTCGGCCTCCAGCCAGCCGGCCGCGAGCTCGGCGCCGGTACGGCTGTGCAGGGCGTCGTCACCGAGGGCGGCGAAGACCGCGACGGCCTCCGTCATCTGGTCCAGGGCCGCCTCGAACGCGGCCTGGATCGAGCCGTCCTCGGCGTCCTCGGCGCACGAGCGGGCCAGCAGGTCGCCGAACTGGCGGTGGGTCTGACCCAGTTCCGCGGTGAGCCGCTGCCGCGCCTCCTCGTCGGGCGCCGCGGCCAGCGCCGCCGCGCACTCGCGCAGGGCCTCCGCCATCAGCTTCCGCGCGCCGTCCGCACGGCTCCCGCTGTCCGAGCCGTCCGCGCGCCCGGTGTCGTCCGCGCGTCCCGTGTCGCCCGAGCTGTCCGCGCCGTGCGAGCCGTCCGCGCCCCCCGTGCCGTCCTCCGCGCGCAGGGCCAGCCACGCGCGGGCCCGCAGTGAGCGGACCAGGCCGTGGACGTTGCCCAGGGTGCGCCACAGCTCGCCCGCGCGCGTGTACGCCTGGTCCGCCGCGGCCGGCAGGCCCGCGTGGCTCAGGGACTCGGCGGCCAGGTGGGCGAGCGTCGCGTGATCGTGCTGCTCGGGCCAGTGCCGGGCGATCTCCGCGGCCCGGAGGCGGCGTTCGGCGGCCGCCTGGTGCTCCTCCAGCTCGCTCAGGCAGTCGCCGAGCCACCACAGCGTCTGCACCACCGCCCCGTCGCCGTGCGTCTGCGCGCTCAGGTCGGGCAGCGCCGACTCCAGTACCTCGGCGGCCTCGGCCCACCGCCCCTGCCGCAGCAGGAACCCGCCGAGCAGCTGACGCGCCCAGGCACCGAGGGTGCGGCTCTCGCCCGCCTCGTCGGCCCAGTGCGCCGCCTCCAGGGCGTGCTCCGCGGCCTCCTCGGCCCGCCCCCGCCCGCCGACCACCTCGGCGAGCTGCAGACGCAGCTGCGCCCGCCCCACGGGCTCCAACTGCGCCCCGCCGTGCTCCAGGGCCGCGCGCAGCGCCCGCTCCGCCTCCGCCATGTCGCCCAGCTGGTGGGCGATCTGGGCGAGCCGGGCCTCGTACTCCACCGCGAACCACGGCAGCCCCGCGGTCACGTACTCCTCGGCGGCCCGCGTGAACAGCGCCGCCGCCGCGTGCGGGTCCCCGGAGCGCAGCGCCAGCTCCGCGAGCATCGCCCGCGCCTCCGCCGCCCGCGAGGCCAGCCGTACGTCACCGCCGGTGTGCCCGTCCACCAGCGCCAGCACCTCCCGGACGGCGGCCTCGGCCCCGGTCAGGACCGGGTCGTCCGCGCCGGGCGCGCCGCCGTCACCGGCCGGCTCCTGCGCCTCGTACACCCGCCGCATCAGGATCCGCGCCCGGCCCATCAGGACCGACGCGGTCTGGCGTATGCCGGTGGCGTCCTCCGCGTAGAGCGCGAGCACCCGGTCGTAGAGGCCGGCGACGGCGGCGACGGCCGCGTCCACGTCACCGGCGAGCGCGCGGACGTAGGCGGCACGCGCGCGGGCGGCCAGGGCCTCGCCGGGGTCGCCCGCCTCGGCGTACAGCTCGGCGGCCCGCTCGAAGAGGGCGGCGCCCTCCGGGCCGAGGGCCATCGCCTCGTGGTCGGCGATCTCCGCGCGGTCGCGCGCGTCCAGCTCGACGCCCGGCGCGGCCCCGGCGGCGCGCGCGACGGCCGCCCACGCCTCGACGGCGTTCGGCCGGAGCGTGTCCGACAGGCGGCGGGCCTCGGCGAGCAGCGCCTCGATGCCGGGTTCCGCGCCGGAGGCCGTACCGGCCCGGCCGGGGCTCGCCCCGTCCCCGCCGAGGTTCGCCCCGCTGCCACCGTTGCCCGCCGGGTCCGCGCCGGCGTGCGCCCGGCCCGCGCCCGATGCGGTGCCGTCCGGGCCGGGCAGGCCGGATGCGGTGCCGTCCGCGCAGAGGAGGCCCGATGCGGTGCCGTCCGGGCCGGGCGGTACGGAGGGTTGTGCGGCCGCGGCGGCGGACGCGGAGGTGGGCGCCGAGCGCGGGGTGCGTACGCCCAGCGGGAGCCGGTCCAGCAGCGCGGGCTGAGCCATGCGCGCGCGGATGTGCTCACTGACGTGCGACGTGCCGTTGCGCTGGTCGAATTGCGCCGCCAGCGCCAGCGCCTCCCCGCGCGCGTGGACGGCGAGTTCGCGTGCCGTCCACGCCCGCCCCGCCGGCCCCGGCACCTGCCGGTCCCCGAAGCCCCGCGCGGTCAGCCGGTCCATCAGCAGCGCCACCACGCTCAGGAACTCCATCCGGCTGCGCGGCTGCCCGTCGTCCGTGAAGTACGCCGGCCGCTCCGCCAGCAGCTCCACACCGCGCGCCTCGTTGCCGGTCAGCGCGCAGAACTCCACGTGCTCCGCGTACGCGCCGCGCATGCTCTCCATGGGCCGCACCAGCCGCAAACCCCGCAGATGGTGGGCGCGCGCCTCGTCCAGCCGGCCCAGTCGCACCAGCGGCAGCAGCGAGGACGCGAGCACCGCGTGCGGCTCGTGGGCGCAGCCGAACTCGCCGTCCAGGACGGGCCGCCAGACCCGCAGCGCCTCCTCGTCCCGGCCGCGCTCCGCCTGCCACCAGCCCTGCCCGTCCAGCTCGCACGCGTGGCAGTCGGCCATGGCGTCGCGGTCGGCGGCCAGCCACGCGGCGTAGGCGCGCTCCGCGCGGGGCACGTCCCCGATGTGCGCGGCGACATGGAACTCGGCGCCGCGCACCGCCCGCTCCGAGTGCCCGGCCAGCCGGTAGCGCTGCTCCATCTCGGCGAGCCACTTCTCGATCGAGGCCAGCGGGATGTGCGGCTGGTCGAGCATGCCGGTCGTCATCCACTTGAAGACCCAGTGCAGCGAGTGGGTCTCCTCCTCGTCGAAGTCCTCCGGACGCTCGTCCCACATGCGCAGCAGCCGCGCGAACGGGACGAACATCTTCGCCTTCTCGGAGCTGTAGTTGTAGACCGTCAGCTGGTGCCTCAGGGCCTCGATCACCGCGAGTGGCACGTCCAGCCGCTCCGCCGCAGCCAGCAGCTGCTCGGCGCGCGCGTTGCGGGCCGGGCCCTCCGGGCGGGCCGCGTTCTCGGCCAGCTCCCGGCGCAGGGAGTCGATGTCCGTGATCTCGCTCATCAGTGCTCGTCCTCGCGGTGAGTGGCCCACTCCAGAAGGCCGATGAAGGCCCGGTTCAGCAGCGCCGAGTCGGCGGGCCGCAGCGGGCGCTGCGCCATCAGCAGGGCCTGGCCGTACAGGGACTCCGTGGCCGTGCCGATCAGCTCCCGGTCGGGCAGCGAACTGATCCTCCGGATCAGCGGATTGAGATGGTTCAGCACCAGCCGCGCGCGCGGAGCGCCGCCGCGCAGCGACCCGAGGATGCCCGCCCACAGCTCGTCGGCCTGCTCCTCGGCCTGCGCGCGGGCCTGCTCGTGCCGCGCCGCGCGGTCGTCGAGATGCAGCGCGGGCACGGACAGCGGGTGGAAGGAGCGCAGGACGACATCGCAGCCCAGCGGGTCGAGGGCGGCCCGCGCGGCGGCCAGGAAGTCGGCCAGGGCCAGCTCCTCACCCGGGTCGACGGAGTCCAGGTGCGCGGTCACCGTCTCCGCGTCCAGCTCGGCGACGACCGTCCCCGGACGGACCGCCGGCAGCGCCTCGACCAGGTCGCTGTCGTACGTGTAACCGCCGTTGACGACGCCGATGCCCTGCGCGGACGCGATCGGGGCGACCTGCCGGAACTCCTCCACGGTCCGCGTGTAGTGCACCACCGGGTGCCGCTGTGCGAACTCCTCCAGGGACAGCTGCCCGTCGGTCGTCTCGAACGGCAGCCACGGCAGCATCGTCCGCAGCATCTCCCGGTCGTGCCGCGCGAGCGACTTCACGCCCAGGTGGTGCACGGCCAGGAACGCCGTCAGCCGCTCCGGATCGCCCGCCGCGAGCCCGGTCAGCCAGGAGCGGATCCGCTCGCCCAGCGCCTCCCGTACGGCGGCCAGGGTCTCGTCCTCGTACAGCGCCTCCCGCGAGGCGGTGGGCCGCAGGCTGTCGGTGTCGAGGACACAGCGCACGAAGAACGCCCAGTCGGGCAGCAGCTGCTCGGCCCGCTCGGTCAGCAGCATCCCCTTCAGGTGCACCCGGTGCCGGGCGCGCTGGGCGGGGCTGACCGCGGCGGGCAGGACGTACGCGACCCCGCGTATGCCCGCCAGCGGCACGTCCAGGTCGATGGAGTCCAGCGGCGTGAACCCGAACTGCTCATGGCAGTGGCGCGCGAGCGCCACCCGGCGGGCGGCGGGGGAGGGGTACGGCCGGTCCCAGGGCGCGGGCAGGTCGGTGACCGCCTCCTCGCCGACCCGTACGTCGTACGGCAGCAGCGCGCCGAAGTCGCGGGCCAGTTCCCGCACCCGCCGCGCGGACAGCCACTCCGCGGCACCGGCCCGCGCGGTCAGGTGCACGGTGGTGCCCGGCTCGGGCCGGGCCTCGTCCGGCAGGGTGCGCACGGTGTACGAGCCGTCGTCGGATGCCGTCCACTCCACCGGTCGGGCGTCCGGCGTACGGGCGCTGCGGCTGACGACCCGGATCCGCTCGGCGACCAGGAAACAGGCCAGCAGGCCGATGCCGAACTGCCCGAGGAAGTCCGCGCGCGCCTCCCGCAGCCCGTCGGCCCGCTTGGAGCTGCGGCCGATCGTCGCCAGCAGGCTGTGCACGTCGGACTCGGTGAGCCCGACCCCGGAGTCCTCCACCCGCAACGTGCCGTCCTGCGCGACGAGCCGCACCCGGGCCGGGGCGTCGGGCTGCTCGGCGCGCCGCGCGGTGATCGCGTCGACCGCGTTCTGGAGCAGTTCCCGCAGGTAGACCTTGGGACTGGAGTAGAGGTGATGGGAGAGCAGGTCCACCAGACCACGCAGGTCGACCTGGAACGTATGAGGCGAAGAGGGTGCCTCGGATGCCTGTGATGACTGTGAGGTCTGGGAGTCCATCGTCACAACGCCGGTGGGGGGAGGGGCTGCGGCGCGGGGTCGGGCGGTCCCGGTGAGGCGGTGACCGCAAAGAGGGATGGCCGGAGCGCGTCATCCTAGAGCCCGATCGACGCGTCTGACCAGGTCTTTCCCAGACCGATACGGCAACGCCGCCCGGACGTCGCCAGCGCGTTGTCAGTGGTGTGGTGTGCAATGGATCTCGTGCCCGCACTGGACGAACCCCTGAAGAAGGTGCTCGGCCCCGCCACCGCGACGGTGATGGCCGAGCATCTCGGCCTGCACACCGTCGGCGACCTCCTGCACCACTACCCGCGCAGATACGAGGAGCGGGGCCAGCTCACCCACCTCGCCGACCTCCCCATGGACGAGCACGTCACGGTCGTCGCGCAGGTCGCCGACGCCCGGCTGCACACGTTCGCCTCCACCCGCGCGCCCCGCGGCAAGGGCCAGCGCCTGGAGGTGACCATCACCGACGGCAGCGGCCGGCTCCAGCTGGTCTTCTTCGGCAACGGCGTGCACAAGCCCCTGAAGGAACTGCTGCCCGGCACCCGCGCGATGTTCGCGGGCAAGGTCTCGCTCTTCAACCGCCGCCTCCAACTGGCCCATCCGGCGTACGAGTTGCTGCGCGGCGACAGCGAGGAGACGGTGGAGACCTGGGCCGGCACCCTGATCCCCATCTACCCGGCCACCGCCAAGCTGGAGTCCTGGAAGATCGGCAAGGCCGTCCAGACGGTCCTGCCCAGCGCCCAGGAGGCCGTCGACCCCCTGCCGCCCGCCCTCCGCGAGGGCCGCGGCCTGCTCCCCCTGTCCGAAGCCCTCCTCAGGATCCACCGCCCGCACACCAAGGCGGACATCGCCGCCGCCCGCGACCGCCTCAAGTGGGACGAGGCCTTCGTCCTCCAGGTCGCCCTGGCCCGCCGCCGCCACGCGGACGCCCAGCTCCCCGCCGTCCCCCGCAGGCCCGCCCCGGACGGCCTGCTGACCGCCTTCGACGCCCGCCTGCCCTTCACCCTCACCGAGGGCCAGCGCCGGGTCTCCCAGGAGATCTTCGACGATCTGGCCACCGCACACCCGATGCACCGCCTGCTCCAGGGCGAGGTGGGCTCCGGAAAGACACTGGTCGCCCTGCGCGCCATGCTCGCCGTCGTCGACGCCGGCGGGCAGGCCGCGATGCTCGCGCCCACCGAGGTGCTCGCGCAGCAGCACCACCGGTCGATCGTGGAGATGATGGGGGAGCTGGCCGAGGGCGGGATGCTCGGGGGCGCCGAGCAGGGCACCAAGGTCGTCCTGCTCACCGGGTCCATGGGCACCGCCGCCCGCCGGCAGGCACTGCTCGACCTGGTCACCGGCGAGGCCGGGATCGTCATCGGCACGCACGCGCTGATCGAGGACAAGGTGCAGTTCCACGACCTGGGCCTGGTCGTCGTGGACGAACAGCACCGCTTCGGCGTCGAGCAGCGCGACGCCCTGCGCGGCAAGGGCAGGCAGCCCCCGCACCTCCTCGTCATGACGGCCACGCCCATCCCGCGCACGGTCGCGATGACGGTCTTCGGCGACCTGGAGACCTCGGTGCTCGACCAGCTCCCGGCCGGCCGGTCCCCGATCGCCAGCCATGTCGTCCCCGCCGCCGACAAGCCGCACTTCCTCGCCCGCACCTGGGAACGCGTCCGCGAGGAGGTGGCGAACGGCCATCAGGCGTACGTGGTCTGCCCGCGCATCGGCGACGAGGAGTCCGACCCGAAGAGCGCCACCAGGAAGCCGTCCCCCGAGGACGAGGCCGAGAAGCGGCCGCCGCTCGCCGTCCTGGAGGTCGCCGGCCAGCTCGCCAAGGGCCCCCTGCGGGGCCTGCGCGTCGAGGTGCTGCACGGCCGTATGCACCCCGACGACAAGGACGCGGTGATGCGCCGCTTCGCCGCCGGCGAGACCGATGTCCTGGTCGCCACGACCGTCATCGAGGTCGGCGTCAACGTCCCCAACGCCACCGTCATGGTGATCATGGACGCGGACCGGTTCGGCGTCTCCCAGCTGCACCAGCTGCGCGGCCGCGTCGGTCGCGGCTCGGCCCCCGGCCTGTGCCTCCTGGTCACCGAGATGCCCGAGGCCAGCCCCGCCCGACAGCGGCTGAACGCGGTCGCCTCGACCCTCGACGGCTTCGAGCTCTCCCGGCTCGACCTCGAACAGCGCCGCGAGGGCGACGTCCTCGGCCAGGCCCAGTCCGGCGCCCGCACCAGCCTCAAGGTCCTCGCCGTCATCGAGGACGAGGAGATCATCGCCGAGGCCAGGGAGGAAGCCGTGAAGATCGTCGCCGCGGACCCGGACCTGACCTCCCTGCCGGGCCTGCGCACAGCCCTGGACGCCCTTTTGGACGAGGAGAGGGAGCAGTACCTGGAAAAGGGGTGAGGGAGGCCGGGCACGGGGCGCGGGGAACCGCGCGATCGCCCCCGGCGGACCGCAGCCGCCCACGACGGTGAACCACTCCCGACGCCCGCCTGCCAGACTGAACCGGTAAGACACCCACGGACAAGGACCCGAGATGACCCGCGTGATCGCCGGCGCGGCCGGCGGACGCCGCCTGGCCGTCCCGCCAGGGACAGGAACCCGCCCCACCTCCGACCGCGCGCGCGAGGGCCTGTTCTCCACCTGGCAGTCCCTCCTCGGCGGCCCCCTGGACGGCGAACGGGTCCTCGACCTGTACGCCGGCTCCGGCGCCGTCGGCCTGGAGGCCCTGTCGCGCGGCGCGGGCCACACCCTGCTGGTCGAGGCCGACGCCCGGGCCGTCCGCGTCGTCCGGGAGAACGTCCGCAGCCTCGGCCTGCCCGGCGCCGAGGTCAGGGCGGGCAAAGCGGAACAGATCATCCGCGCCGCCCCGCCCGAGCAGCCGTACGACCTCGTCTTCCTCGACCCGCCGTACCGCGTCACAGATCACGATCTTCGCGAGATTCTGCTCACACTCCGCTCACAGGGGTGGCTCGCGCAGGACGCCCTCGTCACCGTGGAGCGCAGCACCAGAGGCGGTGAGTTCGTCTGGCCGGACGGCTTCGAGCCGCTGAGGGCCCGTCGCTACGGAGAGGGAACGTTTTGGTACGGTCGCGCCGCCTCTACGTGCGAAGACGCGCCATGACCGGACCGGAGAGCGAGGGATCTCAAGTGCGCCGCGCCGTCTGTCCCGGGTCGTTCGACCCGATCACCAACGGACACCTCGACATCATTGCCCGCGCCTCCCGCCTCTACGACGAGGTCTACGTCGCGGTGATGATCAACAAATCGAAGAAGGGCCTGTTCGAGATCGACGAGCGGATCGACCTGATCCGCCAGGTCACCGCCGAGTACGCCAACGTCCGCGTCGAGGCCTTCCACGGCCTCCTCGTCGACTTCTGCAAGCAGCGCGACATCCCCGCCATCGTGAAGGGGCTCCGCGCGGTCAGCGACTTCGACTACGAGCTGCAGATGGCCCAGATGAACAACGGCCTGACCGGCGTCGAGACCCTGTTCGTGCCCACCAACCCCACCTACAGCTTCCTGTCGTCCTCCCTGGTCAAGGAGGTCGCGGCCTGGGGCGGCG
The DNA here is from genome assembly GCF_011193355.1 of Streptomyces sp. JB150. Classification (GTDB taxonomy): domain Bacteria; phylum Actinomycetota; class Actinomycetes; order Streptomycetales; family Streptomycetaceae; genus Streptomyces. Next base: position 5,417,146 of record NZ_CP049780.1, read on the forward strand.
ACGTCTCCCACCTGGTGCCGCCGGAGGTCCTGGACGCCCTCACCAGGCGGCTGCGGCGAAGCTGACGGGCTGACGGCCCGTCACCCGGTGTCCGCCGGCCGCCCCGTGGCCGTACAGTCGTCCCGTCCGTCTCCAACACAGCTGTAGAGAGTGGCGAGCACACGGTGGACGTGCAGAAGAAGCTCGACGAGATCGTCGCGGCGGTCTCCAGTGCCCGGTCGATGCCGATGTCGGCCTCGTGCGTGATCAACCGCGCCGAACTGCTGTCGATGCTGGAGGAACTGCGCGCGGCGCTGCCCGACTCGCTCGCCCGGGCCCAGGAGCTGATCGGCGACCGGGAGCAGATGGTCGAGCAGGCCCGCCAGGAGGCCGAGCGGATCATCGCGAACGCGCACGCCGAGCGCGGCTCGCTGATCTCCGACACCGAGGTCGCCCGCCGCTCCCAGGCGGAGGCCGACCGGATCCTCGCCGAGGCCCGCCAGGAGGCCGAGGAAATCCGCGCCGAGGCCGACGACTACGTCGACTCCAAGCTCGCCAACTTCGAGGTCGTCCTCACCAAGACCCTCGGCTCGGTCGGCCGCGGCCGCGAGAGGCTGCTCGGCACCGGCCCCGGCCTCGACGAGCAGGGCTACGAGGACGAGGACGCCCCCGAGCGCAGCCAGGACCCGGAGACCCTGCGCCGTACCGCCGACCAGTACGTGGACGCCAAGCTGGGCGCCTTCGAGGCGGTCCTGGCCAAGACCCTGGAGGCCGTCGGCCGCGGCCGGCAGAAGCTGCACGGCCGCATCGCCAGCGACGACCTCGGCGCCCTCGCCGACGACACCAGCACCGTCCAGCACTCCAGCGACGCCGACTACCTGGCCGACCTCGCCGCCCTGGCGGAACAGGACGCCCAGGCCGAACAGCGCCCCCAGCAGCAGCCGGAACCGGCGTACGGCTACTCGCAGCAGCCCGACCCGCAGCCCGACCCCTACGGCGGCTACCAGCAGGGGTACGCCCAGCAGGACCCGTACGGCTACCAGCAGGCCGACCCCTACGCCGCCTACCAGGGCTACGACCCCCAGCAGGCCGCCTACGCCCAGCAGGCCGCCCAGCCGGTCCCGCCCCAGCCCGCCCAGCCGCCCCAGCCCCCGCACGCCCCGCAGGGCTACGCCCTGGACGAGACCAGCCTCTTCGACACCAGCATGATCAGCGCGGAGCAGCTGCGGGCCTACGAGCAGGGCCGCGGCAACGGCTGACCCGCGGATTGGGCCGAGAGCGAAAGGTCAAGTATCCTGGCTCTTCGGTCGCGCGTACCCATGCGATCAGCGCTGCCCGGGAACACCGAAGGGCGGCGTCCCCCTAGCTCGGAAGATCGAAAGCAGGAATGGCACCTCACGCCCGCCTCGACCACCGCAACCCCCTCGTGTTCGACACGCACGAGCTGGGTCGGCGTCCTGGCGCGCTGCAGCGCCTGACCCGCACGATCGACGCTCCCCGGGACCTCGGTATCCAGGGAGTCATCGGAGTGCCGGAAGGCAACCCGGTCGAGCTGGAACTCCGACTCGAGTCGGTCATGGAAGGGGTGCTCGTCACAGGCACCGCCCGTGCAACGGCCGAGGGGGAGTGCGTAAGGTGTCTGGAGCCGCTCGAGCAGGAGCTCGAAGCGGACTTCCAGGAGATGTTCTCGTACCCTGACGCCGACGACCGGGGCCGTGTGAAAGCGGAACCGGCCGACGACGCCGAGGACGACGAGGACAGGCTCTTCCTCGAGGACGGACTCTTCGACCTCGAACCTGTGCTGCGCGATGCGGTGGTGCTCGCACTGCCGATGCAGCCGGTGTGCCAGGAAGACTGCCCGGGCCTGTGCTCCGAGTGCGGAGCGCGCCTTGCGGACGACCCGGACCACCACCATGACGCCGTCGACATCCGTTGGGCGGCATTGCAGGGAATCGCCGGTTCGCTCGAATCCGGCGATAAGGACGAGATGAGCGGCGCCGAAGCGGGCGTCGACGAGAAGCAGGAGAAGTAGCCGTGGCTGTTCCGAAGCGGAAGATGTCGCGCAGCAACACGCGCCACCGCCGGTCGCAGTGGAAGGCTGCGGTCCCCACCCTGGTTGCGTGCGAGCGCTGCCACGAGCCCAAGCAGCAGCACATCGCGTGCCCGTCGTGCGGCACCTACAACAAGCGCCAGGTCCTCGAGGTCTGAGCGGCTGGTGAGAGGCACTGTGTCCACGCCGAAGAAAAACTCTGCGGACAACCAGGCCTCGTCCCACACGCTTCTGGAAGGGCGGCTCGGCTACAAGGTCGAGTCCGCCCTTCTGGTGCGAGCGCTGACCCACCGTTCCTACGCGTACGAGAACGGCGGTCTGCCGACGAACGAGCGGCTGGAGTTCCTGGGGGACTCCGTGCTCGGCCTCGTCGTCACGGACACGCTGTACCGCACCCACCCCGACCTGCCCGAAGGCCAGCTGGCCAAGCTGCGGGCCGCGGTGGTCAACTCGCGCGCGCTGGCGGAGGTGGGGCGGACGCTGGACCTCGGCTCCTTCATCCGGCTCGGCCGGGGTGAAGAGGGCACGGGCGGCCGGGACAAGGCGTCCATCCTCGCCGACACCCTCGAAGCGGTGATCGGCGCGGTCTACCTCGACCAGGGCCTGGACTCGGCGGCGGAGCTGGTGCACCGTCTGTTCGACCCGCTGATCGAGAAGTCCTCCAACCTGGGCGCCGGCCTGGACTGGAAGACATCCCTCCAGGAGCTGACCGCGACCGAAGGCCTCGGCGTCCCCGAGTACCTGGTCACGGAGACCGGCCCCGACCACGAGAAGACCTTCACTGCTGCCGCCCGCGTCGGAGGCGTCTCGTACGGCACCGGCACCGGCCGCAGCAAGAAGGAGGCCGAGCAGCAGGCCGCGGAATCCGCCTGGCGCGCCATCCGCGCCGCGGCGGACGAGCGCGCCAAGGCGGCGACAGCCGCGGCGGCGGCCGCCGTCGACGCCGCTCCGGCCGAGGAGGGCAGCGCCGACACCTCGTCGGCGACCGCCTGACCGCACGCGATCGAGCGCCTGCCCCGGTGGCCCCGGGGCGGGCGCTTCGCTCATCCACCGGCTTTTTCCACGGAGTCCCGATGCCCGAGTTGCCCGAGGTCGAGGTCGTCCGGCGTGGGCTGGAGCGGTGGGTCGCCCACCGGACCGTCGCCGACGCCGAAGTGCTGCACCCGCGTGCCGTACGCCGGCACGGGGCGGGCGGGGAGGACTTCGCGCAGCGGCTGAAGGGGCACCGGATCGGCACGCCCAGCCGCCGCGGCAAGTATCTGTGGCTGCCGCTGGAAGACACCGAGCAGGCGATCCTCGCCCACCTCGGAATGAGCGGCCAGCTGCTGGTCCAGCCGCACGAGGCGCCGGACGAGAAGCACCTGCGCATCCGGGTCCGCTTCGCCGACGACCTCGGCACCGAGCTGCGCTTCGTCGACCAGCGCACCTTCGGCGGGCTCTCGCTGCACGACACCACCCCGGACGGCCTGCCCGACGTCATCGCGCACATCGCCCGCGACCCCCTGGACCCGCTCTTCGACGACGAGGCCTTCCACCGGGCGCTGCGCCGCAAGCGGACCACCATCAAGCGGGCCCTGCTCGACCAGTCGCTGATCAGCGGCGTCGGCAACATCTACGCGGACGAGGCGCTGTGGCGCTCCCGTCTGCACTACGACCGCCCGACCTCCACCTTCACCCGCTCGCGCACCGGCGAGCTGCTGGGCCATGTGCGGGACGTGATGAACGCGGCCCTGGCGGTCGGCGGCACCAGCTTCGACAGCCTCTACGTCAACGTCAACGGCGAGTCCGGTTACTTCGACCGCTCGCTGGACGCGTACGGCCGTGAGGGGCTGCCGTGCAAGCGGTGCGGTACGCCGATGCGCCGCCGCCCGTGGATGAACCGCTCCAGCTACTACTGCCCGCGCTGCCAGCGCCCGCCGCGCATCTCGGCGTAGCGGCGGCGGGCGTCAGCCGGGGGGCTCAGCGCGGCGCGCGGGCCGCGTCGTAGCGCTCCCGGGCGGCGAGGACGTCGTCCATGCGGCCCTCCACGAAGTGGATGAGGCCCATCAGGCGCTCGGCGACGCCGCGGCCGAGGGGGGTCAGTTCGTAGTCCACCCGCGGCGGGTTGGTGGGCTGGGCCTCGCGGTGCACCAGTCCGTCGCGCTCCAGCGCGTGCAGCGTCTGGGACAGCATCTTCTCGCTGACGCCGTCGACCCGGCGGCGCAGCTCGTTGAAGCGGAACGACCCCTCGTACAGGGCCCCGAGGGTGAGCGCGCCCCAGCGGCCGGTGACGTGCTCCAGCGTGCCGCGCGAGGGGCAGGCCCTGGAGAACACGTTGTACGGGAGGTCCTGCTCCGGCACGCGCTCCTGGGTGGTCGTCATGCCTCAAGCTTAGGCGACCGCAGCGCCAACCGAGAGGTTGCGCTGTGGGAGAGTCAGTGCCGGAGCCGCAGGACCATGGAGCTGCGGAGCCGCCGGGGGTGTCAGTAGCCGAAGTCCTGGGTCCACCACGGCCCGCCCGGGCCGAAGTGGACGCCGACGCCCAGGGTCGTGAACTCGCAGTTCAGTATGTTGGCGCGGTGACCGGGGCTGTTCATCCAGGCCTCCATGACGGCGGCGGCGTCGGCCTGGCCGCGCGCTATGTTCTCGCCGCCCAGGTCGGTGATGCCGGCCTTCTCCGCCCGGTCCCAGGGCGTCGCCCCGCTGGGGTCGGTGTGGTCGAAGAAGTCCCGCGCGGCCATGTCCGCGCTGAAGTCCCGGGCGAGCTTCGCCAGCGCGCTGTTCGCGGCGACCGGACTGCACCCCGCCTTCGCCCGCTCCTCGTTGACCAGCTTCAGCACCTGCGCCTCGGCGGCGGCCTCCGCGGAGACCGTGACCGGGGCGGTCGTCTTCGGCGGGGTCCTGGTCGGCGTACGCGAGGGCGTCGGGGTGGGCTTCGGCTTCTGCGAGGGGGTGGCCGAGGGCTTCTCGGAGGCCTTCTCGGAGGCCTTCTCGGACGGCTTCCCGGTGGTCGGCGACGCCGACGGACGGGGGGAGGACGCCGAGGGGGAGGCGGAGCGCCCGGTGCCGGGGCTCGTCGCGGCGCCGTCGCCGGTGGGGCTCTCGGCCCTGCCGGAGGTGCCGCCCAGCGGGCCCTCGGTGTTCGCGGCGCCGCCGTCGGAGGCCTGCACCCGGTCGTCACTGCCGCCGCCCAGCCGGTAGGTGTCGGTGCCGGGCAGCACGCCGGTGGCGACCGCGACCGCGCCGAGGGCCACCGCGGCGGAGACGCCGAGCAGACCGGTGCGGACCGGGGTGGCGGCCTTCTTGCGGCGGCGGTGCGAGCGTCCGCGCCCGGTGCCGTCACCCGAGGCGGACGCCCCGGTTCCGGCGGCCGTCGTCCCCGCTCCGCCGGGGGTCTCGACCGTGGGGAGGACCGCGGTCCCGGCCGCGGCGTCCCGCTCCTCCTCGGTGCCGAAGAGGTACGCGTCGCTGCGGGCCTGCACATGGGCGTAGGCCTCGGGGTTCAGATAGGGCGCGATGCCCGGCTCGGGCGGCCGCTCCGGCTCAGTGTGCCGCGGATCCCGGCCCGCCGCGCCGGAGCCCTGTGCCGGCGTGTCCTGTGGCGGCGTGACCCCCGTGGCGCGGCCCGTGGCGGCGCGGCCGGCGTCGGAGCGTCGGTGGCGTCCCATGTCCTGGCCTTCCTCGTCCCTGGTGCTCGTCCTGGTGGTCGACTCGTCCCGGCGGTCAACCAAATGTCACCCGATCAGGTGACTTTCCTATGAGATGTGTTTGGGGCTGGACGGTACCGCATGGCACCAGGGGGAGAAGTGTCCCGAGTGACATTGCCCGGTTAGGTTGCACTCATGAGCGAGGATGTACGACTGGTCGCCTGGGTCCGGGGACATGTGCAGGGAGTGGGTTTCCGCTGGTTCACGCGGGCCAAGGCGCTGGAGATCGGCGGCCTGAGTGGTTTTGCTCTCAATTTGGCCGACGGCCGCGTCCAAGTGGTCGCGGAGGGGCCGCGCGAGGGCTGCGAGGGCCTCCTCGACTGGCTCCAGGGTGACGACACGCCCGGGCGTGTGGACGGCGTCACCGAGATCTGGGACACACCTCGCGGCGGCTACGACGGCTTCGCGATCCGCTGACCCCGCACGTTCCGGCGGCCCGCGCCGCGCGGCGGTATGTGCCGCCGGCAGTTGCCCGAAAGGAAAAGGCGCTGGTGATTGCGGAGAAGGGCTTGCGATGGCACGCTCCGCACGCAAGGATGATCGCCACGCCCTGAGCCCCGCTGGAATCGCGGCGCCGCCGTTTCACGGCCGCGCGCACCCGGGTAGCACGTCAATACGGGGCGTGATCGTGTTGACCGTCAAACTTTTTGGTGAGACGCTGAAAGCACCCCGCGCACCTAGCTGTTTGGCATGGATGAACGGCAGCAAGAACTCCACAGTGCCAAACACCGCGGGTGCGAATCCCTCACGACCCACACCGCATCGGTCGGTCACTCATTGTGGAGGACCATCCATCATGGCAAAGGCGCTTCTCGGTTACGTCGGCGGCTCCGACCCTCGACTCCTCGCCGAGATGCGACGGCTCCAGCAGCGCGTCCAGGACCTGGAATCGGAGCTCGTGCGGATCCAGGCGGAGAACGAGGCGCTGACGGCTGCCGCTTCTCACGACGACAGGATCATGGAGCGCGTCGACGCACACCAGGCGGAGCCTGCGCTCACCTGATCACTGCATCGCACAACGACACGCAGTGGTTGGGCTGCCCGTATCAACCGCACAGTGTCAGAAGTTGCAAGGGACGCTTCGGCGTCCCTTCTTTCTTGCCCCCGTGCACCCTTTCAGTGTCTTCAACGTTTGGTCTGCCCTGCGCGTTCACGGGCGAAACCGCGCGTTCATGCAGTGAGACAAACGGCGCCCGGTAAAGTCCACCGGCGTGCACCTCAAGGCCCTGACCCTCCGCGGCTTCAAGTCGTTCGCCTCGGCCACCACGCTCCGGTTCGAGCCGGGCATCACCTGCGTGGTCGGCCCGAACGGCTCGGGCAAGTCGAACGTCGTGGACGCGCTCAGCTGGGTCATGGGCGAGCAGGGCGCCAAGTCGCTGCGCGGCGGCAAGATGGAGGACGTCATCTTCGCCGGCACCACCGGCCGCCCGCCGCTGGGCCGCGCCGAGGTGTCCCTGACCATCGACAACTCCGACGGGGCCCTGCCCATCGAGTACGCCGAGGTCACCATCACGCGGATCATGTTCCGCAACGGCGGCAGCGAGTACCAGATCAACGGCGACACCTGCCGCCTGCTCGACATCCAGGAACTCCTCTCCGACTCCGGCATCGGCCGGGAGATGCACGTCATCGTGGGCCAGGGCCAGCTCGACTCCGTCCTGCACGCCGACCCGATGGGCCGCCGGGCCTTCATCGAGGAGGCGGCCGGCGTCCTCAAGCACCGCAAGCGCAAGGAGAAGGCGCTGCGCAAGCTGGACGCGATGCAGGCCAACCTCAGGCGCGTGCAGGACCTCACCGACGAGCTGCGCCGCCAGCTCAAGCCCCTCGGCCGCCAGGCGGCGGTGGCGCGCAGGGCCGCCGTCATCCAGGCCGACCTGCGCGACGCCCGCCTGCGTCTGCTCGCCGACGACCTCGTACGGCTCCGCGAAGCCCTCCGGGCCGAGATCGCCGACGAGGCCGCGCTGAAGGAGCGCAAGGAGGCCGCCGAGGAGGAGCTGCGCAAGGCCCTCGGGCAGGAGGCGCTGCTGGAGGACGAGGTCCGCCGGCTCACCCCGCGCCTCCAGCGCGCCCAGCAGACCTGGTACGAGCTGTCCCAGCTCGCCGAGCGGGTGCGCGGCACGCTCTCGCTGGCCGAGGCGCGGGTCAAGAGCGCCACCACCGCGCCGGTCGACGAGCGGCGCGGCCGCGACCCCGAGGACCTGGAGCGCGAGGCCGCCCGCGTCCGCGAGCAGGAGGCCGAGCTGGAGGCCGCCCTCGAAGCGGCCCGGCGGGCACTGGAGGACACCGTCGCGCACCGCGCCGAACTGGAGCGCGAGCTGGCGGCCGAGGAACGCCGTCTGAGGGACGCCGCCCGCGCCATCGCCGACCGCCGCGAAGGGCTGGCCCGCCTGAGCGGCCAGGTCGGCGCGGCCCGCTCGCGCGCGGCCGCCGCCCAGGCCGAGATCGACCGGCTGGCCGCCGCCCGCGACGAGGCCCAGGAGCGGGCCGTCGCCGCGCAGGAGGAGTACGAGGCGCTGAAGGCCGAGGTCGACGGCCTCGACGCGGGCGACGCCGAGCTGGCGGACCGGCACGAGGCGGCCAAGCGCGCGCTGGCCGAGGCGGAGGCGGCCCTCACCGCCGCCCGCGAGGCGGTCACCGCCGCGGAACGCGAACGCGCCGCCACCCGGGCCCGCCACGACGCCCTGGCCCTGGGCCTGCGGCGCAAGGACGGCACCGGAGCACTGCTGGCCGCCCGGGACAGGCTCACCGGAGTCCTCGGCCCGGCGGCTGAGCTGCTGACGGTGACGGCCGGCTACGAGACCGCCCTCGCCGCGGCCTTCGGCACGGCAGCCGACGCCATCGCCGTCACCACCCCGTCCGCGGCCGCCGAAGCCCTCCGCCTCCTCCACAAACAGGACGCCGGCCGAGCCACCCTCCTCCTCACCGAAGCCCCGGAGGACGCCCCGGCCAGGGGCGCGGGGACCTGCGCGACCAACGACAACGATCCCGCACGCGACCACGCCGCCCCAGCCACGGACAGGGGCGCGGGGAACTGCGCGAGCAGCCACACCCCACCCGCACCCGCCCGGCAGCCCACCACCCCCCACACCCCACCGCGCACCCCCCTCCCCGCGGAGCACTACGTCCGCGGCCCCGCCGACCTGATGCCCGCCGTCCGCCGGCTCCTGCGGGACATCGTCGTCGTCGCGACACTTAAGGAAGCCGAGGAGCTCGTCTACGCCCACCCCCACCTGACCGCCGTCACCACCGACGGTGACCTGCTGGGCTCCCACTTCGCGCACGGCGGCTCCGCCGGCGCGCCCAGCCTGCTGGAGGTACAGGCCTCCGTCGACGAGGCCGCGACCGAGCTGAGGGAGCTGGAGACCCGCTGCGAGGAACTGACCCGGGCGCAGGGAGAAGCGACCCGGCGCCGCGCCGACGCCGCCGCCCTCGTGGAGGAACTCGGGGAGCGCCGCCGCGCCGCCGACCGGGAGAAGTCGGCGGTGGCGCAGCAGCTGGGCCGGCTCGCCGGCCAGGCCCGGGGAGCCGCGGGCGAGGCGGAGCGCAGCGCGGCCGCCGCCGCGCGGGCGCAGGAAGCCCTGGACAAGGCGCTCCAGGAGGCCGAGGAGCTGGCCGAACGCCTCGCCGTGGCCGAGGAGATGCCGATCGAGGAGGAGCCGGACACCTCCGTCCGCGACCGCCTCGCCGCCGACGGCGCCAACGCGCGCCAGACGGAGATGGAGGCCCGCCTCCAGGTCCGTACGCACGAGGAGCGGGTGAAGGGCCTGGCCGGCCGGGCCGACGCGCTGGACCGGGCGGCCCGCACCGAGCGCGAGGCCCGCGCGCGGGCCGAGCAGCGCCGCGCCCGGCTGCGCCACGAGGCGGCCGTCGCCGAGGCCGTCGCCTCGGGCGCCCGCCAGCTCCTGGCGCACATCGAGGTCTCCCTGGCCCGCGCGGAGCGGGAACGTTCCGCCGCGGAGGCGGCGAAGGCGCGCCGCGAGCAGGAGCTGGCCGCCGCCCGCACCCGGGGCCGTGACCTCAAGGCGGAGCTGGACAAGCTCACCGACTCGGTGCACCGAGGCGAGGTGCTGGGCGCCGAGAAGCGGCTGCGCATCGAGCAGCTGGAGACGAGGGCGCTGGAGGAGCTGGGCGTGGAGCCGGCCGTACTCGTCGACGAGTACGGCCCTCATCAGCCCGTCCCGCCGTCGCCGCCCGCGGAGGGCGAGGAGCTGCCGGAGGACCCGGAGCATCCGCGCAACCAGCCGCGGCCGTTCGTCCGCGCGGAGCAGGAGAAGCGGCTGAAGGCGGCCGAGCGGGCGTACCAGCAGCTCGGGAAGGTGAATCCGCTCGCGCTGGAGGAGTTCGCCGCGCTGGAGGAGCGCCACCAGTTCCTCAGCGAACAGCTGGAGGACCTGAAGAAGACCCGCGCGGACCTGCTGCAGGTCGTGAAGGAGGTCGACGAGCGGGTCGAGCAGGTGTTCACGGAGGCGTTCCGGGACACCGCGCGCGAGTTCGAGGGCGTCTTCGGCCGGCTCTTCCCCGGCGGTGAGGGCCGGCTCGTGCTGACCGATCCCGGCAACATGCTCACCACGGGCGTGGACGTCGAGGCCCGGCCGCCGGGCAAGAAGGTCAAGCGGCTGTCGCTGCTGTCCGGTGGCGAGCGGTCGCTGACGGCCGTCGCCCTACTGGTGTCGATCTTCAAGGCCCGGCCCAGCCCGTTCTACGTCATGGACGAGGTCGAGGCCGCGCTCGACGACACCAACCTGCAGCGGCTCATCCGGATCATGCAGGAGCTCCAGGAGACCTCGCAGCTCATCGTGATCACGCACCAGAAGCGGACCATGGAGGTCGCCGACGCGCTGTACGGCGTCTCCATGCAGGGCGACGGTGTGTCGAAGGTCATCAGCCAGCGGCTGCGTTGATCGCTTGCGACGGGGCACCGGTCTACACCAGTAATGACCAGGTCATCCTCTAGATGATTTCAAGATCGCTTCAAGAAGTGAAGGCAAGGCTGAGAGTCCTGGCTGAAAAATCACAGGTCTTGGCCTATTGACTTCGAAACCTGAAGGAATAGTCTCTGCAACGTTGCTTTTACCTTCAGGTGTGAGCGGCGTGATACGCCGCCGTCCCTGGAAGGGCTCGCCCCCAGCCGGCAGCGTTGCCGGCGGCCCGAGGAGTTACCCAACGTGACCAGCACAGCGCAGGCACCGCAGTCCGGTGCCAGGACGGCGCACCCCGAACATCTCGGGCACGTCGTCTTCATCACTGCCGCCGCCGCCCTGGGCGGTTTCCTGTTCGGCTACGACAGCTCTGTCATCAACGGTGCGAACGGCGGCATCCAGGCTCGGTTCGACCTCAGCTCCGGTGCCACCGGAACCGTCGCCGCCTGCGCCCTGCTGGGCAGCGCCGTGGGCGCGGCCGTCGCCGGCCGGATCGCCGACCGCATCGGCCGGATCCGCGTCATGCAGATCGCGGCGGTGCTGTTCGCCGTGAGCGCGGTGGGCTCCGGTCTGCCGTTCGCCGCCTGGGACCTCGCCGCCTGGCGCGTCCTCGGCGGTATCGCCATCGGCATGGCCTCCGTGATCGGCCCGGCCTACATCGCCGAGGTCGCCCCGCCCGCCTACCGGGGCAGGCTCGCCTCGTTCCAGCAGGCCGCCATCGTCATCGGCATCGCCGTCTCCCAGCTCGTCAACTGGGCCATCCTCAACCTGGCCGACGGCGAGGAGCGCGGGAAGATAGCCGGCCTCGAGGCCTGGCAGTGGATGCTCGGCGTGATGCTGGTGCCGGCCGTGATCTACGGCCTGCTCTCCTTCGCCATCCCCGAGTCGCCGCGCTACCTGATCAGCGTGGGCCGCACCGACGACGCCAAGAAGGTGCTCGCCGACGTCGAGGGCGACATCGACCTCGACGCCCGCGTCGCCGAGATCGACCAGGCGATGCGCAGCGACCACAAGTCGACGTTCCGGGACCTGCTCGGCGGCCGCCTCGGCCTGCTGCCGATCGTCTGGATCGGCATCGGCCTGTCGGTCTTCCAGCAGCTGGTCGGCATCAACGTCATCTTCTACTACTCGAACCTGCTGTGGCAGTCCGTCGGCGTCGACCCGTCGAGCTCGTTCTTCTACTCGTTCGAGACCTCGATCATCAACATCGTCGGCACCGTGATCGCGATGATCTTCGTCGACCGCATCGGCCGCAAGCCGCTCGCGCTCATCGGCTCCGTCGGCATGGGCATCTCCCTGGCCGCCGCCGCCTGGGCCTTCTCCTTCCAGAACGGCAACGACCCGCTGCCCACCACACAGGGCTACGTCGCGCTGATCGCCGCCAACGCGTTCGTGCTCTTCTTCGCGATGTCCTGGGGTGTGGTCGTCTGGGTCATGCTCGGTGAGGTCTTCCCGAACAAGATCCGCGCCGCCGCGCTCGGCGTGGCCGCCTCGGCCCAGTGGATCGCCAACTGGGTGATCACCATCACCTTCCCGGACCTGTCGGAGTGGAACCTGTCGCTCACCTACGTCATGTACGCGGTGTTCGCCTTCCTCTCCATCCCCTTCATCCTCAAGTTCGTGCCCGAGACCAAGGGCAAGAGCCTGGAGGAGATGGGCTGAGCCTCCGGTTGAGGCCCCTCGACTCGAGGAGCCGGGCCAAGTCCCCGCTGCCCGCTCCTCGACACCCGTAGATGTACTGCCCCGGCTCGGTCACCGAGCCGGGGCAGTACGCTTTGCCGTCTTTTCGCGTCTTTCTTCAGGGGGCCGGGTCCCGTGGCCGTGCGGACTCAGACGGCCGCCGGCTCGGGCTCCCCGGCGGGAGCGGGCGCCGGTGCGGGCACCGCCGGCTTCGGCAGGGCCAGGTAGAGCAGGCCCGAGATCACGATCGTGGCGACCCAGCCGAGGCCGTACTCGCCGATGACGTTGTTCGCGGCGAGCGGGCCGGTGAACCAGTCCGACGTGGTGAACAGCAGGCCCGCGACCAGACCGGCCGCCCACGCGGTGACGGCGGCGGGGGAGAAGCCGCCCCGGTACCAGTAGGCGCTGGTGCGGGTCGTGTCCGCCATGGCCTCGCCGTCGTACGACGTGCGCCGCAGCATGTCCGCGCCGAACACGCCGACCCACGCGGAGAACGCCACCGCCAGCAGGGACAGGAAGGCGATGAAGGAGCCCATGAAGCTCGTCGCCACCAGCATCAGCACGCCGCCGAACACCAGCGAGATCAGCGCGTTGACGGACACCGCCCAGTGCCGGGGCACCGTGATGCCGAGGGTCTGCGCGGTGAAGCCCGCCGAGTACATCGACATCGCGTTGATCAGCAGCATGCCGATCAGCGCGATCAGCAGATACGGCACCGCGATCCACGTCGGCAGGATCTCGCCGAGGAAGGAGACCGGGTCGGAGGCCGAGGCCAGGTCCGGCGTGGACACCGCCATCACCGCGCCCATCAGCACCATCGGCAGCACCACGACCCCGGCGCCGCCCACCGCCGTGCCCACGATCGCCTTCGAGGACGCCGTGCGCGGCAGATAGCGGGTGAAGTCCGGCGCGGACGGGATCCAGCTGACGCCGCCCGCCGCGATCATGCCGATCCCGGTGATCACCGCGGCCGTGGAACCGGCGGAGTGGCCGAGCACCCGCGACCAGTCCGTGTGCACCGCCAGATAGGCCAGGACCAGCACCGAGAACGCGCCGAAGAGATAGGTCGCGTACGTGTTGCACTTCTGCACGGCACCGATGCCCAGCCCGGAGATCGCGAACGTCGCCACCACGAACGCCAGCAGCGTCACCATGTCCAGCACGCCGTTCGCATCGATGCCGAAGACGATGTCCAGGATGGTGAGCATGGCGTACGCGCCGGTCACCGCGTTGATCGTCTCCCAGCCCCAGCGGGCCACCCAGATCAGCGAACCGGGCAGCAGATTGCCGCGCTGGCCGAAGACCGCGCGGGAGAGCGCCATGCCCGGCGCCCCGCCCCGCTTGCCCGCGATGCCGATCAGCCCCACCAGGCCGTACGACACGACGGGCGCGACAACGGCGACGACCAGCGCCTGCCAGATGTTCAGGCGGTACGCCACCACCAGGCTCGCGCCCATGGTCAGCAGCAGCACACTGATGTTGGCGCCGACCCAGGTGGGGAACAGTTCACGGGTTCTCGCCGTGCGCTCGCGGTCCGGTACCTGCTCGATGCCGCGGGTTTCGAGAGCGCCTTCGGTCTCGGCGGTCTTGCTCATGACGAACGTGCCTAGCGGTGGGGGACGGGGGACACCGGGACTCTACGCGCGTTGACGGAGTCGGTGCCACCGTACTTTGGCCCGACTCGCACCCGCCGGTGGCCTTTGTCTCTCGGAGGAAGCCACAAGAAGGGTCCGGCGGACCCCCATGGCTGATACTGGACGCGTTATGGACATCCTCATCCTTGCTGTAGTCATCGCCGTGGTCGTGCTCGGCGCGCTCGGCGGGCTCGTGGTCGGCAGCCGCCGCAAGAAGCAGCTGCCCCCGCCGCCCCCCACGACGCCCGACCTCACCGCCCCTCCGGCCGAGCCGCACGTCGGCGACGAGGCCGAGACGCCGAAGGAGGAACCGCGCCGCACGATCGAGGAGGTGGACCTCCCCGGCGGCTCGGCCCCGACCGCCGTCGAGGAGCCTCCCGTCGTCGAGGAGCCCGTCACCGAGGCTCCCCCGATCGAGATCCCGGAGCCCACCGCCGGACGCCTGGTGCGTCTGCGCGCCCGGCTCTCCCGCTCCCAGAACGCCCTCGGCAAGGGCCTGCTCTCGCTGCTCTCGCGCGAGCACCTGGACGAGGACACCTGGGAGGAGATCGAGGACACCCTGCTCACCGCCGACGTCGGCGTCCAGCCCACCCAGGAGCTGGTCGAACGGCTCCGGGAGCGCGTGAAGGTCCTCGGCACCCGCACCCCCGAGGAGCTGCGCGGACTGCTCCGCGAAGAGCTGCTGACGCTCCTCGGCACCGACTTCGACCGCACCGTGAAGACCGAGCCCGAGGGCCGCAAGCCCGGCATCGTGATGGTCGTCGGCGTCAACGGCACCGGCAAGACCACCACCACCGGCAAGCTCGCCCGCGTCCTGGTCGCCGACGGCAACAGCGTCGTCCTCGGTGCCGCCGACACCTTCCGCGCCGCCGCCGCCGACCAGCTCCAGACCTGGGGCGAGCGCGTCGGCGCCCACACCGTGCGCGGCCCCGAGGGCGGCGACCCGGCCTCCGTCGCGTTCGACGCGGTCAAGGAGGGCAAGGAGATCGGCGCGGACGTCGTCCTGATCGACACCGCCGGCCGCCTCCACACCAAGACCGGCCTCATGGACGAGCTGGGCAAGGTCAAGCGGGTCGTCGAGAAGCACGCCCCGCTGGACGAGGTGCTGCTCGTCCTCGACGCCACCACCGGTCAGAACGGCCTGGTCCAGGCCCGGGTGTTCGCCGAGGTCGTGGACATCACCGGCATCGTGCTCACCAAGCTCGACGGCACCGCCAAGGGCGGCATCGTCATCGCCGTCCAGCGCGAGCTGGGCGTCCCGGTCAAGCTGGTCGGGCTCGGCGAGGGCGCGGACGACCTCGCCCCGTTCGAGCCGGAGGCCTTCGTCGACGCGCTCATCGGGGAGTGACCGGTCACCTCCGACCACCCGTAGGCGAAGCGCCCGCCCCCGATCGAGAAAGGGGACGGGCGCTTCGTCGTACGGTGCGCGAGATGCCCTGACCGGCGGGTCCTGCGCGCTATACCCGTGCCCGGTGCGCCACGTACGCCAGCGTGCCCAGCAGCAGGCGGGCCTCCGGCGGGTGGCTCGCGGAGTCCAGGGCGGGGGAGCGCAGCCAGCGCACCGGACCCAGACCGCCCCGGTCGGACGGCGGTGCCGTCAGGTAGGCGCCCCGGCCGAGGCCGCGCAGGTCGAGCGACGGGTCGTCCCAGCCCATGCGGTACAGCAGCGCGGGCAGCTCGGCGGCGGCGCCGGGGGCGACGAAGAACTGGGCGCGGCCGTCCGGGGTGGCGGTCACCGGGCCGAGCGGGATGCCCATCCGCTCCAGCCGGACCAGGGCGTGCCGCCCGGCGGGCTCGGCCACCTCGAGCACATCGAACGTCCGCCCGACCGGCAGCATCACCGCCGCGCCCGGGAACTCCGCCCAGGCGTCGGTCACCTCGTCCAGGGTGGCCCCGGCGGGCACCTCGGGGGCGAAGTCCAGCGGATGCGCGCCCGGCGCCGGGCACGTCGCGCGGCCGCAGGAGCACAGACCGGCGGCGGCACGCGCGCCCGGGGCGACGGCCCACCCCCACAGCCCGGTGTACTCGGCTACGGCGGTGCACTCCGACGAGCGGCCGCGGCGGCGCGAGCCGGACCGGGTGTCGCGCATGCCCCGACTGCTGCCGATCGTGAAGCCCATGCCCCCTCCAACGGGTCCGGCGCACCGGTGGTTACGTGACGGGTCGAGGCGGATGCGGAACGTGACCTCGCCTACCCGGCTGCCCCGCCGGCCCGCGGTGCACTCCGCGCTCGGAAGCACAGCGGGTGGTGCGCCCTGTCGTGTGCGCCCTCCAGTGCGTCCGTCCGCCCGTTCCCGGCTGTCATGTGTCAAGTGAATCGTGAAGAGGCGCCCGGGAGTTCATTCGAAGGGGTGGCGAATGGTGGCGATTCCCGGATCGCCATGGCCGGAACGGTGATCGTGGAATTACTGTGTGTGCACGGCAGGTGGGGCACATGCACCGGCGAGTATGCCGGAGGCAAGTCGGTTTCCTGTTCGAAGGGTGACAAGCCCGGGACGGGCGGCCCGCTCGACCGGCATTCTGATAGGGCTTGGCGCATTCGACGGCAAGCGGTCTGTAGGGATGGGGGCGTTCCAGTGGGCGGCAACGGCGGAAGCGGGACGAACGCTGAGAAGCGCCCGAATGAGCTGCTGGGCTCGTGGTTCGTGCGCAGCGGCTGGTCCAAGGGCGAGCTGGCCCGCCAGGTCAACCGCCGGGCACGCCAGTTGGGCGCCAACCACATCTCGACGGACACCTCGCGGGTCCGGCGCTGGCTCGACGGCGAGAACCCGCGCGAACCGATCCCCAGGATCCTCTCGGAGCTGTTCTCCGAGCGGTTCGGCTGTGTCGTCTCCGTGGAGGACCTGGGGCTGCGCGCCGCCCGCCAGTCCCCGTCCGCGTCCGGAGTCGACATGCCCTGGACGGGCCCGCAGGCGGTGGCACTGCTCAGCGAGTTCTCGCGCAGCGACCTGATGCTGGCGCGGCGCGGCTTCCTCGGAACCTCGCTGGCCCTGTCCGCGGGCCCGGCCCTCATCGAGCCCATGCAGCGCTGGCTCGTGCCGGCCCCGTCCTCTCCCCGGCTCGACCAGGCCGGGGCTGCACTCCGCGAGGCCGTACCGACGAGCCGCGCGCGCGGACGGCTGTCCAAGCCGGAGCTGGACCTGCTGGAGTCCACCACGGTGATGTTCCGCCAGTGGGACGCCCAGTGCGGCGGCGGACTGCGCCGCAAGGCCGTCGTCGGCCAGTTGCACGAGGTCACCGACCTGCTCCAGGAACCCCAGCCGGAGTCCACCACCCGCAAACTCTTCAAGGTCGCCGCCGAACTCGCCGAACTGGCGGGCTGGATGAGCTACGACGTGGGTCTCCAGCCCACCGCGCAGAAGTACTTCGTCCTCGCGCTGCACGCCGCCAAGGAGGCCGGCGACCGCCCCCTCGGCTCGTACATCCTCTCCAGCATGAGCCGCCAGATGATCCACGTCGGCCGGCCCGACGACGCGCTGGAGCTGATCCACCTCGCCCAGTACGGCAGCCGCGACTGCGCGAGCCCGCGCACTCAGTCCATGCTGTATGCGATGGAGGCCCGCGCCTACGCCAACATGGGCCAGCCCGGCAAGACCAAGCGGGCCGTGCGCATGGCCGAGGACGTCTTCGCGGAGGCCGACGACTGGGACGAGCCGGACCCCGACTGGATCCGCTTCTTCTCCGAGGCGGAGCTGTACGCCGAGAACAGCCACTCCTTCCGCGACCTCGCCTATGTCGCCGGCCGCAGCCCCACCTACGCCTGTCTCGCCGAGCCGATGATGCGGCGCGCCGTCGAGCTGTTCGCCGAGGACGGCGAGCACCAGCGGTCGTACGCGCTCAACCTCATCGGCATGGCCTCGGTGCACCTGCTCCAGCGCGAGCCCGAGCAGAGCGCCGTCTTCGCCGAGCGGGCCATGCGGGTCGCCAAGAAGATCCGCTCCGAGCGGGTCAACACCCGTATCCGCAAGACCGTCGACACCGCCGCCCGCGACTTCGGCGACCTCGCCCAGGTCGTCGACCTCACCGACAAACTCGCGGCGGAACTCCCCGAGACCGCCGAGGCCGTGTAGCCCACCCCCGGCCTCACCCCCGGCCTCACCCCTGGCACCGCCCCCTCAGCCCCGGCCGCGGACGGCCCTCCCGAACCGCCCGACTCGGCTCCCCCCGCGCCAGGTCATCGGAGGACCGCCCGCGGCCGGTTCCCTTTCCTCCCGGGGATTCCTGCGGGAAACCCCCGCGGATCCCTACGGCATCCCCGGAAGATCCTTCGGCCCCCCGGCACCTCTCACCGAAGGTTGCGCCACGATAACGATCGCGCGCGCCCGGATCCGGCGATTCATCGACGCGTAACACGCCCGGCGCCTTCGTCACGGCCGCGAAACAACGAGGGGCTTCCACCGAAACCGCGCTGCGCCAATCTCGTGGCGCATAACCGGCCCACCCCTCACTCCGCTCCAGGCTTCGCCCGCACGGGGCCGTATCCAACGACGAGGAGACGCCGATGGCACCAGCCATCACGCTTGCCGCAGAGGCGCAGATCTCTGCCGCCAACACAGGCTTCATGCTCATCTGTTCCGCCCTGGTGATGCTGATGACGCCGGCCCTGGCCTTCTTCTACGGAGGCATGGTCCGCGTCAAGAGCACCCTGAACATGCTGATGATGAGCTTCATCAGCCTGGGGATCGTCACCGTCCTGTGGGTGCTGTACGGCTTCTCCATGGCCTTCGGCAACGACTCCGGCGGCATCTTCGCCTGGAACTCCGACTACGTCGGATTCACCGGCATCGACAAGGACGCGCTCTGGGACGGCTACACCATCCCGGTCCTCGTCTTCGCCGTCTTCCAGCTGATGTTCGCGATCATCACCCCGGCCCTGATCAGCGGCGCCCTCGCCGACCGGGTGAAGTTCACCGCCTGGGCGCTGTTCATCGCCCTGTGGGCCACCATCGTCTACTTCCCCGTCGCCCACTGGGTCTGGGGCACCGGCGGCTGGGCCTTCGAACTCGGTGTGATCGACTTCGCCGGCGGCACGGCCGTCCACATCAACGCCGGTGCCGCCGCCCTCGGCGTCATCCTCGTCATCGGCAAGCGGATCGGCTTCAAGAAGGACCCGATGCGCCCGCACAGCCTGCCGTTGGTCATGCTCGGCGCCGGCCTGCTGTGGTTCGGCTGGTTCGGCTTCAACGCGGGCTCCTGGCTCGGCAACGACGACGGCGTCGGCTCCCTGATGTTCGTCAACACCCAGGTCGCCACCGCCGCCGCCATGCTCGCCTGGCTGATCTACGAGAAGCTGCGCCACGGCGCCTTCACCACGCTGGGCGCCGCCTCCGGTGCCGTCGCGGGCCTCGTCGCCATCACCCCGGCCGGCGGCGCGGTCGACCCGCTCGGCGCGATCGCCGTCGGCGCCATCGCCGGCCTGCTGTGCGCCATGGCCGTCGGCCTGAAGTACAAGCTCGGCTACGACGACTCCCTCGACGTCGTCGGCGTCCACCTCGTCGGCGGCATCGCCGGCTCCCTCCTCGTCGGCTTCTTCGCCTCCGGCGAGGGCCAGTCCGACGTCAAGGGCCTCCTCTACGGCGGCGACGCCACCCAGCTCGGCAAGCAGGCCGCCGGAGTCTTCGCGGTCCTCGCCTACTCCCTGGTGGTCTCCGCGGTCCTCGCCCTCGTCCTCGACAAGACCATCGGGATGCGGGTCCCCGAGGACGACGAGGTGACCGGCATCGACCAGGCCGAGCACGCCGAGACCGCATACGACTTCAGCGGCGCCGGCGGCGGCACCTCCCGCTCCGCCTCCGTGCCCGCCACCCCGGTCGCCGCCCACGCCGAGTCCAGGAAGGTGGACGCATGAAGCTCATCACCGCCGTCGTGAAGCCGCACCGGCTCGACGAGATCAAGGAAGCCCTCCAGGCCTTCGGAGTGCACGGCCTGACGGTCACCGAGGCCAGCGGCTACGGCCGCCAGCGCGGCCACACCGAGGTGTACCGCGGCGCCGAGTACACCGTCGACCTGGTCCCCAAGATCCGCATCGAGGTGCTGGTCGAGGACGACGACGCCGAACAACTGATCGACGTCGTCGTCAAGGCCGCCCGCACCGGCAAGATCGGTGACGGAAAGGTCTGGTCCGTCCCGGTCGAGACGGCCGTCCGGGTCCGCACCGGAGAGCGCGGACCGGACGCGCTCTGACGCCCCTGCACCGGAAGAGAACAGGAGCCACTGGGTGACGAGCACGGACGCAACGGCGAAAGCAGAGGACTCGGGACCCAGCGGCTACGCGGCGGCCCGGCTGCGCCTCCTGACGGAGGGGGCGCGGTCCGGGCCGCCGCGCCGTACCGCCCTCTCGCGGCTGACCGACGACTGGCTGGCGGGCCTGTTCGAGGCCGGGGCGGCGGGGCTGAGAGGGGTCTCCCTGGTCGCCGTCGGCGGCTACGGCCGCGGAGAGCTGTCCCCGCGCAGCGACCTCGACCTGCTCCTGCTGCACGACGGCTCCGCCCCCGACGCCATCGCCGCCCTGGCCGACCGCCTCTGGTACCCCGTGTGGGACCTCGGCCTCGCCCTCGACCACTCCGTGCGCACCCCCGCCGAGGCCCGCAAGACCGCCGCCGAGGACCTCAAGGTCCAGCTCGGCCTGCTCGACGCCCGGCACCTGGCCGGTGACCTCGGCCTCACCGCCGCACTGCGCACCGCCGTCCTCGCCGACTGGCGCAACCAGGCCCCCAGACGCCTCCCCGAACTCCAGGAGCTGTGCGCCGGCCGCGCCGCACGCCAGGGCGAACTCCAGTACCTGCTGGAACCCGACCTCAAGGAGGCCCGCGGCGGCCTGCGGGACGCCACCGCGCTGCGCGCCGTCGCCGCCTCCTGGCTGGCCGACGCCCCCCGCGAAGGCCTCGACGACGCCCGCCGCCGCCTCCTCGACGTCCGCGACGCCCTCCACCTGACCACCGGCCGCGCGACCGACCGCCTCGCCCTCCAGGAACAGGACCAGGTCGCCGCCGAACTGGGCCTGCTCGACGCCGACACCCTCCTGCGCCAGGTCTATGAGGCGGCGCGTGTCATCGCGTACGCCAGCGACGTCACCTGGCGCGAAGTGGGGCGCGTGCTGCGGTCGCGCGCCGTGCGGCCCCGGCTGCGCGCCATGCTGGGCGGCGGGAAACCGACCGCCGAACGCTCCCCGCTGGCCGAAGGAGTGGTCGAGCAGGACGGCGAGGTGGTGCTCGCCCGTGCCGCGCGCCCCGAACGCGATCCCGTGCTCCCCTTGCGCGCCGCGGCCGCCGCCGCGCAGGCCGGCCTCCCGCTCTCCCTGCACGCCGTGCGGCGCCTGGCCGCCACCGTGCGCCCCCTGCCCACGCCCTGGCCCGCCGAGGCCCGCGAACAGCTGGTGACCCTGCTGGGATCCGGCCGGCCCACGGTCGAGGTCTGGGAGGCCCTGGAGGCGGAAGGCCTGATCACCCGCCTGCTGCCCGACTGGGAACGGGTCCGCTGCCGCCCGCAGCGCAACGCCGTGCACCTGTGGACCGTCGACCGCCACCTCATCGAGACCGCCGTCCGCGCCTCCGCCTTCACGCGCCGCGTCAGCCGCCCCGACCTCCTCCTCGTCGCCGCCCTCCTGCACGACATCGGGAAGGGCTGGCCCGGCGACCACTCGGTGGCGGGCGAGATCATCGCCGAGGACGTGGCCGCGCGGATCGGCTTCGACCGCGACGACGTGGCCGTGCTCGGCACGCTCGTACGCCACCACCTCCTCCTCGTCGAGACCGCGACCCGGCGCGACCTCGACGACCCCGCCACCGTCCGGGCCGTCGCCGAGGCGGTCGGCGCACCGGGCACGCTGGAACTGCTGCACGCCCTGACCGAGGCGGACGCCCTCGCCACCGGCCCGGCGGCCTGGTCTTCCTGGCGCGCCTCCCTGGTCGCCGACCTGGTGCAACGGGTCACGGCCGTGCTCGCCGGGGACCAGCCGGACGAGCCCGAGGCCGCCGCGCCCACCGCCGAACAGGAACGCCTCGCCCTCGAGGCGGCCGCCACCGGCAGCCCCGTCCTGACGCTGCGCGCCCAGACCCAGCCCGTCGCGGACGCCACCGAGTCGGTACCGTCCGGTGACCCGGAGCCGCTCGGCGTGGAACTGCTCATCGCCGTACCGGACCAGCCCGGCGTGCTGCCCGCCGTGGCCGGCGTCCTCGCCATGCACCGCCTGACCGTGCGCACCGCCGAGCTGCGCGCGCTGGACCTGCCGGACGGCGTCGACGGCTCCGTCCTGCTGCTGAACTGGCGGGTCGCCGCCGAGTACGGCTCCCTGCCGCAGGCCGCCCGCCTGCGCGCCGACCTGGTCCGGGCCCTCGACGGCTCGCTGGACATCGCGGGCCGCCTCGCCGAGCGCGACGCCGCCTACCCGCGCCGCCGGGGCCTGGTGGCGCCGCCGCCGAGGGTGTCCGTCCACCCGGCGGCGTCCCGCCTGGCCACGGTGATCGAGGTGCGCGCCCAGGACGCGCCGGGACTGCTGTTCCGGATCGGCCGGGCCCTGGAGGACGCGCGGGTGAGGGTGCGCAGCGCGCATGCGTCCACGTTGGGGTCCAACGCCGTGGATGCCTTCTACGTCACAACCGGCGGGGGCGGCCCGATGCCGGGTGAGGAGGCGGCGTCCGTGGCGCGGAAGCTCGAGGAGGCGTTGCGGGCGTGACCGTCCCGCCCGTTGCTCCGGCGGGCGGGGACGATTGTCTCGCGAAGCCGGATACCCTGGAAGACGCTCAGACTGCCCCCGACCCCGAGGACCGACGCCGCCGTGTTCGATACTCTCTCCGATCGCCTTTCAGCGACCTTCAAGAATCTGCGCGGCAAGGGGCGTCTGAGCGAGGCGGACATCGACGCCACCGCGCGCGAGATCCGCATCGCGCTGCTCGAAGCCGACGTGGCCCTGCCGGTCGTCCGGTCGTTCATCAAGAACGTCAAGGAGCGCGCGCTCGGCGCCGAGGTCTCCAAGGCGCTGAACCCGGCCCAGCAGGTCCTGAAGATCGTCAACGACGAGCTGGTCACCATCCTCGGCGGCGAGACCCGCCGGCTGCGGTTCGCCAAGCAGCCCCCGACCGTGATCATGCTGGCCGGTCTCCAGGGTGCCGGTAAGACCACCCTCGCGGGCAAGCTCGGCAAGTGGCTCAAGGAGCAGGGCCACTCGCCGCTGCTGGTCGCCTGTGACCTCCAGCGCCCCAACGCCGTGAACCAGCTCAGCGTGGTCGCCGAGCGCGCCGGTGTCGCCGTCTACGCGCCCGAGCCGGGCAACGGGGTGGGCGACCCGGTCAAGGTCGCCAAGGACTCCATCGACTTCGCCAAGTCGAAGGTCCACGACATCGTCATCGTCGACACCGCCGGCCGCCTGGGCATCGACCAGGAGATGATGCGGCAGGCGGCCGACATCCGGGACGCCGTCTCGCCGGACGAGATCCTGTTCGTCGTCGACGCGATGATCGGTCAGGACGCGGTCAACACCGCCGAGGCCTTCCGCGACGGCGTCGGCTTCGACGGCGTGGTGCTGTCCAAGCTCGACGGTGACGCGCGCGGTGGTGCCGCCCTGTCGATCCGGCAGATCACCGGCAAGCCGATCATGTTCGCGTCGAACGGCGAGAAGCTCGAGGACTTCGACGCGTTCCACCCGGACCGGATGGCCTCCCGCATCCTCGACATGGGTGACCTGCTCACCCTGATCGAGCAGGCGGAGAAGACCTTCAGCCAGGAAGAGGCCGCCAAGATGGCCTCCAAGCTGGCGTCCAAGAAGGGTCAGGACTTCACGCTCGACGACTTCCTGTCCCAGATGGAGCAGGTCCGCAAGATGGGCTCGATCTCCAAGCTGCTCGGCATGCTGCCGGGCATGGGGCAGATCAAGGACCAGATCAACAACCTGGACGAGCGGGACGTCGACCGCACCGCCGCGATCATCAAGTCGATGACCCCGGCCGAGCGCCAGGACCCGACGATCATCAACGGCTCGCGCCGCGCCCGTATCGCCAAGGGTTCCGGTGTCGAGGTCAGCGCGGTGAAGAACCTCGTCGAGCGGTTCTTCGAGGCCCGCAAGATGATGTCCCGCATGGCCCAGGGCGGCGGTATGCCGGGCATGCCGGGGATCCCGGGCATGGGCGGCGGCCCCGGCCGCCCCAAGAAGCAGCAGAAGAAGGCCAAGGGCAAGCAGCGCTCCGGGAACCCGATGAAGCGCAAGCAGCAGGAGCAGGAGGAGGCCGCCCGCCGCGCGGCCGCCGCGCAGAACGGCGGCGCGTTCGGGCTGCCGGGCCAGGCCGGCCAGGACTTCGAGCTGCCGGACGAGTTCAAGAAGTTCATGGGCTGACGGCCGTCGGCCGTACGTCGCCCGGGGGCGCCTCTCGTCGGAGGGGCGCCCCCGGTGTCGTATCGACGGGTGGCCGTACGGCGCCTCCTGTGCCGTACTGGCGGAGTGCGGAGTGCGGAGTGCGGAGTGCGGAGGGCGGAGGGCGGAGGCGGGGCCTCCCCGCGCCGTACGTACACATGCCCGAGCCGCTTTCCTGTCGTAACGTCCCGATATGACCAACCCTGCGCCGCCGCGGAAGTCTCCCGACCAGCCCTGGCGTACCGAGGGCACCCCCGAGGAGCCGGCGAAGCCCTCCCCCGGCGGGCGGCGGTGGCGCGGCGGCTGGTGGAACCTGGTGGCCGCCGCGCTGATCGTGTTCGTGATCGCCAACCTGGCGCTGTCCTTCTTCGGCGACGGCGACGAGCCGACGATCTCCTACACCGAGTTCAGCAAGCAGGTCGACGACGGCAACGTCAGCACGATCTACTCCAAGGGCGACGCGATCCAGGGGGAGCTGAAGCAGGCCCGGGACCGGCCGGGCGGCGACGGCACGTACACCAAGTTCAAGACCCAGCGGCCCGCCTTCGCGGACGACCGGCTGTGGGGGGACCTGACCCGCAACAACGTCACCGTCACCGCCGAACCGGTGGTCCAGCAGCGCAGCCTGCTCGCCAACCTGCTGCTCTCGCTGGCCCCGATGGCGCTCCTGGTCGTGCTGTGGATCGTCATCGCGCGGCGGGCGCGCGTGGGGATGGGCGGCGCCGGCGCCATGTTCGGGCGCAAGGCGCCGCCGAAACCGGTGGAGCTGGAGCCGGGACAGAAGCGCACCACCTTCGCGGACGTGGCGGGGATCGACGAGGTCGAGGGCGAGCTGAACGACGTCGTGGACTTCCTGAAGAACCCGGACGCCTACCGGCGGATGGGCGCCAAGATGCCGCGCGGTGTGCTGCTCGCCGGCCCGCCCGGCACCGGCAAGACACTGCTCGCGCGGGCGGTGGCCGGCGAGGCGGGGGTGCCGTTCTTCTCGGCGTCGGCCTCCGAGTTCATCGAGATGATCGTGGGCGTGGGCGCCTCCCGCGTGCGGGAGCTGTTCGCCGAGGCGCGGAAGGTGGCGCCGTCGATCATCTTCATCGACGAGATCGACACCATCGGCCGCGCGCGGGGCGGCGGCGCCGCGATGGGCGGCCACGACGAGCGCGAGCAGACGCTCAACCAGATCCTCACCGAGATGGACGGCTTCTCCGGCTCGGAGGGCGTGATCGTGATCGCGGCGACCAACCGCGCGGACATCCTCGACCCCGCGCTGACCCGCCCCGGCCGGTTCGACCGCGTGGTCAGCGTCGCGCCGCCGGACCGGGGCGGCCGGGAGGCCATCCTGCGCATCCACACCCGCGAGATCCCGCTCGCGCCGGACGTGGACCTGGCCCAGGTGGCCCGCACCACGCCCGGCATGACCGGCGCCGAACTGGCCAACCTCGCCAACGAGGCGGCCCTGCTCGCGGTGAAGCGGGGCCAGGACCGGGTGACGCGCTCCGACCTCTCGGACGCCCTGGAGAAGGTCCAGCTGGGCGCCGAGCGCGCCCTGGTGATGCCGCTGGAGGAGCGGCGGCGCACCGCGTACCACGAGAGCGGCCACGCGCTGCTGGGCATGCTCCAGCCGGGCGCCGACCCGGTCCGCAAGATCACCATCGTGCCGCGCGGACGCGCGCTCGGCGTGACGCTGTCGACGCCGGACGCCGACAAGTACGCGTACACCGAGGAGTACCTGCGCGGCCGGATCATCGGCGCGCTCGGCGGGATGGCCGCCGAGCACGTCGTCTACGGCGGGATCACCACCGGCTCGGAGAGCGACCTGGAGCAGGTCACCAGGATCGCGCGCGGCATGGTGGCCCGCTGGGGCATGAGCGAGCGGGTCGGCCGCCTGTCCGCGCTGCCCGACGACGACCGGCAGACGTACGGCCTCGCCGCCGCGCCCGGGACCCTGGACGTGATCGACGGCGAGATGCGCCGCATCGTCGACGACTGCTACGAGGAGGCCTGCCACAAGCTGCGCGAGCACCGCGCCCGGCTGGACGCGCTCGCGGCGGCCCTGCTGGAGCGCGAGACGCTGGAGGAGACCGACGCCTACCGCATCGCGGGCATCGCCCGGCCGGCCAAGGACGCCGAGGCGTGAGGTCTCACGGGACCCGCGCGATCAGGTAGCGGAAGACGTTCGGCATCCACACCGTGCGGTCCTGGCGGCGGTACGGATGCAGGGCCTCCTTCAGCTCCTTGTCGACCTGGGCCCGGTCGGTGGCGGTGATCGCCGCGTCGAACAGCCCGGTGGAGAGCAGTCCGCGCACCGCGCTGTCCACGTCGGCGTACCCGAACGGGCAGGCGACCCGCCCCGAGCCGTCGGGGCGCAGGCCCGCGCGCTCGGCGACCTCCTCCAGGTCGTCGCGCAGGGCCGGGCGCCAGCGGCCCGCGCCGCGCGAGGGGTCGGCGAGCTTGTCGGCCACCCGCAGCACGGCCGTCGTGGCGCACCGCTCGGGCGGCCCCCAGCCGGCCAGCACCACCGCCGCCCCGCGCGTGGCCCGCGGGATCGCCGCGCCGAGCAGCCCGGCCAGCCCGTCGGAGTCGCCCGCGCGGCACCCGATCGGCTCGAAGGCGGTCACGAGGTCGTACGGCGCGCCCCGCGCGCCCGACGGGTCCGCGGGCCGGTCCGCCGCGTCGAGCGAGGCGCCGACCGAGGGCGCCGTTGCCGGTGCGCCGGCACGCGCGTGCGTGCCCGCCGCTCCCGGACGCAGCCGCTCCCGCGCGAGGGCCAGCCGTTCGGGGGAGGAAGGTTCCACACCGGTGACCGCGGCGCCTCTGCAGGCGGCCATCAGCAGCGCGAGGCCGCTGCCGCAGCCGAGACCGAGCAGCCGCGTGCCGGGTCCGACGTTAAGTCGCTCGTAGACGGCCTCGTAGAGCGGTACGAGCATCCGCTCCTGGATCTCCGACCAGTCACGCGCGCGGGCACTCAGGTCCACGCGGGGGATCTCCCCCGTGCGCGGGTGCTGACGCACGAGCGTAGGTGTCATATGTAAGCGCCCCATTCCGCCGAGATGTGCCTCTGTCCCCGTTCTCCTGAAGCCCCCGTGACGTGCGCTCGCCCCCCGTATGCCAGGAAACTCCGGGCTCGCGACGGCGTCCAGTGGTAAGGGGCCGCGGCTTGGCCGACGGGGCGCGTCGTGGCGAGATTTCACGTTCCGGCAACCTGGGCGGTACGGCGTACGCGCGGGACGGGCGGGGCGGTGCCGGGCCGCGCGGCGGCACCCGGTAACGTCACGTGGGCCGGGGGCGCTGTCCCGAGTGGGGCGGACCCGGCCGAAAACGCCTCTTGCGCACCGGAGGGTCACACAGATCCCGGTGCGCGCACCGGGGCGTACACGCGGGGGCGTACGTCAGGCTACGTACCACCTTGCGTGGAGCTGTGCGGCTTCTCCGCAGTTCAGCGCACCCGCCCTCGTCAGGTCGCATCAGCGGCAACTGACGGGTACGTGCAAATTATTTGGGATGCCCCGGAATAGGAACACAGCGGGACCCCGGCTCGTTGTCATTACGTGAGCACGACACCACCTGTTCTCGCCGCAGAGCTGGCGCAGGCGTGGGCCGACATTCAGCGGTACCACCCCGAGCTGCCGGATCTAGCCGCGCCCGAATCCCTGATCGGTGAGTCGTCGTCCGCCTGCGGACACGAACTCTCCTTCGAACGACTGCTCCACGAGGCAGTCCACGGCATCGCCGCCGCGCGCGGAATTCGCGACACCTCCCGCGCCGGCCGCTACCACAACCGCCGATTCCTCGCGATCGCCGAGGAGCTGGGCCTCGACCACCCCGAGGAGCCGCACCCGAGCAGCGGCTTCTCGCTGGTCACGCTCAACCCCGAGGCGAAGCGGCGCTACCGCCCGACCATCGAACGCCTCCAGCGGGCCCTGAAGGCCCACTCGGCGGCGACCTCCGCCGACACCACCCGCACCTTCCGCGGCCCGGCCGCCCGGCACGGCTCGTCCGGTGGAGGGGTGCGCGTCAAGGCCGTCTGCGACTGCGGGCGCAACGTCCGCGTCGTCCCGTCGGTCCTGGCGCAGGCCCCGATCGTCTGCGGCGGCTGCGGAAAGCCGTTCCGGATCCCCGAAGTGGTGGGCGCGGGCGCGGCGAGCTGAGCGCTCCGGCATCTCGTGGGTGCCGGAGCGGGCGGCTCGTGCCGCGCGGGTGCCGCTGCCGCCGGGCCGGCGGCACCGCGTCGTCACGGCTCGCACCCGACGTCGTTCACCTCTGCGCCGGGTGCGGCGCCGTCCTGCCCGCGCGGCCGTCCCGCTAGCGCGGCCGCGGCCGCACGGGCCCCGCGGCCGCGCACCCTCGGTCGGAAGCGTCCCGCGGGGTATGGCAGAATGGCCAGCTGTACTCGACAGCCGCACAGGACCCCTCTCTCCTCCGGCTGACGCGTCCATCGGGCACTCGGGTACCGCAACCCCACGCGGCATGCTCGCCGTGCCCAACCACGTCAATTCCAGGAGAACCCACTCCCGTGGCAGTCAAGATCAAGCTCAAGCGTCTCGGCAAGATCCGTTCGCCTCACTACCGCATCGTCGTCGCCGACTCGCGTACCCGTCGTGACGGCCGTGCGATCGAGGAGATCGGCAAGTACCACCCGACGTACAACCCGTCGGTCATCGAGGTCGACGCCGAGCGCGTGGCGTACTGGCTCTCCGTCGGCGCCCAGCCGACCGAGCCCGTGCTCGCCATCCTGAAGAAGACCGGTGACTGGCAGAAGTTCAAGGGCGAGCCCGCCCCGGCTCCGCTGCTCGTCGCCGAGCCGAAGAAGGAGCGCCCGTCGTTCGAGGCCCTGAGCGGCGAGGACGAGGGCAAGGGTGAGGCCATCACCCAGAAGAAGAAGGCTGAGAAGAAGGACGAGGCCGCGGCCGAGTCCTCCGAGTCGACCGAGGCCTGAGCATGCTCGAGGAGGCTCTCGAGCACCTCGTGAAGGGCATCGTCGACAACCCTGACGATGTGCAGGTCGCCTCGCGCAACCTGCGCCGCGGGCGGGTGCTCGAGGTCCGGGTCCACCCGGACGACCTCGGCAAGGTGATCGGCCGCAACGGCCGCACCGCACGCGCTCTGCGGACCGTCGTGGGCGCCATCGGCGGCCGTGGCGTCCGAGTCGACCTCGTCGACGTGGACGACGTCCGCTGACGCAACACAGCACCGGCTCGGGCCGGGGAGGGCCACTGGGCCGTCCCCGGCCCGCAGTCGTGTCGAGCCGTCCGGTTCCGCACCGGGAGCCGTCCCGGCTCGCAGTCGTTCCGACAGGAGAGCAAGCACAGTGCAGCTGGTAGTCGCACGGATCGGCCGCGCCCACGGCGTCAAGGGCGAGGTCACCGTGGAGGTCCGCACCGACGAGCCGGAACTGCGGCTCGCCCCCGGCGCCGTACTCGCCACCGACCCCGCCTCCGCGGGGCCCCTGACCATCGCGGCCGGCCGTGTCCACAGCGGCCGTCTCCTCCTGCGCTTCGAGGGCGTCCACGACCGCAACGCCGCCGAGGCGCTGCGCAACACCCTCCTGATCGCCGACGTCGACCCCGACGAGCTGCCCGAGGGCGAGGACGAGTACTACGACCACCAGCTCATCGACCTCGACGTGGTCACCGAGGACGGGGTGGAGGTCGGCCGGATCACCGAGATCTCGCACCTGCCCACGCAGGACCTGTTCATCGTCGAGCGGCCCGACGGCACCGAGGTGATGATCCCGTTCGTCGAGGAGATCGTCACCGGCATCGACCTGGAGGAGCAGCGGGCCGTCATCGACCCGCCGCCCGGGCTGATCGACGACCGCGCGGTGATCGCCTCCAGCCGGGACGAGACCGGTGAGGCTGATGAGGCCCGCGAGTCCGGTGAGTCCCGGGCGTCCGGCGGGGGCGAGGCGTGATGCGGCTCGACGTCGTCACGATCTTCCCCGAGTACCTGGAACCGCTGAACGTCTCCCTCGTCGGCAAGGCCCGCGCGCGCGGACAGCTGAACGTGCACGTCCACGACCTGCGGACCTGGACCTACGACCGGCACAACACCGTGGACGACACGCCGTACGGCGGCGGCCCGGGCATGGTCATGAAGACCGAGCCGTGGGGCGACGCCCTGGACACCGTCCTCGCCGACGGCTACGAGACCGGCGCCCACGGCCCCGCGCTGATCGTCCCCACCCCCAGCGGCCGGCCCTTCACCCAGGAACTGGCCGTGGAGCTGTCCGAGCGGCCCTGGCTGATCTTCACGCCGGCCCGCTACGAGGGCATCGACCGGCGGGTCGTGGACGAGTACGCCACCCGGATACCGGTCTACGAGGTCTCCATCGGCGACTACGTCCTGGCCGGCGGCGAAGCGGCCGTACTCGTCGTCACGGAGGCCGTGGCCCGGCTGCTTCCCGGTGTCCTCGGCAACGCCGAGTCGCACCGCGACGACTCCTTCGCGCCCGGCGCCATGGCCAACCTCCTGGAGGGCCCCGTCTACACCAAGCCGCCCGAGTGGCGCGGCCGCGGGATCCCCGAGGTGCTGCTCAGCGGACACCACGGCAGGATCGCCCGCTGGCGCCGCGACGAGGCACTGCGGCGCACCACGCGCAACCGGCCGGACCTCATCGAGCGCTGCGACCCCAAGGCCTTCGACAAGAAGGACCGCGAGATGCTCTCCATCCTGGGCTGGGCGCCCGACCCGGAGGGGGAGCCGTACGGCCGATTTTGGCGCAGGACCGAGGGCGTGGAAGAATAGACCGCTGTTGTGCGCCGTCCGGCGTGCGCCCCTGCCACAGGGGGACACGACGCCCGCCCCGACCCGCACAGCGCTCATCCAGAACCTCTAGTTGCCGTTGATGACCTGTGGCATCAGCGAAGAAAGCAGACGAAATGTCTCACCTGCTCGACTCCGTCGACGCCGCGTCGCTGCGCAGCGACATCCCGGCCTTCCGCCCGGGTGACACCGTGAACGTCCACGTCCGCGTCATCGAGGGCAACCGCTCTCGTGTGCAGCAGTTCAAGGGCGTGGTCATCCGTCGCCAGGGCTCCGGCGTGCGCGAGACCTTCACGGTCCGCAAGGTCTCCTTCTCCGTCGGCGTCGAGCGCACCTTCCCGGTGCACACCCCGATCGTGGAGAAGATCGAGCTCGTCACCCGCGGTGACGTCCGCCGCGCCAAGCTGTACTACCTGCGCGAGCTGCGCGGCAAGGCGGCGAAGATCAAGGAGAAGCGCGAGAACTGAGCGCTTCCCGGGGCTCGCCCCGGCGGGGTCCACAGCGGAGCCGGATAGCATCTGGGCCCGATGGACACCGAAGCACAGCCGACGGAGCGCGACCGCTCCTCCGGACCCCCGCAGCGGGGCACGGAGGGCCGGTCGCGTTTCGCGTTGGTGCAGCGGATCGCCGACTGGCTCCCGGGCGGGCGGGTCACCCTGACCGCTCTGGCCTGCCTGGTCTTCCTGCTGCTCCTCAACACCTTCGTGGCGCAGCCGTTCCAGATTCCCAGCGGTTCCATGGAGCCTGGATTGAGGATCGGCGACCGCGTTCTCGTAAACAAGGTGGCGTACCGTTTCGGAGCCGAGCCGCGGCGGGGCGACGTCGTCGTGTTCGACGGCACCGGATACTTCGGGGACGCCGACTACATCAAACGCGTCGTGGGCGTGGGGGGAGACCACGTGGTCTGCTGCGACAAGGAGGGGAGGCTCCGGGTGAACGGCCGGTCCGTCGACGAGACGGCGTTCCTGCACGCCGGCGACCGCGCGTCCTCCGTGCCCTTCGACGTCGTCGTGCCCGCCGGCAGGCTCTTCGTCCTCGGTGACCACCGCAGCGCCTCCAGCGACTCCCGCGACCACCTCGGCTCACCCGGCGGCGGCATGATCCCCGTCGAGGACGTGATCGGCCGCGCCGACTGGATCGTCTGGCCCGCGGGCCGTCTCACGCGACTGGAACGCCCCGAGACGTACGGGCGGGTGCCCGGTGCGTCGCAGGCCGCGGCGGGCGCGGGCGGTGGCCATGGGTAGCCGGGGCAAACCGCGCGGGGCGCCGAGCAGTCCCGCCGAGGATCTGCTGCCCACCGGCACCCGGCGGGCCTCCGCGCCGTCCGGCGGACGCACCCGCGCGGAGCGGCGCAAGCTCCAGCGCAAGGTCAAGCGCCGGCGGCGCCGGTCGGCCGTCAAGGAGATACCGCTCCTCATCGGGGTCGCCGTCCTCATAGCCCTGGTCCTGAAGACGTTCCTGGTCCAGGCGTTCGTCATCCCGTCGGGCTCCATGGAGCAGACGATCCAGATCGGCGACCGGGTGCTGGTCGACAAGCTCACCCCGTGGTTCGGCGCCAGGCCGGAGCGCGGGGACGTCGTCGTGTTCAAGGACCCGGGAGGCTGGCTCAACGACGAGCAGCCCATCCAGAAGAAGGACGACCCCGTCGTCGTCAAGCAGGTGAAGGAAGGGCTCACCTTCATCGGCCTGCTGCCGTCCGACAACGAGAAAGACCTGATCAAGCGGGTCATCGGAGTCGGCGGCGACCGCGTCACGTGCTGCGACGCGCAAGGCCGGGTCACCGTGAACGGCGTGCCGCTCGACGAGGGCGACTACCTGTTCCCCGGCAACGCCCCCTCCCTCACCGAGTTCGACGTCACGGTGCCCGAGGGCCGGCTGTGGGTCATGGGCGACCACCGCGCGGACTCCGCCGACTCCCGCTCCCACCAGGACACCGACTACGGCGGCACCGTCTCCGAGGACCAGGTGGTGGGGCGGGCCGTCGTCATCGCCTGGCCGTTCCACCACTGGACCACGCTCGACGAACCGGAAACCTTCGCTTCCGTGGCCGACCCGGCGGCCGGGTCGGCCACAGCCGCCCACGTGTCGCATAGGGTTGCCTCCGATGCTCCGGGCGTGCCGGCTCCGAGACCTCTGGATCCCGGCGCGTCGGAGCCGAACGCAATGACCCACCTCCCGAGCCCTGCGGAACTCCCGCTCGTTATGGGAGTGGTGGGCCTGCGCCGTCCCTGGGGCAGGCAGCGGCACAGAGTAAGGAGTTGGCGTGGGGGATGTGGCGGTTGGCGCACGGTCCGGACACGACGGCGAGGAGCACCGCGGACACCCCGTGGACCCGGCCGGACCGGCCGCGGACAGCGCCGTGACCTCCGGGAGTGACACGACGACGGCCGAGGACGGCACGGTGAGCGACGAACAGCAGCAGACGGGTGCGCGGGACGCGGAGGGCTCCGGTTCCCCGCCCGCGAGGAAACAGCGCTCCTTCTGGAAGGAGCTGCCGATCCTGATCGGCATCGCCCTCGTGCTCGCCCTGCTGATCAAGACGTTCCTGGTCCAGGCGTTCTCGATCCCCTCCGACTCCATGCAGGACACCCTGCAGCGGGGCGACCGGGTGCTGGTCGACAAGCTCACCCCCTGGTTCGGCTCGGAGCCGGAGCGCGGCGAGGTGATCGTCTTCCACGACCCCGGCAACTGGCTGGCGGGCGAGATCCCGCCGGAGCCCAACGCCTTCCAGACGTTCCTCTCGTGGATCGGCCTGATGCCGTCCGCCGAGGAGAAGGACCTGATCAAGCGGGTCATCGGCGTGGGCGGCGACACGGTCGAGTGCAAGGGCACCGGCCCGGTGAAGGTTAACGGCAAGGCGCTGAACGAGCCGTACATCTACCCGGGCAGCACGCCGTGCAGCGTGGACGACACGGGCGGCCAGTTCAAGGTGACGGTTCCCGAGGGCTACCTCTGGGTCATGGGCGACAACCGGCAGAACTCGCGCGACTCCCGCTACAACCGCGCGGAGAAGTACCGCGGCATGGTCCCGGTGGACGAGGTCGTCGGGCGGGCCATCGTCAAGGCCTGGCCGATCACCCGCTGGGGCACCCTGCCGGTCCCGGACACCTTCGACCAGCCCGGTCTGAACGACAAGGCGTCGGCCGCGCCGGCCGAGTCCGCGCTGACGAACGCGCCGCACGTGCTCGCGCTGGCCGGTGTGGTGCCGGTGGCGCTGTGGCGCCGTAAGCGGTTCACCGTCTCCGGCATCCGCTGAGGCGGGGCGGCCGCGCGTCTCCGGCACCCGCTGAGGCGGGCCGGCCGCCGCGGCCGGCGGCACCGGCGCCGGCCCGGTCCGCCCGGCGGCGAGAGGGCTGACGGGTCCGGTACCGCCGGGTAGGGTGCGGCCCATGGCTGGTGAGAGCACGACCCGTACGGCCCCGCGCGGCGGGGGCACAGACCACGGCCCGGCGGGCGGCCGGACCGGACAGCGACTGTCCGGCCTGGCTGTCGCGCTGGGCCTCGTGCTGTTCCTGGCCGCCTTCGGCTGGGGAGCGGTGGTCTACCGGCCGTACACCGTGCCGACCACCTCGATGGCCCCCACGATCGGCGCGGGCGACCGGGTGCTCGCCCAGCGCGTCGACGGCGCGGACGTACGCCGTGGCGACGTGGTCGTCTTCGAGGACGCCACCTGGGGCAACGCGCCCATGCTCAAGCGCGTGGTCGCCGTCGGCGGGGACACCGTCGCCTGCTGCCAGGACGGCCGGCTGACGGTCAACGGCAAGCGGATCGAGGAGCCGTACCTGTCCGACGGGCAGGCCGCGTCCGCGAACTTCCCGACGGTCACCGTGCCCGAGGGGCGGCTCTTCCTGCTCGGCGACGAGCGGCACGGCTCGCTGGATTCCACCGCCCACCTCACCGACGCCGCGAGCGGCACCGTGGCCCGCGACGCGGTCTCCGCGCGGGTCGACGCGGTCGTCTGGCCCATGGACGGCATGCTGCCGCGCCCGACCGGTTTCGAGGCGCTGGGCGGCACCCTGTCCGAGCCGGGGCCGCTGCGGGCGATCACGGTGCTGATCGTCGTGGGCGCGGTGCTGGTGCTCGGCGGCGCCGCGTACGGGCCGCTCGCCCGGCGCGCGGCCCGCGGCCGGGCGTTCGCGCAGGCCGGGACGGGGTCCGCCGGTGCCCGCTGAGGCGAGGGGCGCGGGCGACGCCGGTGCGCACCCGGTCCTGGAGGGCGAGGTGCGCAAGGTGGCGCGCGTGGTGCTGCTGGACCCGCGGGACCGCATCCTGCTGCTGCACGGCCACGAACCGGGCGACCCGGCCGACGACTGGTGGTTCACGCCGGGCGGCGGCGTCGAGGGCGACGAGAGCCGTGAGCAGGCCGCCCTGCGGGAACTCGCGGAGGAGACGGGCATCACGGACGTCGAACTCGGCCCGGTGCTGTGGCGGCGGATGTGCTCCTTCCCGTTCGCCGGGCGCCGCTGGAACCAGGACGAGTGGTACTACCTGGCCCGTACGACCCGGACGGCGACGAAGGCCGTGGGGCTGACCGAACTGGAACGGCGCAGTGTCGTCGGAGCGCGCTGGTGGACGTGTCGGGAACTGAGCCGGGCACATGAGACGGTGTATCCGACCAGACTCGCCGGGCTGCTGCGCCGGCTGCTCGACGAAGGTCCCCCCGCCCGTCCGGAGATCCTCGACACCGAAATCGTCTAGGGGCTCGCGGGACTGGCGCACAATGGTGGGATCGCACGGCTGAAGGGGAACATGCCATGAGCGCCGAGGACCTCGAGAAGTACGAGACCGAGATGGAGCTCAAGCTCTATCGGGAGTACCGCGATGTCGTCGGTCTGTTCAAGTACGTGATCGAGACCGAGCGGCGTTTCTACCTGACCAACGACTACGAGATGCAGGTGCACTCGGTCCAGGGTGAGGTGTTCTTCGAGGTGTCGATGGCGGATGCCTGGGTCTGGGACATGTACCGGCCGGCTCGCTTCGTGAAGCAGGTCAGGGTGTTGACGTTCAAGGACGTGAACATCGAGGAGCTGAACAAGAGCGATCTGGAGCTGCCCGGCGGGTGATCATCACCCGTGTGGGTGAGGAGGTTATCCACAACCGCCGAGCTGTGCACCAAGATCCACTTCGGGGCGGCTGATGCGTGACGGTGGGCGCCGGAGGTGGTGCCGACATGAACACCCGACTGGCACAGAGCGCACTCGGCAGGTACGGCGAGGAGCTGGCCGCGCGGCGGCTGGCCGAGGCCGGCATGACGGTCCTGGAACGCAACTGGCGCGGGGGCCGGACCGGTGAGATCGACATCGTGGCGCGCGACGGCGACGTCCTGGTCGTCTGCGAGGTCAAGACCCGCAGGGCGGGACGGTTCCAGCACCCGATGGCCGCGATCACCCCGGCCAAGGCGGGCCGGCTGCGACGCCTCGCGGAACGCTGGATGCAGGAACACGGCGGAGCACCGCCCGGCGGGGTCCGCATCGACCTCGTGGGCGTCGTCCTGCCCGACCGGGGCGCGCCCGTCGTCGAGCACGCGCAGGGGGTGGCCTGAATGGCCTTCGCGCGCACCTGCTCCGTGGCCCTCGTCGGAGTCGAGGGCGTCGTCGTCGAGGTCCAGGCCGACCTGGAACCGGGCGTCGCGGCGTTCACCCTGGTGGGGCTGCCCGACAAGAGCCTGACCGAGAGCCGCGACCGGGTCCGGGCGGCGGTGGTGAACTCCGGGGCCGAATGGCCGCAGAAGAAGCTCACGGTCGGGCTCAGCCCGGCCTCCGTGCCCAAGGCGGGCAGCGGATTCGACCTAGCTGTCGCCTGCGCGGTCCTCGGCGCCGGGGAGCGGATCGACCCGCGGGTCCTCGCGGACATCGTGATGATCGGCGAACTCGGGCTGGACGGCCGGGTGCGGCCCGTGCGCGGCATCCTGCCCGCCGTCCTCGCCGCGGCCGGCGCCGGGTACGAACAGGTGGTCGTGCCCGAGTGCGCGGCCGCCGAGGCAGCCCTCGTCCCCGGCGTGTCCGTGCTCGGCGTGCGCAGCCTGCGCCAGCTGATCGCCGTCCTGGCGGACGAACCGGTGCCGGAGGAGGAGAGGGACGTCCTCGGCCGCCCGGACCCGCTGCTCGCCGGCCTGCGCGTCCCCGGCACCGGCGCCGCGACCGGCATGCGCGGCCTGGGCGCCGCGCAGCAGGACCACGGCTACGACCTCGCCGACGTCGTCGGCCAGACCTCGGCCCGTACGGCGGTGGAGGTCGCCGCCGCGGGCGGACACCACCTGTTCCTCGAGGGACCGCCCGGCGCGGGCAAGACCATGCTCGCCGAGCGGCTGCCGGGCATCCTGCCCCCGCTCACCCGCGAGGAGTCGCTGGAGGTGACGGCGGTGCACTCGGTGGCCGGCCTGCTGCCGCCGGACAAACCCCTGGTCGACGTCCCGCCGTACTGCGCCCCGCACCACTCGGCCACCATGCAGGCGCTCGTCGGCGGCGGCCCCCACATCGCGCGGCCGGGCGCCGTCTCGCTCTCTCATCGTGGAATCCTCTTTCTCGACGAGGCGCCCGAGTTCAGCGGCCAGGCCCTCGACGCGCTGCGCCAGCCCCTGGAGTCCGGGCACGTCGTGATCGCCCGCAGCGCGGGCGTGGTGCGGTTCCCGGCGAAGTTCCTGATGGTGCTCGCCGCCAACCCGTGCCCGTGCGGGCGGTTCTCGGTCACGGGCGATCTGTGCGAGTGCCCGCCGTCCGCGATCCGCCGCTACCAGGCGAGGCTCTCCGGGCCGCTGCTCGACCGGGTCGACCTGCGCGTGGAGGTGGACCGGGTCTCCCGGGCCGAGCTGACCGGACTCGCCGCCCGCGGCGAGTCCACCGCGACGGTCGCCGACCGGGTGCGCGCGGCGCGGGAACGGGCGGCGGCCCGCCTGGCCGGCACTCCGTGGCGCACCAACAGCGAGGTGCCCGGGCGGGAGCTGCGCAGCCGCTGGCACGCGGTGAGCGGCGCCATGGACGAGGCCGAACGCAGCCTCGAACGCGGGGCGCTGACGGCGCGCGGCATCGACCGGGTGCTGCGGGTCGCCTGGACCGTGGCCGACCTGGTCGGCCACGACCGGCCCGACGCCACCGACGTGGCGCTCGCCCTCCAGCTGCGCACGGGCGTCCCGCGCGGGGTGCCGATGGCCATCGGGGCGCTGACATGAGCGGCGACGACTCCGGCCGCCTCGCCCGGGTCTTCCTCACCCGCGTCATCGAGCCGGGCGACGAGACCGCCGGGCGCTGGGTGCGGGAGCTGGGCGTGGTGGAGGTCGCGCGGCGGCTGAAGGGCGCGGGCGGGCCGCTGCCGGGGGTGAGCGGGCGGCGCTGGGAGGGCCTGCGGGCGCGGGCACGCGGGGCCGACCCCGAGCGGGACCTCGGCACCGCGCGGGCCGCCGGGGTCCGGTTCCTCGCACCGGGCGACGGCGAGTGGCCCCGGCAGCTCGACGACCTCGGCGACGCCCGGCCGCTCGGGCTGTGGGTGCGCGGACAGGCCAGCCTGCGGATGTGGGCGCTGCGGTCCGTGGCCGTCGTCGGCGCGCGGGCCTGCACCGAGTACGGCGCGCACATGGCCGCCGTCCTCGCCGCCGGGCTCGCCGAGCGCGGCTGGGTGGTGGTCTCCGGCGGTGCCTACGGCATCGACGGCGCCGCCCACCGGGGCGTCCTCGGCGCGGGCGGCGCCACCGTCGCCGTGCTGGCCTGCGGGGTCGACCGGCCCTACCCGCCCGGCCACGCCGGGCTGATCGGCAGGATCGCCGAACAAGGTCTCGTCGTCGGCGAGCTGCCGCCCGGCGATCACCCGACCCCCAGCAGATTCGTGCAGCGCAACCGGGTCATCGCCGCCCTCACCCGCGGCACCGTGGTGGTCGAGGCAGCGCACCGCAGCGGCTCGCTCGTCACCGCGCGGGCCGCCCAGCGGCTGGGCCGGCACACCATGGGCGTGCCCGGACCGGCCACCAGCGCCCGGTCGGCGGGGGTGCACGAGCTGCTGCGCGGGGACGCCGTGCTGGTCACCGACGCGGCGGAGGTCGTGGAGCTGGTCGGCGACATGGGCGAGCTGGCCCCGGAGCGGCGCGGCCCGGTGCTCCCGGCGGATCTGCTCGCGCCGGGCGCCCGGCGGGTGCTGGCCGCGCTGCCCGGGCGGGGCACGGCCGGACCGGCCCTGATCGCGCGGGACGCGCAGACCACGCAGGACGACGCCGTCGCGAGGCTGTACGAGCTTCGAGCACTTGGTTACGTCGAACGACACGGCGACGGCTGGAAGTTGACACGCCAGGCGATGATCTCCGTTCGGCGTGCTCGCGGCCCGAGTTGACCGATCGTGTTCGGCCGTCCGGGGGAAGCCCGACAGCCTTGGGAAATCACCGAGTTGGTGGATTATTGCGATCACCCAGCGCGACGGCCGTGACCCGGTAGGGCGCGCTGCGGAACGTATCTGCGCCCCCTGTGTGCTCCCGCG
This sequence comes from Streptomyces sp. JB150, assembly GCF_011193355.1. Classification (GTDB taxonomy): domain Bacteria; phylum Actinomycetota; class Actinomycetes; order Streptomycetales; family Streptomycetaceae; genus Streptomyces. Next base: position 5,456,658 of record NZ_CP049780.1, read on the forward strand.
TTCGCGCACCGCGACGCGTCAGTCACGCTACGCTCACGAGGATCCCGACACAGTCCGGCAACTCCACCCCAGAGCGACAGCTCACCCAGGTACCACCCTTCACGGCAGAACGGCACAAGGCGACGAATGCCCCAGCACACCTCCGGGTCCGACCGGGCGGCTTTCTCCCCAGCCGCCCGCGACGGTGGCAGCGTGCGGCCGCCGGCTCCCTCGACGCTCGACGAGCTCTGGCGGTCGTACAAGGCGACGGGTGACGACCGGCTGCGCGAGCAGCTGATTCTGCACTACTCGCCGCTGGTCAAGTACGTTGCGGGACGGGTCAGCGTCGGACTGCCGCCCAACGTGGAGCAGGCCGACTTCGTCTCCTCCGGGGTCTTCGGGCTGATCGACGCGATCGAGAAGTTCGACATCGACCGGGAGATCAAGTTCGAGACGTACGCGATCACCCGGATCCGCGGCGCGATGATCGACGAGCTGCGGGCGCTGGACTGGATCCCGCGCTCGGTACGGCAGAAGGCGCGCAACGTCGAGCGGGCCTACGCGACGCTGGAGGCACGGCTGCGGCGCACGCCCAGCGAGGGCGAGGTCGCCGCCGAGCTGGGCATCGCGGTGGACGAACTGCACGCCGTCTTCAGCCAGTTGTCGCTGGCGAACGTGGTCGCCCTGGAGGAGCTGCTGCACGTCGGCAGCGAGGGCGGGGACGGGCTCAGCTTCATGGACACGCTGGAGGACACCGCCGCGGACAATCCCGTGGAGGTGGCCGAGGACCGGGAGCTGCGGCGCTTCCTCGCCCGCGCGATCAACACGCTGCCGGAGCGGGAGAAGACCGTCGTCACGCTGTACTACTACGAGGGCCTGACCCTGGCCGAGATCGGGAACGTGCTCGGGGTGACCGAGAGCCGGGTCAGCCAGATCCACACCAAGTCGGTGCTCCAGCTGCGGGCGAAGCTGGCGGCCTTCGGACGCTGAGACGGGTGTGCCGGGTCACTCCCGCCGCGGGTGACCGGTCCGTAAAGTGAGGGACGTGCCAAGGATTCGAGCGGCCTCCGTGGCCGAGCACCGGTCGATGCAGCGAGCCGCCCTGCTGGACGCGGCTCGGTCCCTGTTGTCCGAGGGCGGGACGGAGGCGCTGACCTTCCCGGCTCTCGCCGAGCGGACGGGGCTGGCGCGGTCGTCCGTGTACGAGTACTTCCGCTCGCGGGCCGCGGTGGTCGAGGAGCTGTGCGAGGCCGACTTCCCCGTGTGGGCGGCGGAGGTCGAGGCGGCGATGGACGCCGCCGAGGGGCCGGAGGCCAAGGCCGAGGCGTATGTGCGCCGGCAGCTGGAGCTGGTCGGCGACCGGCGGCACCGGGCCGTGGTCGCCATCTCCGCGAGCGAGCTGGACGCGGGGGCCCGGGAGAAGATCCGCGCCGCGCACGGGGCGCTGGTCGGCATGATCGTGGACGTCCTGCGCGAGATGGGGCACGCGCAGCCCCGGCTGGCCGCGATGATGCTCCAGGGCGTCGTCGACGCGGCCGTCCGGCGGATCGAGCTCGGCGCGGAGGAACCGGCCGTCGTCGCGGACGCGGCCGTACGGATGGCCCTGCGGGGCGTCCAGGGCTGAGCGCCCGCCTCCCGTCCCGGCGCCACGGCCCGGCCGGGACCACGCCCCGGCGAAACGCGCCGTACTGCCCACACCCGGGTGGGCCTGGGTTTCCTGTGCCCCGTGTCGCGGGTGGGCGCGGTTCCCCGTGCCCGCTGTCGCGCTGCGGGGACAGGACCGCACCCCGTCGGAATGTCGGAACGGGCTGCCGTACGCGCCCGTCGGTGCCGCCCGGGGCGGCACGTGTGCCGCGCCTTCGATGAGGTCGCGGGACCGCGGCTAGGCCGGCGGCGGCAGGGGGACGCCCAGGACCGGCAGGAGTACCGGAGAGCCCGGGTGCAGGAGCCAGGGTGGGAGGAGGGTCAGGGGGTCCAGGTACGTCCTGCCCCGGCGCAGGCCCCAGTGCAGGCAGGTGGTGGGGCAGTGTGAGACGGTCGGCTCCAGGGTGCCCAGAGGCCGGCCCGCCGTGACCTCGTCGCCCTCGCGGACCGAGGCGCGGACCGGCTCGTAGGTCGTCCGCAGGGGCGGGACGCCCGTGCCCGACAGGTCGACCGAGACCACGCCCCTGCCCGCCACGCGGCCCGCGAAGGAGACGCGGCCGGAGGCCACGGCCAGGACGGGGGAGTGGGGCGGGGCCGCCAGGTCGACGCCCCGGTGCCCGCGGGCGTGCGGCGTCGGCGGGGGAGCCCAGGGGCGCAGGACGGCCGGGCGCCCCGGAAGGGGCCAGGAGCGGTCCCGGCCCGCCGGGAACCGCTCGTCTGCCGCGGGGGAGGAAAACCGGTCCCGCCCCGCGGGGAACGGCTCGTCCGCCGCGGGAGCCGGACGCGCCGGACCCAGCAGGAACAGCGGCAGCACCGCCGTCACCACGTACACACATCGCTTCGCTCGCATGCCGTCACCGTCGCGCAACCGCCGCGATCACGGCCGGAGCCTGTGGACTACCGCCCGGTTGTGGACAGCGGCGTCACCCGGCGCTCCGCCGGTCCCGTACACTTCTGATGGCGATCCGGGTCACCGGGTCGACTTCGCACGCCCCGACACCGGGAGCCGGCACCGTCCGGGATCTCGGAGTCAGCGCCCCTCGGTCCTTGTGGCAACGGCGCGCTGCGGGCGTCAGGCGCGGAAGCCGTCCGGCATCCGCGGCACAACCGAGAAACCAAGGAGAACACGGCCATGGCCGTCGTCACGATGCGGGAGCTGCTGGAGAGCGGCGTCCACTTCGGTCACCAGACCCGTCGTTGGAACCCGAAGATGAAGCGCTTCATCTTCACGGAGCGCAACGGCATCTACATCATCGACCTGCTCCAGTCGCTGTCGTACATCGACCGCGCCTACGAGTTCGTCAAGGAGACCGTCGCCCACGGCGGCACGGTCATGTTCGTCGGCACGAAGAAGCAGGCGCAGGAGGCCATCGCCGAGCAGGCCACCCGCGTCGGCATGCCCTACGTCAACCAGCGCTGGCTGGGCGGCATGCTCACCAACTTCTCGACCGTCTACAAGCGTCTGCAGCGCCTCAAGGAGCTCGAGCAGATCGACTTCGAGGACGTCGCCGCGTCCGGTCTGACCAAGAAGGAGCTTCTCGTGCTCTCGCGCGAGAAGGCCAAGCTGGAGAAGACCCTCGGTGGTATCCGCGAGATGCAGAAGGTGCCCAGCGCCGTCTGGATCGTGGACACCAAGAAGGAGCACATCGCCGTTGGTGAGGCCCGGAAGCTGAACATTCCGGTCGTGGCGATCCTCGACACCAACTGCGACCCCGACGAGGTCGACTACAAGATCCCGGGCAACGACGACGCGATCCGCTCCGTCACCCTGCTCACCCGCGTCATCGCCGACGCCGTCGCCGAGGGCCTGATGGCCCGCTCCGGCGTGGCCGAGGCCGGCAAGGGCGACAAGGCCGCCGGCGAGCCGCTGGCCGAGTGGGAGCGCGACCTGCTCGAGGGCGAGAAGAAGGCGGAGACCGAGGACGCCGCCCCGGCCGCCGCCGAGGCGCCGGCCGCGGAGGCCGCCGAGGCTCCGGCCGAGGCTCCGGCCGCCGAGGGCGAGCAGGCCTGACCGTCAGCGTCAGCCGTTGACGGCGGGAGCGGTGACACCAGGACCGCTCCCGCCGTTCACCCGTAGGTCAGCGCAGCGTCCCCGATCCACACCCTGCGTCGCGGACCGTGCAGACCTCCGATCTTCCAGACTTCGAGAGAGATTCACTGAATCATGGCGAACTACACCGCCGCCGACGTCAAGAAGCTCCGTGAGCTCACCGGCGCCGGCATGATGGACTGCAAGAAGGCGCTGGACGAGGCCGAGGGCAACGTCGAGAAGGCCGTCGAGGCGCTGCGCATCAAGGGCCAGAAGGGCGTCGCCAAGCGCGAGGGCCGCTCCGCCGAGAACGGCGCCGTGGTCTCGATCATCGCCGACGACAACTCCTCCGGTGTCCTCGTCGAGCTGAAGTGCGAGACGGACTTCGTCGCCAAGGGCGAGAAGTTCCAGGCCGTCGCCAACAAGATCGCCGAGCACGTCGCCGCGACCTCCCCGGCCGACCTGGAGGCCCTGCTCGCCTCCGAGATCGAGCCCGGCAAGACCGTCCAGGCGTTCGTGGACGAGGCCAACGCCACTCTGGGCGAGAAGATCGTCCTGGACCGCTTCGCGCAGTACGCGGACGGCTTCGTGACGGCGTACATGCACCGCACCAACCCCGACCTGCCCCCGCAGATCGGTGTCCTCGTCGAGTTCGACAAGCCGAACGCCGAGGTCGCCAAGGGCGTCGCCCAGCACATCGCCGCCTTCGCGCCGAAGTACCTCTCCAAGGAGGACGTCCCGGCCGACGTCGTCGAGTCCGAGCGCCGTATCGCCGAGGAGACCACCCGCGCCGAGGGCAAGCCCGAGGCCGCGATCGCCAAGATCGTCGAGGGACGTCTGAACGGCTTCTTCAAGGACGCGACGCTGCTCGGCCAGCCGTACGCGCTCGACAACAAGAAGTCCGTCCAGAAGGTTCTGGACGAGGCCGGTGTCACCCTGAAGCGCTTCACGCGTATCAAGGTCGGCATCTGAGTCCGTACCGCGACGGGTACTCGGTCCCGACAGGGTCGGGTGCGGTCGTTTGCGTACGCCGCCACGCACACGCGCGTGGCGGGCGACAGCAGATCTGACGAGGAGGCCATTGCCGCGCACGGGTTGCGAACGACACCCCACCGGCAGTGGCCTTCTTCGTATGTGCAACACGTGAAAGAGGCGGGATCCCCCATGACCACCAAGGCCCAGAAGAGCGACGACGGCAAAGTACGCGGCCGGTTTCTGCTGAAGCTGTCCGGAGAGGCCTTCTCCGGTGGCGGGGGCCTGGGCGTCGACCCCGACGTGGTGCACAAGATCGCCCGCGAGATCGCGGCCGTCGTGCGCGACGGAGCGCAGATCGCGGTCGTCATCGGCGGCGGCAACTTCTTCCGCGGCGCCGAACTGCAGCAGCGCGGCATGGACCGCGCCCGCTCGGACTACATGGGCATGCTCGGCACCGTGATGAACTGCCTCGCCCTCCAGGACTTCCTGGAGAAGGAAGGCATCGACAGCCGGGTCCAGACCGCCATCACCATGGGCCAGGTCGCCGAGCCGTACATCCCGCTGCGCGCCGTGCGCCACCTGGAGAAGGGGCGCGTGGTCATCTTCGGCGCCGGTATGGGCATGCCGTACTTCTCCACCGACACCACCGCCGCCCAGCGCGCCCTGGAGATCGACGCCGAGGCGCTGCTCATGGGCAAGAACGGAGTCGACGGGGTCTACGACTCCGACCCGAAGACCAACCCGGACGCCGTGAAGTTCGACGCCCTCGGCTACGGCGAGGTCATCACGCGCGATCTGAAGGTCGCCGACGCCACGGCCATCACGCTGTGCCGTGACAACAAGCTGCCGATCCTCGTCTTCGAGCTTCTGGCCGAGGGCAATATCGCCCGGGCCGTCAAGGGTGAGAAGATCGGCACGCTGGTGGGTGACCAGGGCAGCCGGAACTGACCGGTTGACCCACGGACCCCGGCCGGGGGATGGACAATGTCCTGCCGGTCGGGAACCGTGCAGGAAGAAGACGCGACGCAGCCGGCCGCCGACCACAACACGTCAACCGCAGCCGGGCCTACTCAAGACACGCAGGAGCAAGTGGTGATCGAAGAGACCCTCCTCGAGGCCGAGGAGAAGATGGAGAAGGCCGTCGTGGTCGCCAAGGAGGACTTCGCCGCGATCCGCACCGGCCGTGCGCACCCGGCGATGTTCAACAAGATCGTGGCCGACTACTACGGCGCACCGACGCCGATCAACCAGCTGGCCTCGTTCTCCGTGCCGGAGCCGCGCATGGCCGTGGTGACCCCGTTCGACAAGAGCGCGCTGCGCAACATCGAGCAGGCGATCCGCGACTCCGACCTGGGCGTCAACCCGAGCAACGACGGCAACATCATCCGAGTGGTGTTCCCGGAGCTGACCGAGGAGCGCCGCCGCGAGTACATCAAGGTCGCCAAGGGCAAGGGCGAGGACGCGAAGATCTCGATCCGCTCCGTGCGCCGCAAGGCCAAGGACGCCATCGACAAGCTGATCAAGGACGGCGAGATCGGCGAGGACGAGGGCCGCCGCGCGGAGAAGGAGCTCGACGACACCACCGCCAAGTACGTCGCCCAGGTGGACGAGCTCCTGAAGCACAAGGAAGCCGAACTGCTCGAGGTCTGATGAACGACTCTTCCTGGGGGGCGCCGCAGACCGGGTACTGGGGCCCGCCCGATCAAGGGCCTGCCCAGGGGCATGTCCGGGGACCCGTGCAGGGCGCCGTCCCGGCGGGTCCCGCGTACGATGCGCGTGACGCGCAGCAGACCCGGCCCATGCCCGTCGTGTCCGACGTGTCCGCGGACGGCGGAAACCAGGATGACGGCCGGGGGGCCGCTCGGCTGAGCGGTCCGCTGTTCCCAGACGAGAGCACGTCGGCGCCCGCCTTCGGCGCGCCGAGGAATCCGGAGCCCATGCACGACGCCCCGCAGCCGGCCCCCGCCCCGCAGAAGAAGAGCGCGGGCCGGGACCTCGGCGCCGCGATAGGGGTCGGCGTCGGACTGGGCGCGGTGATCATCGCGTCGCTGTTCGTCTACAAGGCCGTGTTCGTCGGGGTGATCGCGGTCGCGGTGGTCGTCGGACTGTGGGAGCTGGCCAAGCGGCTCGACGAGCGCAAGGGCATCCGCGCGCCGCTGGTGCCACTCGCGATCGGCGGGGCGGCCATGGTGGTCGCCGGGTACGCCCGGGGCGTCGAGGGCGCGTGGGTGGCGATGGCGCTCACCGCGCTCGCGGTGCTGGTCTGGCGGATGACGGAACCCCCGGAGGGCTACCTCAAGGACGTCACGGCCGGCGTCTTCGCCGCGTTCTACGTCCCGTTCCTGGCGACGTTCGTCGCGATGATGCTGACGGCCGAGGACGGGCCGTGGCGGGTGCTGACGTTCCTGCTGCTGACCGTGGTCAGCGACACCGGGGCGTACGCCGTCGGCTGGCGGTTCGGCAGGCACAAGCTCGCCCCGCGGATCAGCCCCGGCAAGACCCGCGAGGGCCTGCTGGGCGCGGTGACGTTCGCGATGGCCGTGGGCGCGCTGTGCATGCAGTTCCTGGTGGACGGCGGCTCCTGGTGGCAGGGCCTGCTGCTCGGCCTCGCCGTCGCGGCCAGCGCCACCCTGGGCGACCTCGGCGAGTCCATGATCAAGCGGGACCTGGGCATCAAGGACATGGGCACCCTGCTCCCCGGGCACGGCGGCATCATGGACCGCCTCGACTCCCTCCTGCCCACCGCTCCGGTGGTGTGGCTGCTCCTCGTGGCCTTCGTCGGAAACGGCTGACCGGCCGCCCTCCGGCAGCGCCGGCCCCCGCCCCCCCGGGGCGGGGGCTTTCGCACACCCGCGGGTCCGTGACCCGCGGCTCCGCGCGGCGCAAGGGGGCGCCGAGCCGGGCGGCCCGGGTCACCCGATTGGATCTGCGACACTGGTAGGACCATGCCCAAGCCCGGAGAACTGGCAGTGGCCCGGCAGTAACAGGCTCCCTAGCTGGGCAAATGGCAAGAGATGGCTGTAATGACTGGTTCTGGGGCCGTCCCTGGGCCGTGTGCCGCTCGACAGGTCGCCACGGTCCCGGGTGCCTGCCACCGTCCGACGGGCTCCCGCAACCATCAGCGAAACGAAACTCCGCTGACCAATCGCTGAGGGGGGTGCAGATCTTGCAGCAAAGTTTGGTGGTGGTACTACTTTGGAAAAGTGTCCGCCGACCAAATCTCGGAACATTGCGGAGACACGAGATTCGCGAACCACCTACGAGTTTTCGTAGGTGCGGCTAGGGTGGTACCACCAACGCATCCGGAGATGCGTGACGGTGGGGTCAAAGTTGCCTCCTGGGCGCCGTGTAAGTTGCCTTCCGGGTAGCGACCTCGAACGTGAGCGGGGCCCCCTCCGCCAGCCAAGCCTCGGGGACCCCGGTGGACTACCGGCCGTGTAGAAGCCCGGTCAGGTGTGCCGTGATGGTGGTTGCAGCCACAGCCACGAGCACTTCCCAGGCCAACCGCTTCGCACGGCCGTAGTTCTTGCTGGCACGTGCGCGCGCGAGCCATACTCTGGCCCATTTGGCAACCGTTGACCACAGCGCCGCAGCGCGGCCCCATGGGCTGGTCATCTCGCTCTCCCTCCGCACAACGAGCCTGGACCGACCACCCGAGCGGTGTCGGTGCGGGCACGGCTCTATCACCCGCAGAACGGAGGGAGTTCCGGGAATCAGCGTCCGCACTGAGTAAATCGGATCAGCGGGTCCTACGTGGGCGGAATGTGGAAATCCGTTGCACCGTGAGGGAAGCAAACTAACTATCGGGGCCGGCGCGTAGGGCGCTGTCGATGGCTTTTCGGGTCCGCTCCTGGCTCGATGGCATGAGGTGCGCGTACACCCGCAGCGTCAACCCAGGGTCGGAGTGCCCCAGGTACTCACTCACGGCCTTGATGCTTTCGCCGGCGTCCAGCAGCACCGAGGCGTAGAAGTGCCGCAGCGCGTGCATGCCGTGCTCCCGGGCGGACTGGTACTTGCCGTTCTCTCCGGCTTCCGTGATCAGACCGGCAGACGCGAGGGCGGGCTTCCACACCTGGATGTTGAAATTGCTGCGCCAGACGAGGCCGCTCGCGGTGTTCGTGAACAAGAGGCGGGCCGACACCTTCGGGCCGTCCGGCTTACGCCACGGCAAGGTGATCTCGACCGGTTTGAAGGCGTCCATGTGGGCCCGCAGGGCCTCAGCCACCGTGGGTGGCAACGGTACATCCCGCTCCTTGTTGCACTTCGGCGGGGCGAACACGGCTTTGCCCCGAATCAGCTTCACCTGCCGGACCACCCGAACGATGCCGCCGTCGAAGTCGAGCGCATCCTCAGCCAGTCCCACGATCTCGCCTTGACGGAGCCCGCACCCGGCGCCCACGTCCACCATGGGGCGGTATCGCTGGGGGAGTGCTGCGCGAACCGCCTGAACCTGCGAGGGCAGCCACGGCACAACACGGCGCTGCTCGGCGGCTGGCGGACGGACAGACTTCGCGGCACATGGGTTGCGGGGCAACAGCCCGTCGTCGACCGCCGCACTCAGCACGGCCCGGACGTCGCCGTAGATGTTCCGCGCATAGCCACCGCTCACGGCCGGGTCGTTCTCCAGCGCGCTCACCAGGCCGCGGATGTGCTCGGGGCGGAAGGAGTCCAGTGGGCGAGAGCCGATCAGTCGGAAGGCGTGCAGACGCAACCGCTGCTCGACCACTACCTGACTGGCCGGGTCGATGTGGTGGGTCGCAAGCCACTTCTCGGCGTAGCTCTTGAAGGTGATTCGAGCTGCGCGCGGATCGATGTACTGACCGCGCGACATGTCCGAAGCGATGTCGGTGAGCCACTTCTCAGCGAGTCGCTTCTGTCGGTCCGGGAAGCTCTTGGACTTCTCGGTGCCGTCGGGGCCGACGTAGCGCGCCCGGTACCGCATGCCCGTGCCATATCGCTCAGTCTTGACCCTGACAGGCTTCCCGTCCGAGCCGGTCTCGGTCTTGTACCAGCGGTCTTGGATGTGGCCGGCCATCAGGCAGCTTCCCCCAGCTGGGAGTCCACCCAAGCCCGAACGTCGCGCGGGTCGAAACGCAAGTGCCGACCCACGCGGAAGCCGGGGGGACCGGTGCGCTTGCGGCGCCACTGGTAGACCGTCTCGACGCTGGGCAGCTCGAACATCTCGACCAGGTCCTCAGGCGTCAGGAAGCGGTTCGGCAGTTCTGAGGCCATGGTCAGCGACTCCCTTCGTCGGCGAGCAGGGCCGGCAGTTCCTCGCGCGCGATCTCGCGGTTGAGTTCGATCTCGCGACGGATGTTGGCCGCGAGCCAGGACTCGCCGGGGGTGTGGCCGTGGCCGGCGTAGGTCCAGTGGGCGAGGGTCAGGGTGGTTGCGTCCTCGTCGCTGGGGTCGGGCAGGCCGAGAGCGGCGCGTTGCTGGGCGGCGCGGTAGTCGGCGCGGGTCTGACGGAGGGCGCCGAGGGTGGTGGAGTAGCGGCGGGACTTGGTGGAGAAGTGGCCGCGGAAGCCGAGCATGTGGGCCCAGTCGCGCAGCTTGCGGTCCGGGTACAGGGGGTGCATGTCGAGGCAGGCCTCGATGAGCCGCCGGGGGTGGTCGGGTACGCCGAGCAGGACCAGGGCTTCCTTGTTGCCGATGCGGCGGTCGACGGTGCCGGTGGTCTCGGCGGCCTTAGTGGCGTACTTGGCGACGTAGGAGGCGACGGCCTGTTCGGTGATCTGTTCGCCGTCGCCGAAGGCGCGGATCGGGCGTACGTCGAGCTGGGTGCCCCACCGCAGGGTTCGGGCGGGTTGGTCACCGGTCGGGGGCACGTCGACGGCGACGCGGGCGGCGGCGGCGCGGATGGCGTCGGTGAGGAGGTCGAGGGTGGCCCAGGTGGGGGGTGGGGTGTCGGGTCCCTCGGGGCCGTCGAAGCGGATGACGGCGTGGAAGTGGACGGCACCCCGTTTCTGGTATTCGGCGACCTTGCCGAAGGAGACGCGGGACTGCTCGCGGGCGTCCTTCTGGGTGAGACCGGCCCGGCGGGCGATCTCCCGGCGTAGGTAGATCGTGAAGTAGCGCCACAGGTCGGAGGCGTGGTTGTTCCACAGCACGGCGCCTGCGTAGTCGTACGTGTCCGGGTCGAGCGGGGTGCCCAGTTCCGGCGCGTCTTCGGGGTGGTGGGTGCCGCAGGCGCAAGGCCGGTTTCCGGGGCGGTTGTGGACCGGGCCGAACGACGGCGCGGTGAGGGTCGCGAACACGCGTGGGTGGTCGCGGATGGTGTCGGGGGTGCCCTTGTCGGGGTCGCCGATGAGGCCGGCGCGGATGAGGTGGTAGGTGTCGCCGGCGTAGGTCCAGGCGCAGGCCGGGCAGCGGGAGGCGCGGCGGTTGCCGCAGGCGACACGCAGGACTCCGCCCGGTTCGGTGTCGGTGGAGTAGGAGTGCAGGACGTGCCCGGTGGCGCGGTCGCGGGTGACGGTCGAGCCTTGCAAGCGGATGGGGTCGGCGCAGCCGCCGGTGCGGCGGATCTGGTCCTGGATGCGGTCGAAGCCGGTGGACCCGGCCAGCCTCAGCACGTCGGCGAGGGTGGCCGGGTCCAGGCCCGCCATGGTGGCGGTGTCGGTCAACGGGTCACCTCCCGGCGCGGGCGAACGTGGCGGCGGGGAGCTGGTGGCCGGTGCCCTTACAGCTGGGGCAGGTGACGGGGACAGTCACGCGGGAGCCGTCGCTGTGGCGGGTGCCGGTGGTGATGGCGGCGGTGGCGAAGCCGTCACATTCGCGGCAGAGCCGCAGGCGCGGGGTGTGCTGGGGCATGATGGGTCTCCCTTTTCGGGTCCGTTGGATCTGGAAGGTGGGAAGGCGCCCGGAGCGGCGAAAGGTTGGTAGCCAGGGACCGCTCCGGGGGCCGTTCAACGTCGGCCGTTGCGGCGCCGCGAGTAGGCGGGCGGGATGTCGTGGTAGTCCTTGCGGCCCCGCTCGAAGGAGCTGAGGTCGGCGTCGCTGCGGTCGGCGGAGCCGAGTTCACGAGTGATGCGGCGCATGGCCTTCCGGTCGCGGTGGCGTTCGGCGATCGCGTACTCGCGGCCCAGTTCGGCCATTTGCGGGTCGGACGGGGCGTCGTTGCTCTTGCGGCTGAACAGGCCCATCAGGGGTTCCTTTCTGGTGATCAGGGGTGGGCGTTGCGCCTGCCGTGGCCCTTGGCCGCGTACATCGCGGCGTCGGCGGCGGACAGGGCGTCGGTGAGGGTCGGCACCGGCAGGTGGGCGCGGTGGCAGTGACCGACCGAGGCCGCCACCGGCAGGACACGGCCGTCGTGCTCGACGGGCCGATCGAGAGCGTTCTGGAGAGCGCGAAGGCCGGGGGTGTGGGCGGGGTCGGTGACGATGGCAGCGAATTCGTCTCCGCCGAGGCGGGCGGTGACGCCGTGGCGTCCACACCAGTCGGCGAGGCGGCCGGCCGTCGCGGTCAGGGCGGCGTCTCCGGCAGCGTGGCCGTAGGTGTCGTTGATGGCCTTGAAGTCGTCGAGGTCGACCAGGACTACGAGGGCGTTCGGGCGCCTGGCCAGGAGGTGTTCCGCGCGGGCGGTCCATCCGGCGCGGGTATGCAGGCCGGTCAGCGGGTCACGCCGGGCGGTCGAGAGGCGCCGCCAGAGCATGCCGCCGTGGACAGCCCAGCCCAGGGCCGGTAACCCGGCCGCGATCACGTGCGTGTCCATCCCGGTCACCGCCCCTTCTGGAGGTCCTTGACGAGGAGGCGCAGCACGACCGCGACCACGGCGACGGACACGCCGGTGATGGCGACCGCGAGCAGCATCGAGACCAGGACCGCGCCGACGACCAGGACGACGGCACCGCCGCCGGCGGCGAGGGCGAGCGCGCTGCCGGGGGTGAGCTGCACGACGGGGCGGGCTCCAGCCGGGGCCACCGGAGCCGGGGTGGCGGGCACGGGGGTGCTGGTCTGCGGCGTCGGGTCGGCCGGGGGCAGGGTGTCCTGGGGCGGGTACTCCGGGGTGAGCACGGTGGATCTCCCTTCGGTCACTTGTCGAGGGCGGTGCCGATGACGGGGCTGAGGAAGCTGTCGGCGACGAGGTAGCCGCCGAGGAGGAGCACGATCACGAGCCACCAGGGCGGGCGGACGAGCTTGACGCCGAGGTAGCCGACGGTGAGGAGGGCGAGCCAGAGCGGGACCTGCATGGCGGTGTCTCCTATGCCTTGCAGCGGTGGGTGCGGGCGGCGAGTTCGGCGGCGGAGCGGTCGGGGTAGTCGGCGGAGAAGCCGCAGCCGGGGGCGGTGCAGGCGGCGGTGTGCTTGTTGCGTCCCCGGCCGTCGTAGTAGGTGGCGACCTGAACGGGGCCGATGCGGATGCGGTCGCGGAAGTTGCGGTACACGGCCACGAGCGGACTCCCTTCGGAGCTAGGCGAGTTGGAGCTGGGCAACGATGGCGTCCGTCATTGGCGCGGGCAGGCCGAGCCGGGCCGAGAGCATGTCGGCGGGCATCGGGGCGCCGGTGGACGCCTGATGGGCGTCGGCGATCTTGCGGGCGTGGTCCAGCAGCGCGGCCGGGACCGGCGGAGCCGCGGGCGCAGGAGTGGATGGCGCAGCCGGGGCCGGGTCCAGCTCAGGCACGTCGGGCGCCGGAGCAGGAGCGGAGGCCGGTTCCGGAGCGTCGGTGCGGTGCATCTCGACTTCCGGGGCGACCGGGGCGTCGTCCACAGCCGGTGCGGGTTCGTCCGTCGTGGCGGGGGTGTGGACGAGGAGGGTTCCCCCGAGGAAGGCCAGGGCGGGCCATCCGGCGACGAGGATGCGCAGCCAGGCGGGAACATGGTCCAGGTCGAGGAGGCCGGCGGTGGCGACGTTCGCGCCGAGTGAGGCCGCCAAGGCGATGACGAACCACGTCCAGGCGGAGCGGTCGCGGCGGGCCGTGCGCAGTCGTCGCCACGCGGCCACCAGCAGCAGGTCGACCGAGACCGGGTAGGCCCAGGCTTTCCAGCCGGACTGTCCGGCGGCTGCGGCCAGGTCGTGCAGGTGAGCGAAGGACAGGGCACCGGCGATGACCGCCTGAATCAGTACGGCGTCAGGGCGGATGGAGCGGGGCATGGGGTACCTCCCTTCGAAGGGAAGTCGGGTTGGAAGGGGCGGCGAGAGGGGCCGTGCCGCCCCGTGCTCCAGCGGGCGTCAGTCGGTGACTGGGCGGGGCTTGACCAGCGACGGGTCGGGCGCCGGCGCCTCGGTGGGCACGAAGGGGCGGAAGGGCTCCAGGGCCGGGAAGTCCGGGACCAGGTGGGCGAACTCCCGGCAGACGGCAACCACGTCATCCCGTGTGGTGTGCGGGGTGCGGATCTTCGACCAGCCACCCGTGGAGTCCGCCGCAACGGCGGTGCCGGGGCGGTCCATCGGGATCAGGCTGGCGGCCGGGACCGCATCCGGGGCGACGTCGGCGAGGCCCATCTCGGCGGTCTGCTTGTCGTTGACCCGGTGCACCACACGGCCGGTGAGCTGGGCGCGGAGCATGGTGGCGCCCTTGCCCAGTTCCGAACCGAAGCGCTGAGCGCAGATCTCCAGGTAGATGCCGACCGCGCGGGCCATCTGCGCCAGCCGGATCAACGCGGTCACGATCCGCTCCCGCCGTTCCTCGTCCTTGCGCGAGGAGATCAGGAACAGCTCCGCCACCTCGTCGACCAGGACCACGACGGGCACCGGCCGCGCCGACTCGGGCAGTTCCCAGATGTCGGAGGCACCGTGCAGGCTCAGCAGGTCGAAGCGGTCTTCCATCTCCGCCACCAGCACATCCAGCAGCGCAGCGGCGTCATCCGGGGTGGTGACCAGGGCGGAGAGGCGGGGCGCGAAGGCGGACTGTTCCACCCCGCGCTTGCAGTCGATCCCCACCAGCGCGACCGGGAGCTGAGCGAGACCCTTGATCAGGTTGCGTTGGTACATCGACTTGCCGGAGTGGTTGGCGCCGAGAGTGAGCGCCATGGGTGCCTTGCGGTAGTCCCGCTCGAACGCGGTCCCGTCTTCCCGCAGCGCTACCGGCACCGCCATGTCGTGCGGCCGGGCCTTACGGGGCATCCTCACCCGGCGGAGCACGTCATAGCCGGTCATGCGCAGCTGGACGTATCCAGGCCGGGTCTCCACGACGGTCACCGAGTGCACGCCCCAGGCGTGACGCAGCCGCTCCGAGGAGGCCATCACGTCCGCCGGTTCCAGACCGGCAGGCAGCCGCAGCGTGACCCGCAGCCCCGTGGAGGTGGCACGGATGCGACGGATCTTCGGCGGGACCGGCTGCACCTCACGGCGGGCGACATTGCGGGTGACGAACGCCCGCAGGCCGGATGGCTGAACCGTCAGCCCGCACACGTCCATCGTCGAGCGGTACGAGAGAACGAACCGGCCCCAGGTGACCGGCGCCCCGACCAGCGACCAGTAGACGCGCGGGGCGCGGACCTTCGCGTAGCCGACACCACCGGCCCCGGCTAACGCGCCGGCGGTTTCCAACCACGTCGTCACGTCGGTCATGTCAGGCCGCCGGGGTGATCGCGACCGCGCGGAACGAGATCCCGTGCCGCTTCTGCCCGTTGAACTCGTTCTCCCAGTCCCGGGCCTTGAGGCCGACGACCCGCACCGGCATACCCGGCACCAGGCCCTCCTCGTACCCCGTCTCCGGGATGGTCACCTGGTACAGGTTCCCCTCCCCCTCGTCCGAGACCAGCAGGCCAACCGTCGACAGCGGCGCACCGGTCTCCCGGTCCATGGCCCGCTCCCCGGTCTTCGCGTTCGCCAGCTTCGGAACCGGAGCCGTCGCCACGAACACCACAGCGGTCGAAAGGTCGATCTTGAAGGACGGCATGAAGACTCCCTGCGTCGTCGCATATGAGCAGCCCAAAGAAGGCCATCGGACCCGCAGTCCTAGGACTGCGGTCGAGCTGAGACGACTGTGGCACGCAGTCCCAGGACTGTCAACAGTCCTGGGACTGTGCTTGACTTGTCCTGTCGAAAGGAGTCGCGCATGGCGCCCAAGTGGCGGGAGCTGGCAGACAAGCTGGCTGAACAGATCAGGCGGGGTGTTTACGAGCCTGGCAAGCCGCTTCCGCAGATCAGGGAGCTAGTTGCGAAGGGGGAGGGCTCCAAGTCCACCGTTCACCAGGCCTACAAGGCCCTCGAAGCTGAGGGCCTGGTGACGTCATCGCGCGGACACGGCACCATCGTGCGGAAGCGAGCCCCACTGAAACGGCTTGGGATCGCCCGGTACGACAAGGCCAAGTGGCGGGATGGCGACGAAGTGGCGTTCATCGCGGACCGCGTGGCCTCTGGGCGGAGTTACCGGCGGAACGAGCAGACACAAACGGTGAGCCTTGTGAAGGCCCCACCGCTGGTCGCAGCCGCCCACGGTTTGCCTGAGGGGGCGGACGTCTACGCGAGGGCACGGCTGGTGAAGGAAGGTGACCAGCCGACCCACACCCTGACCAGCTACTACCGGCCCGAGCACGTCGAGGGCACGCGACTGGTGGACCCGACCCCGGGACCGGCCGGCCGCGGTGGTGGCTTCCGGGTGCTGTACGACGCTGGTTACGAGATCGACCACATGAAGGAGGAGCTTTTCGCCAGGGCTCCCACGGCCGACGAGGCGAAGCTCCTTCAGCTCCCGCCAGGCGAACCGGTCGTCGAGTTGCATCGGACGACCTATACGGCCTCTGGCACAGTGGTCGAGTTCGCCATCGGTGTACACGCGGCTTCACGCTTCGCTTGGGAATACGAGTTCAAGGTTCCGGACTCCGCGAAGGACCAGAAGGGGCAGTGATGATCTCGACGCAGGCATGGGCCGATACGCGGCGCCTGTGGGATTACCACCAGATGGGCCACACCCTGCGGCCGTGCTCGGTCGCGATCGGCCTGGGCAGCCATGACCTGGGTGTGGCCGATACTGCGGTAGACCTGTACAAGCGCGGAATGGCTCCTCTGCTTGTGTTCACGGGAGCCACGAGCCCTACGACGCGGGAACGCATGCCTAGGGGGGAAGCCGTCCACTACCGCGAGCGCGCCCTCGAACTGGGCGTGCCTGACTCGGCGATCCTGGTCGAGCCCCAGGCCCGCAATACGGGCGAGAACATTCGCTTTTCCAGGGCTGTGCTCGAAGAGGCCGGCGTCGACGTGTCCTCCGTGCTGCTGATCAGTAAGCCCTACGAGGAGCGCCGCGCTTACGCAACGGCCCGCAAGCAGTGGCCCGAGGTCGAGATTGTCAGTGCCTCGACGCCGATGACGCTCGACGACTACGTGGACTCCATCGGAGACCCCCGGTTGGTTATCGACATGCTTGTCGGTGCGCTGCAGCGGCTGCTGATCTACCCGGAGCAGGGTTTCATGATCAGTCAGCCTGTGCCGGACGACGTTCTAGAGGCCTACGAACGGCTGTGCCGTGCTGGCTTCATCAGCCGACTGCTGGCCACTGACCGGCCCTCTGCCTGAAATCGGCCCGGTGTCAGGACAGAGGATGTCTCTGCACTCGGTCTCCGTGGCGGGGATGGTCGTGCGCGAAGACGGGCGAGTGCTGGTGATCCGCCGTGCCGACAATGGCACATGGGAGCCGCCCGGCGGGGTGCTTGAGCGGACGGAGGCCATTGAGGATGGGGTTCACCGGGAGATCTACGAAGAAACTGGGATCAAGGTCCGCGTGGAGCGCCTGACCGGTGTCTAGGGTGCCGTCCCGAAGGCGGCCACGAACAGCTCTCGGACGAGTCGACCGCGGTCGCCTGGCTCACCCCGGACGAGGCCGTTGCCGCGATGAGCGAGGTCTACGCAATCCGCATCACGGACGCCCTGTGCGACGAGGCGCCGCGCATCCGCACGCACGATGGCCGCAAGCTCACCCCGCTGACAGGCAACTGATCTCCGACCGGCGAAGCCAGAGCTGTTACAGGTTTCTCTACCTCATCAAGCCCCGGCTGCGCTCCGCTCCGCCGGGCGCGCTTCCCGGCTCCGCTGCGCGCTGCGCTCCTGCCTTCGGCCCGCTCCGCGCACGCTGCGCCGACGCGCGCCCACATGTGGATAGGGCCGGTGGCCATGAGTCGATCACCGCATTGCGCGGCGCCGGTCAGAACAATGCCTCCGGCGGGGGATCGGCCGGCACCGGGATGGAGGGGGCGCCGTCGCCGACTGCGGCTCCGTGGGTGGCGTGCGCGGGGAGCTCCCATCCCGTCCACCGTCGACCCAGGCAAAGCCGAGCAGACGCGGCCCATGGCGTCCAGGTCGTTCGTACAGTGGCGCGCTCCACCTGGACGCCATGAACCACGCCCGCTCCACGGTGTGTGGGTCGACGGCGGACGGGATGGGAGCTGGGAAGGGTGGTGGTGACGAGCAAATTACCGGCGACGGGCCTTCTTGGCCCCTGATCGTGCCTCTGAAATTTCGATGGACCTTTTGGTGAGGTAGCGCTGGAACTTGTCCTGCTCCAGAAGATCGGCGTACCTTGCGTCTGCTTGAAATTTGTAAGTGAGAAGCATGCGAATGTCAGTCGGGTCGCTGAGATCTTTCCTCTGAGACAAGACGCCGCCGACTTTTGCCGTTATCGATTGTGCCGTAGATGGAATATCTGCCGCGTGCGGGTAGCTACTCAGTGCGGTGATTAGAATGTCGAAACTTCGACGCTCGTCCGTGATTGCAGAACTGGGTGCGCTGGTCTCGAAGAATTCGAACCACTCCACGTGCTGTTCCTGGTGTGTGACGGACCCTGAGCGCGCGGAGTGCTCCAGTAGCGACTCTCGAAGGTCATGCAGAGATCCGTTCAGTGAAAATGGAACCTCAGTTCCTGGGCTTCTGATCATCCGGGTCATGCCGCGGACTAGGAACGCATAGCCGGCTGGCAGGTGGCTCGCGAGCGCCATCGCACCAGCAGCCGCTGAGACGTTGGCGCGCTCTAGCCTCTCCAGTGCGTCGGGCGACGAAACATATCCAGGAGCTATGGTCGACAGGAATGATCGTGGAACGAGGAGGTGGGAGGCGAACGTGTTAGCTTGGTGTTCTTGGCCAACGCCGATTGCATTGGTCTTTTCTGGTATGTCTACGTCTGATTCGCCACTCTTCTGCGTGGTGTCACAGTGGATTGTCTCGACATGCCAGGGAAGCAAAACGTGAGCGAGCTCATGAGCGAGCGTGAAGCGCATGCGACGCCGGTTTTGTATCTTCTTCAGGAAGATCTTAGGGCGATCGGAGTTCAAGTTAAGGGCAACGCCGTCACAGCTGGAAGGCCAATCACACTCTTCGACAGATGCGTATAGTTCGGCGACGCTGAATATGTCGACTGGCGGACTCAGGTTAAGGCGATCGATGAGAGTAGCGGCTAGCCGCTTCTCGGGTGCGTCAGCTTTCAATTCGTCCGGTCTTAATCAGCCATTGCAGGACACTGGAGGCCTCTGCGTCATCCTTTGCTCTGGCCGCGAGGGCGACGGTCGATAGGTCGCCTGCCCTCTTCGGGGTGACTCCAGCGCGACGGCCGGCGAAGATGAAGCGCAGTGCGCTCGGCTGCTCCACCCACAGCGAGTACTCTTCATCGGTCAGCCCCAGGTAGGCCGGGAGCGGTCCGAGGTCTTCGGTCGATTCATGCCAGGTTTGGACGTAATCGTCAATGTCGGACAGCAAGGCACTGCCGGACATCACCTGATCCGCATAGGTCGGCTGCCTGCTAGACATCGATGCGCCTATCCTTCCTGGGATCTTTGATACGAACGCCGGACTGAGCATCTAGAGCGCCGAGATGGTATCCGCGGCTGTTGAAGACTTCGATCTCGCCATGCCGTCTGTCCCAAGTGTAGTAGCGCTGCTTGTCCTTGGACCGCCACCGCATCTCTCCGTTGAACGCGCCTAGGTACTCCTGATCGTCAAGGAAGCAAGGCTTTGGGCGCGGTATGTAGGACAAGCCCCGACCACCTCCTATGGCTCGTAGTAGCCGAGCTGATGTTAACGGTGATGGACCCTGGAGGGACAGGCTTTTGGCCAGCTGCACGTAGCCAACAGGCAACGCTCTGTTGAGGTGCGTCGCGGGTGTGAGCAGCTGAGGCGTGTCACGAGCGCGTGGACCGTGCGAGGGTGATCACCTTGGGCCGTCCCTGGGCCGTCCGAGGCCGCTCAACGGCGCCCGCCGATAACCACTGCCGACAGTGGTGACGGACGACAGCCGCAGGTCACCCATGTGGATCTGCGACACTGGTACCACCATGCCCAAGCCCGGAGAACTCACTTTCGTCGCCCCGCGCGGAGCCAAGAAGCCGCCGCGGCACCTTGCCGATCTCTCGCCCGCGGAGCGGAAGGACGCGGTCGCCGAGATCGGTGAGAAGCCGTTCCGTGCCAAGCAGCTCTCGCAGCACTACTTCGCGCGGTACGCGCACGACCCGGAGCAGTGGACCGACATCCCGGCCGCCTCCCGCGAGAAGCTGCGCGAGGCGCTGTTCCCCGAGCTGATGACCGTCGTACGGCATCTGTCGACGGACGAGGGAACGACCCGCAAGACGCTGTGGCGGCTGTTCGACGGCACGCTCGTGGAGTCGGTGCTGATGCGCTACCCGGACCGGGTGACCATGTGCATCAGCTCGCAGGCCGGGTGCGGCATGAACTGCCCCTTCTGCGCCACCGGCCAGGCGGGGCTCGACCGGAACCTGTCGACCGCCGAGATCGTGCACCAGATCGTGGACGGTATGCGGGCGCTGCGCGACGGCGAGGTGCCCGGGGGGCCCGCGCGGCTGTCGAACATCGTCTTCATGGGGATGGGCGAGCCGCTCGCCAACTACAAGCGGGTCGTCGGCGCCATCCGTGCCCTGACCGATCCCGCCCCCGACGGGCTGGGGCTGTCGCAGCGCGGGATCACCGTGTCGACCGTCGGGCTCGTCCCGGCCATCCACCGGTTCGCCGACGAGGGCTTCAAGTGCCGGCTGGCGATCTCGCTGCACGCGCCCGACGACGAGCTGCGCGACACCCTGGTCCCGGTGAACACCCGGTGGAAGGTGCGCGAGGTGCTGGACGCGGGGTTCGAGTACGCCGAGAAGTCCGGGCGCCGGCTGTCCATCGAGTACGCGCTGATCCGGGACATCAACGACCAGGCCTGGCGGGGCGACCGGCTGGGCCGGCTGCTCAAGGGCCGACCGGTGCACGTCAACCTCATCCCGCTGAACCCGACGCCCGGGTCGAAGTGGACCGCCTCGCGGCCCGAGGACGAGAAGGCGTTCGTCGAGGCCATCGCCGCGCACGGGGTGCCGGTGACGATCCGGGACACCCGTGGTCAGGAGATCGACGGGGCGTGTGGTCAGCTCGCCGCCACCGAACGGTAGTCTGACGGGCGTAAGTACATCTGCATATTCCGACAGGGGAGCGCCACAGCGCTGAGAGTGCGGCACCCGGCCGCAGACCCTCCGAACCTGGCCCAGGTCATTCTGGGTAGGGAGATCGGTCATCACTCGAGCTGTTGCGCCCCGCCCGGGAGCCCCGGATTCCCCCGAGGCTCCCGGGCGGGGCCGCGTCTCTTCCTGGTCCCTCCAGGAGGAATTCCAGTGAGCATCACCAAGAAGGCCACGATCCTGGCCGTCGGACTCGGTCTGGTCACGCTGTCCGCCTGCGGGTCGTCCGACGGCGACCAGGCGTCCGGCGGCGGCTCCGGATCCCGGACCGTCACGCTCGTCAGCCACAACTCGTGGGCCGTCTCGAAGGACGTCCTCGCCGCCTTCGAGAAGAAGTCCGGCTACAAGGTCAGGGTGCTGGAGGACGGCGACGCCGGGCAGGCCGTCAACAAGGCGATCCTGACCAAGGACAACCCGCAGGGCGACGTCTTCTTCGGCGTCGACAACACCCTGCTCTCCCGCGCCCTCGACAACGGCCTCTTCCAGCCGTACGAGGCGAAGGGCTCCGACCTGATCCGGTCCGAGTACCGCGCCGACGAGGCGGAGCACCGGGTCACGCCCGTCGACACCGGCGACATCTGCGTCAACTACGACAAGGCGTACTTCAGCGAGAAGAAGCTGACCCCGCCGGACTCCTTCGACGACCTGATCAAGCCGGAGTACAAGAACCTGCTGGTCACCGAGAACCCGTCCACCTCCTCGCCGGGCCTCGGCTTCCTGCTCGGCACCGCCGCGCGGTACGGCGACGACGGCTGGCGGGACTACTGGAAGAAGCTCAAGGCCAACGGCGTGAAGGTCGTCGACGGCTGGGAGCAGGCGTACAACGAGGAGTTCTCCGGTTCCGCCGGCGGGAAGAAGGCCGACGCCGACCGGCCGCTCGTCGTGTCGTACGCCTCCTCGCCGCCGGCCGAGGTGATCTACGCCGACCCGAAGCCGAAGACCGCACCGACCGGCGTCGCCGAGGACACCTGCTTCCGCCAGGTCGAGTACGCCGGGCTGCTGAGCAACGCGGAGAACCCCGAGGGCGGCAAGGCGCTCCTGGACTTCCTGATCGGCAAGGAGTTCCAGGAGGACATGCCGCTGAACATGTTCGTCTACCCGGTGCGGGAGGGCGCGAAGGTGCCCGAGGAGTTCACGACGTACGGCCCGCAGGCCGAGGACCCCGAGACCATGGACCCGGCGAAGATCGCCGACAACCGTGACGACTGGGTCAAGTCGTGGACCTCGCTCGTACTGAAGTAACCCCCCGCCGGGGCGGCGCGAAGAGCGCGGCGGCGCGGCTCGGGCTCATGGCCCTGCCCGTCGCGTTCTTCGCCGTCTTCTTCGCCTGGCCCGTCGCCGCGATCGTCGCCCGCGGCCTGAACGCCGACGGGTCCTGGCAGCTCGGGCGGCTCGTCGACGTGCCCGCCGACCCCGCCGTCCGGCACGTGCTGTGGTTCACCACTTGGCAGGCGCTCGCCTCCACCGCGCTCACCCTGCTGCTCGCGCTGCCCGCCGCGTACGTCTTCGCCCGCCTCGACTTCCCCGGCAAGCAGCTGCTGCGGGCGGTGGTGACCGTGCCGTTCGTGCTGCCCACGGTCGTGGCCGGTACGGCCTTCCTGGCGCTGCTCGGGCGCGGCGGACTGCTGGACGAGTTGTGGGGCGTACGGCTGGACACCACCGTGTGGGCGATCCTGCTCGCGCACGTGTTCTTCAACTACGCGGTCGTCGTCCGCACCGTCGGCGGGCTGTGGGCGCAGCTCGACCCGCGGCAGGAGGAGGCCGCGCGGATGCTCGGCGCGTCCCGGTGGGCGGCCTGGCGGCAGATCACCCTGCCCGCGCTCGCGCCCGCCGTGGCCGCCGCCGCGCTGATGGTGTTCCTGTTCACCTTCACCTCCTTCGGCGTGGTGCAGATCCTCGGCGGGCCCGCGTTCTCCACCCTGGAGGTCGAGATCTACCGGCAGACGTCGGAGATCTTCGACCTGTCCACGGCCGCGGTGCTCACCCTCGTGCAGTTCGCGGCGGTCGGCGCGATCCTCGCCGTGCACGCCCGGACGGTACGGCGGCGGGAGAGCGCGCTGCGGCTGGTGGACGCGGCGGTCACCGCGCGCCGGCCGCGCGGGGCCGGGCAGTGGGCGCTGCTGGCCGGGGTCCTCGTCACCATCGCCCTGCTGCTGGTGCTGCCGCTGGCGGTGCTGGTGCAGCGCTCCCTCGACGCGCCCGGCTTCCTGTACTACGAGGCGCTGACCCGCGCGGACGGCGGCACCTTCCTGGTCCCGCCGATCGAGGCGATCGGCAACTCGCTGCGGTACGCCCTCGCCGCGACCGCCATCGCCGTCGTGATCGGCGGACTCGCCGCGGCGGCGCTGACCCGGCGCGACGCCGGGCGGTTCGTGCGCGGGTTCGACGCGCTGCTGATGCTGCCGCTCGGCGTGTCCGCCGTCACCGTCGGCTTCGGCTTCCTCATCGCGCTCGACGAGCCGCCGCTGGACCTGCGCGCCTCGTGGATCCTGGTGCCGCTCGCGCAGGCGCTGGTCGGGGTGCCGTTCGTGGTGCGCACGATGCTGCCCGTGCTGCGCGCGGTGGACGTCCGGCTGCGGGAGGCGGCGGCGGTGCTCGGCGCCTCGCCGTGGCGGGTGTGGCGCGAGGTCGACCTGCCGATGGTGCGGCGGGCGCTGCTGGTCGCGGCCGGGTTCGCGTTCGCCGTGTCGCTCGGGGAGTTCGGGGCGACCGTGTTCATCGCGCGCCCCGACAACCCCACGCTGCCGGTCGCCGTGGCGCGGCTGCTGGGACGGCCCGGCGACCTCAACTACGGGCAGGCGATGGCCCTGTCGACGATTCTGATGGTGGTGTGCGCGGTGGCGCTGCTGGTGCTGGAGCGGCTGCGGACCGACCGGACGGGGGAGTTCTGATGCTGCTGCGGGTCGAGGGCGCGACGGTGCGGTTCGGCGGGCGGGCCGTGCTCGACGCGGTCGATCTCGCCGTCGCCGAGCACGAGGTGGTGTGCGTGCTCGGGCCCAGCGGCAGCGGCAAGTCCACGCTGCTGCGGGCGGTGGCCGGGCTGCAGGGCCTGGACGCCGGGCGGGTGGTGCTGGACGGGCGCGACCAGACGGGGGTGCCCGCGCACCGGCGCGAACTCGGGCTGATGTTCCAGGACCATCAGCTGTTCCCGCAGCGGGACGTGGGCGGCAACGTGGCCTTCGGGCTGCGGATGCACGGCGTTCCCCGGCGGCAGCAGGAGGAGCGCGTACGGGAGTTGCTGGACCTCGTCGGGCTGCCGGGCGCCGGCCGGCGGGCCGTGGCCGCGCTCTCCGGCGGCGAGCAGCAGCGGGTCGCGCTGGCCCGCGCGCTCGCGCCCCGGCCACGGCTGCTGATGCTGGACGAACCGCTGGGCCAGCTCGACCGGTCGCTGCGGGAACGGCTGGTGGTGGAACTCCGGGAGCTGTTCGGCCGGCTCGGCACCACCGTGCTCGCGGTCACCCACGACCAGGGCGAGGCGTTCGCGCTCGCCGACCGGGTCGTGGTGATGCGGGACGGGCGGATCGCCCAGTCCGGGACGCCCCTTCAGGTGTGGCAGCGGCCGGCGGACGCGTTCGTGGCCCGCTTCCTCGGCTTCGAGAACGTGGTCGACGCCACCGTCGCCGGACAGGCCGCCGCCACCCCCTGGGGCAAGGTGCCGGTTCCCGAGGGCGCCGCCCAGGGGGCGCGCACCCTGCTCGTCCGGCCCGCCGGGGTGCGCCTGGTGGCCCCCGACGCCGGGCTGCGGTGCGCGGTCGCCGCCCGCACCTTCAAGGGCACCCATGTCGCCGTGCACCTCCAGCCGGAGGACGCCCCGCGCCTGGAGGCGGCGTGCGCGCTGCGGTCGGCGCCGGAGGTCGGGGACGTGGTCGGCGTGGAGTTCGACGTGGCCGAAATCGTGGTGCTCGACTGAGCGAGCCGATCATAGGGTGCGGGTCATGAGCCGACTCGCACACGACCGCTACTGCGACGAAATAGCCCACCAGCTCGGCCGGTTGAGGTCCGTGGTGACGTCCGGCGCCGATCTCTCGGCGACCGTGCCGACCTGCCCGGACTGGTCGCTGGAAGAGCTGGTGCGGCACACCGGCGGGGCGCTGCGCTGGGTGGAGCTGCTGGTGCGCACCCGGGCCGAGAAGGAGATCGGCCTGAGCGAGGTGCCGGGCGGCACCGGACCCGAGGCGACCGGGGACGCGGCGGCGCTCGACGCCTGGCTGGCGGAGAGCGGCGAGGCGGTCGTCGCCGCGCTGCGGGAGGCCGGTCCGGACGCCGTGGTGTGGTCCTGGTCCGGGATCAACACCGCCGGGTTCTGGGCGCGCCGGATGACCCACGAGATCACCGTGCACCGCGCCGACGCCACGCTCGCCGCCGGACTGCCCTACGAGGTGGCGCCCGAGGTGGCGGCGGACGCCGTGGACGAGTGGCTGGACATCGTGCGGTTCGTCCAGCGGGCCCTGCCGGACGACTCGGCGAGCGAACTGCGCGGCACGGACCGCCGCAGTCTTCACCTCCACGCCACCGACACCGTCCCCGAGCTGAACGCCGAGTGGGTGATCGAGTTGACCGAGGACGGGGTCGTCTGGCGGCGCGGCCACGAGAAGGCGACGGTCGCCCTGCGTGGCCCGCTCACCTCGGTGCTGCTCGCCTTCTACCGCCGGCTGCCTCTGGACGCGCCCGGCCTGGAGGTGCGGGGGGAGCGGGAGTTGCTGGAGTTCTGGCTGGAGCGGGCGACGTTCGGCTGACTGGTGCCGATGCTGTCGCTGTCGCTTTCGCTGTCGCCGTCGTGATGCCCGGGTCGTTGCCGGTGCCGGGGGCTCCGGCACGCCGACGGCCCGCCCCCGAGTCGTACCGAGGGCGGGCCGGTGTGGGCGCGGTGCGATCAGTGGTTGCTGTTCGCGCCGCGGCGGCGGAGGCCGAAGAAGACCGCGCCACCGCCGATGGCGACCAGGGCGGCCGCGATGCCGACGATCAGACCGGTGTTGGAGCTGGCGCCGGTCTCAGCGAGGTTGGACTCCCCGGCCGCGGGGGACGGCGCGTTGCTCGCGGTGTCCGCCGGGGCGCTGCTGCCGCTCTCGGGGGCGGACGGGACGGGCGTGGCGGAGTCCTCCGGCGCCGACGGGGACGCGGAGGCCGACGGGGTGTCGGAGGGGGTCTCCGACGGCGTCGGGGTCGGCGTCGGGGTCGGCGTCGGGCTGTCGTCCGGCTTGCACGGCGTGGACGGCGTGGTCAGGTTCGGCTTGATGTCCTCGTCGACCTGGTTCCCGGCCTTGACGTGAATCCGGTAGGTGGCGTTCGGCCTCCAGTCCTCTTCGAAGGTGATCGTGACGCCTTCGCGGGAGCCCCGGACCTCCTGGGTGCCGACCAGACGCTCGTCGGCGCCGTTGCTCTCCAGGTAGACCGAGACGGTCGCCGGGACACCCGAGGGGTCCTTGTCGGTGACCCTGATGACACCCTTGGTGCCCTCGCACTCGGCGACGGCGGAGAACTCACTGATGTCACAGGCGAGGGCGGTGCCCGCGACGCCGAGCGTCAGGGCGGCCGCGGCGGAGGCGACACCGATCATGCGCACGGAACGTGCAACGTTACGGCGGGTTATGGACACGTTTGTCCTTTACGAGATTCGCACATGCGGGGGGTTGACGAGGGTAGCGAGGTGACACCGGCTCACGGCGCCGGCCCCGGCACCCCCGGGAGTCTCACAGGTTTATAAGCGCTCCATAAGAAGTGTCAATGCATATGCCCCCCGCAGGGGTTGGCTTTGCCCGCTTATTAACCGACGAGACGTTTCAACGCCTCCCGAGCGTCTCGATCCGGTCGGCCGGCGAGGCGGCGCGGGGATGTCCGCGGTGAGGAGGGCGTCCGTACGGTCCGTCAGCTCGCCGGACCGGGGCGGGTGTCGGACGCGCCCGCACCCGCCCGTGCCGGGCAGCCTCGTCCTGCCGGACCGTCAGCCCTCGATCGCCGCCGGGTCCATCCAGACGACCTCCCAGGTGTGGCCGTCGAGGTCGTCGAAGGAGCGGCCGTACATGAAGCCGAGGTCCTGCGTCTCACCGGAGGCCGTGCCGCCCGCCGCGATCGCCTTGTCGACCAGCTCGTCGACCTTCTCCCGGCTCTCCGCGCTCAGCGCGATCAGCACCTCGCTGGTCCGGGTGGCGTCGGCGATCTCCTTCTTGGTGAACTGCGCGTACTTCTCCTTGGTGAGCAGCATCGCGACGATCGTGTCGCTGATGACGACGCTGGCCGCGGTCTCGTCGCTGAACTGCGGGTTGATCGAGTAGCCCAGCTCGGTGAAGAACTTCTTCGCGGCGTCCAGGTCGGCGACGGGCAGGTTGACGAAGATCATCTGCTGGTACATCAGGGTCTCTCCCTCGGTTGTCGTCGTTCTCGATGGGGTAGACCGGCGTGCCGCCGCGAACTCATCGGTGCGCGGCGACTTTTTCCGTACGACGTTCCGTACGCCCCCGCGGGGACGCCCTGGGCGTTCAGCTCGCCAGCGGCTGCGCCGCCAGCGCCGCGACGATCAGGGTCAGCGGGCCGAACACCGCCAGCAACGCGCCCGCGCGCAGGGCCGCGGCGCCGCGCAGCACCGTGCCGGGCGCGCCGAGGCGGACCAGGGCGGCGGTGGTGTCCGCGCGGGACTGCCGTGTCTCGACGGCCGCGGTGAGCAGCGTCGCCGTGGCGCAGCCCCCGACCAGGAGCGCGCCGAGGGTGGTGAGCGGGCCGAGGGTGACCGGGTCCTGGAGGGTGGCCAGGGCGTACGCCGCGGAGGTGACCGCGCAGACGACACCGAGCGGGCGGCCGATGCGGGTGGCCTCCGCCATCAGGGTGCGGCCCGCGAGGAGCCGCAGCGCGCCGGGGCGGGCGCACTGCAGGAGGCGGCCGCACAGGTGGGTGAGGCCCGGCCCGGCCAGGGCGAGTCCCACGGCGGTCATCACCCAGCCGGCGAGAACGCCCAGGGGGCCGGCGCCGAGGCCGCCGGGGGTGGTGAGGTCGGCGGCGGTGGTGGCGCCGGTCGCGTAGGCCTCGACGGCGAGGCCCGCGGCGAGGGTGGCGGTGCCCCACGGGAGGCTCGGCGGGGCGGCGGTGGGCAGGCCCGCGGGGGCCTGGGCGGGCGGTGTCGCGCCCCGGGAGTCGGCCGTGGCGGCGGTCGCCGGCGTACGCGCGGTGCCGTCCCGCTGCGCGACCGGAGCCGTGACGGTGACGCGCGGCCGGCTCCGCGCGGGCCGCGCCGGACCCGTCCCCGGGGTGCGGCCGGTGCCTGTCCGGCGCTGCGCGCCGAACCTGCCGTACGCGCCGAAGGTGTCCCGCTCCTTCGGTCCCTGCCGGAACGCCCCGAACCGGCCGAAGCGGCGGCGGGGTGCCTGCGGGACCGGTGCGGGGTCGCGGGGGCGCAGGACCAGGGCCACGGACAGGGACGCGATCGCCGGGACGACCGCCAGCAGCGTCAGGGTGGCGGGCAGGGGGAGGGGCCGGTCGGCGGCGAGGAAGTCCGCGGCGGCGCCGTCGAAGGGCATGCCGGTGAGGTCGCCGCGCAGGTGGAGGAAGACGAACAGGGCGAGGAGGGAGCCCAGGGTGGTGGCCAGCGCCGTGGTGGTCGCCGAGACGGCCATCAGCCGGGCCGGGCCCAGGCCGACCGCCGACAGTCCGGGGCGCGGGGCGGTGCCGGGGTCGGTGCGGGCGACGGCGACGGCGAGCTGGACGGTCGCGGCCAGCGGCACCGCGCACCAGGCCAGGCGGAGCAGCAGGGAGCCGGCCGGGTCGCCGGGGTGGCCGAGCGCGTAACCCAGGGCGGACAGCAGGAGGAAGCCCGTGCCGGCGGAGGCCGCCGCGACCATCAGGCGGCGCAGCTGGACGGCCGGGTGGGCGCTGCGGGTCAGGCGGAGAGCGAGCACGCGGCCCGGCCTTCCGTCTCGGGGGCCGGGGGCAGGTGCACGGTGGTCACGCGCCGTCCGTCCAGGAGGGAGACCGTGCGGTCCGCGAGGGCCGCGGTGTCCGGGTCGTGGGTGGCGAGGACGACGGTGATGCCGTGCGAGCGGGCCGCCGTGGTGAGGGTGCGCAGGACGTGGCCGCGGTCCGCGCGGTGCAGCGGCGCGGTCGGCTCGTCGGCGAAGAGGACCGTCGGGGCGGGGGCGAGCGCGCGGGCGATGCAGACGCGCTGCCGCTCGGACTGGACGAGCTCGGCGGGGTGTTTGCGGGCCTTGTCGCCGACGTCGAGGCGTTCCAGCCACTCCTGGGCGGCGGCCTTGGCGCGGCGCCGGGTGGTGCCGCGCAGCATCAGCGGCAGGGCGGTGTTCTCCCAGACGTTCAGCTCGGGGACGAGCGCGGGGGCCGGGTCGATCCAGCCGAACCGGTCGCGGCGCAGCCGTTCCCGGGCGAGAGGGCCCATGGTGTGCACGGGAGCGCTGTTGAACCACACCTCGCCGCGCTGGGCGCGCGCCAGGCCGGCCAGACAACCGAGCAGGGTGGATTTGCCGCTGCCGCGCGGGCCGGTGACGGCGAGGATCTCGCCTTCGCGGACGCCGAGCGAGACGCCGCTCAGCGCGGGGGAGCCGTCCTGGTGCGTGAAGTGCAGTGACCGTGCCCAGAGCACGTCGTTGTCCGGCTGGGCCTCCATGGGCGTACACCTCGGTTCAGATCTGTGGTTCCGTGCCTGTTCCCCCGTGCGGGTGAACGAAGGCGGGGCCGATCGGTCACTGGCACGCTAGGCAGCTCGCCGCGGGAGGCCGGACAGCACGTGGCCCCGGGCGCCCGTTTCTCACTCGAACGGGCGGCACCGGGGCCTGTTGATCATCCGTGCGGAAGATCAGAGCTTCGTCCACGCCTCCGTGAGGGTGGCGCGCAGTATCTGCTCGATCTCGTCGAAGGTCTCCTGGGTGGAGATCAGCGGCGGGGCGAGCTGGACGACCGGGTCGCCGCGGTCGTCGGCACGGCAGTACAGGCCGTTGTCGAACAGGGCCTTGGAGAGGAAGCCGTACAGGACGCGCTCGGTCTCCTCGTCGTTGAAGGACTCCTTGGTGTTCTTGTCCTTCACCAGCTCGATGCCGTAGAAGTAGCCGTTGCCGCGGACGTCGCCGACGATCGGCAGGTCGTGCAGCTTCTGCAGCGTGGAGAGGAAGGCGCCCTCGTTGTCGAGGACGTGCTGGGTGAGGTTCTCGCGCTCGAACAGGTCGAGGTTGGCGAGGCCCACCGCGGCCGACACGGGGTGGCCGCCGAAGGTGTAGCCGTGCAGGAAGGTGTTGTCGCCCTTGTAGAACGGCTCGGCGACGCGGTCGGAGACGATGCACGCGCCGATCGGGGAGTAACCCGAGGTCATGCCCTTGGCGCAGGTGATCATGTCCGGGACGTAGCCGAACTTGTCGCAGGCGAAGATCGTGCCGAGGCGGCCGAAGGCGCAGATGACCTCGTCCGACACCAGCAGGACGTCGTACTGGTCGCAGATCTCGCGGACCCGCTGGAAGTACCCGGGCGGCGGCGGGAAGCAGCCGCCGGCGTTCTGCACCGGCTCCAGGAAGACCGCGGCGACCGTGTCCGGGCCCTCGAAGAGGATCTGCTGCTCGATCTGGTCGGCGGCCCAGCGGCCGAAGGCCTCGGGGTCGTCGCCGTGGATCGGGGCGCGGTAGATGTTGGTGTTCGGCACCTTGTGCGCGCCCGGCACGAGCGGCTCGAAGGGGGCCTTCAGGGCGGGCAGGCCGGTGATGGACAGGGCGCCCTGCGGGGTGCCGTGGTAGGCGACCGCGCGGGAGATGACCTTGTACTTGGTCGGCTTGCCCTGGAGCTTGAAGTACTGCTTGGCGAGCTTCCAGGCGGTCTCGACCGCCTCGCCGCCGCCGGTGGTGAAGAAGACCTTGTTGAGGTCGCCCGGCGCGTGGTGGGCCAGCCGCTCGGCCAGTTCGACCGCCTTCGGGTGGGCGTAGGACCAGACGGGGAAGAACGCCAGTTCCTGGGCCTGCTTGGCGGCGGTCTCGGCGAGTTCGGTGCGGCCGTGGCCGGCCTGGACCACGAAGAGACCCGCGAGACCGTCGAGGTACCGCTTGCCCTTGTCGTCGTAGATGTAGGTGCCCTCACCGCGGACGATGGTCGGGACGGGAGAGTTCTCGTACGACGACATGCGGGTGAAGTGCATCCACAGGTGGTCGTACGCGCTCTTGCTGAGGTCCTTGGTGCTCACGGTTATCGGGTCCTCACGGGTTATCGGGTTCCCCACATGTAGGTCTGCTTCTTGAGCTTCAGGTAGACGAAGCTCTCGGTGGAGCGCACGCCGGGCAGGGCGCGGATGCGCTTGTTGATGACGCCCAGCAGGTGGTCGTCGTCCTCGCAGACGATCTCCGCGAGGACGTCGAACGAGCCCGCGGTCATCACCACGTACTCCACTTCCGGCATGTCGGTCAGCGCGTCGGCGACGGACTCCGCGTCGCCCTCGACGTTGATCCCGACCATCGCCTGCCGGCGGAAGCCCACGGTGAGCGGGTCCGTGACGGCGACGATCTGCATCACGCCCTGGTCGAGCAGTTTCTGCACGCGCTGGCGCACGGCGGCCTCGGACAGGCCCACGGCCTTGCCGATGGCGGCGTACGGCCGGCGGCCGTCCTCCTGGAGCTGCTCGATGATGGCGAGGGAGACGGCATCCAGCTGGGGGGTGCCGTTCCTGGACTCGCGGGAGTCCCTCTGGTCTGCGCTTCGACTGGCCACGACCTCACTCTGCACGAGGACTCGACAGTTTCGCAAGGTCGGATCGATGAAATCCGTTGTTTACGTGATCCAGCCTTGCGGATTTCGCAGATTCCGCCCGGTGGGGGGTGTTGAAACGGTGGGGCGAGCGACTAGGGTGGGCATCTCAAGGAATGGACATCGACAGGAGGGCCGGCAGTGACCACCGAACTGCGTCGCCTGCGCAACTACATCGACGGAGAGTTCCGGGACGCCGCCGACGGACGGACCACCGATGTGGTGAACCCCGCCACCGGCGAGGCGTACGCCACCGCACCGCTGTCCGGGCAGGCCGACGTCGACGCCGCCATGGCGGCCGCCGAGGCCGCGTTCCCGGCGTGGCGCGACACCACGCCGGCCGAGCGGCAGAAGGCCCTCCTGAAGATCGCTGACGCGTTCGAGGAGCGCGCCGAGGAACTCATCGCGGCCGAGGTGGAGAACACGGGCAAGCCCATCGGGCTGACCCGCTCCGAGGAGATCCCGCCGATGGTGGACCAGATCCGCTTCTTCGCGGGCGCCGCGCGGATGCTGGAGGGCCGCTCCGCCGGCGAGTACATGGACGGGATGACCTCGATCATCCGCCGCGAGCCGGTCGGCGTCTGCGCCCAGGTCGCGCCGTGGAACTACCCGATGATGATGGCCGTGTGGAAGTTCGCCCCGGCCATCGCCGCGGGCAACACGGTCGTCCTGAAGCCGTCGGACACCACCCCCGCGTCCACCGTGCTGATCGCCGAGATCGTCGGCTCGATCCTGCCCAAGGGCGTCTTCAACGTCATCTGCGGCGACCGCGAGACCGGCCGCATGATGGTCGAGCACCCCGTCCCGGCGATGGCCTCCATCACCGGCTCCGTGCGCGCCGGCATGTCCGTCGCCGAGTCCGCCTCCAAGGACCTCAAGCGGGTCCACCTGGAGCTGGGCGGCAAGGCGCCGGTCGTCGTCTTCGAGGACACCGACATCGCCAAGGCCGTCGAGGACATCTCGGTGGCGGGCTTCTTCAACGCCGGCCAGGACTGTACGGCCGCCACCCGCGTCCTCGTCCAGGAGTCCATCCACGACGAGTTCGTCGCCGCGCTCGCCAAGGCCGCGGCCGAGACGAAGACCGGGCAGCCGGACGACGAGGACGTGCTCTTCGGCCCGCTGAACAACCCCAACCAGCTCAAGCAGGTCGCCGGCTTCATCGAGCGGCTGCCCGCCCACGCCAAGGTCGAGGCCGGCGGCCACCAGGTCGGCGAGCGGGGCTACTTCTACGCCCCCACCGTCGTCTCCGGCCTGAAGCAGGACGACGAGATCATCCAGAACGAGGTCTTCGGCCCCGTCATCACCGTGCAGTCCTTCACCGACGAGGACCAGGCGGTCCAGTACGCCAACGGCGTCGAGTACGCCCTGGCGTCCTCGGTGTGGACCAAGGACCACGGCCGCGCCATGCGGATGTCCAAGAAGCTCGACTTCGGCTGCGTGTGGATCAACACCCACATCCCGCTGGTCGCCGAGATGCCGCACGGCGGCTTCAAGAAGTCCGGCTACGGCAAGGACCTCTCCGGCTACGGCTTCGAGGACTACACCCGCATCAAGCACGTCATGACGTCGCTGGACGCGTGACACACCGCTGAACGGGCGCAGTCGAGCCCGCGGCCCCGGACGGAGGACGGACCGTCCGGGGCCGCGTCATGTCCGGCGGGATGCCGGAGACCGTCCGGGGCCCACGCTGCCGTACGGATGGCGTGCCGGGGGCCGGTTGACAGGGCCGGATGCTACGGCCCGCGCTCGACGCGACATCGTTTGTCCGCGCCCGCCCCACGGCCGGGTACCTGATCGTCATCACCGAGTCGAGGTGCGCCCGGTTCGTCCGACGGGGTACGGCCGGCTACGTCCATGCAGTGGGCCTTTCCGGGCGCTCCGCGTCACTGCTCGCCGGGCGGTTCCGATCGGTAGGCGGCTCGTGCGAGCTCGAGGGCCGCGGCCAAGCGGGCGGGATCGGCGAGCGGAGCGTTCCGGACGCGGTACTGCGTGAGCACGTTGGTCGTCGTCTCGATGACGAGAGTGCGCGGGACGCGGTAGGGCCAGGGACGGCCGTACAAACCGTCGTCGCTGATGACCCATTCGTCACCGGCCAGCTCGACGACGGCACCGAGATCACGCCCGTCTCCGGTGTGCGACGCGACCGCGAGCCGGACCAGCGCCACGAGTTCCTCGACAGGAAGGTGCGGCATTCCCGGGCCTGCCACCCCCATGTCGCGGGCCTCGGCATTGAGACGCCGGCACAGACGGCGCGCGTTCTCGCCCGGCCTCCACGACTGCCAGCTCGAGGCCGTCGGTTGGCCGCCGGACTCGGTCTCGATGCGCACGGTGACCGCGGCTCGTGCCGCACGAAAGCGCAAGCGGGCGTCGACGAGACCCTCCGGCCGCACACGCACTCCGCCGGCGGAGATCGCTCCCATCTCCTGGGCCTGCTGCAGAACCTGCCGGACGGACGGTTGGTCCCCGCGGTTCTCGGCCGTGTTCAGTGCGGCCTCACGATCGCCGTAACCCTCCTCCACGGACATCCGCCCGAGCCGTTCTATCTCCTCGGCCGCCCGGTGTATTCGCTGGTCGACCCGGCGCAGCCCCTCGTTGAGTTCCTGGGTCTGCTGCTCGGTCCGGTGCAACCGCCGTTCGAGCACGGCGAGGGGAACCAGCAGGATCAAGGTCGCGCCGATCTCCAGCAGAAAGCCGGGCACGTAGCCCATGCCGTCCATCACCCAGCCGCCGACGACCATGGCGGCGCCCAGCCCTGTGGCCAGCCAGATCGCCCAGTGCAGACGGCGCATGGTCCCCCGCCGCTCCCCCATCCTCCGATTCGTCTCTATCCTGACACGCGGGGGTGGGGCGAAGAAGTCCCACTGTCCGCGGGGGAGACGGGATGCCGCGACCTGACGACTCCGGCCGACGCAGGACGGCCCGCATGCTCAACGAGCGCCCGGCGTTCGGAATCCATTCGTTCAAGAACCGGACGGACGAACTGCACAGCATCCGGGTACTGTTCGAGGATCCCTCCGTGCGGATCACCAGCCTGCTGGGACGCCGCGGCATAGGCAAGAGTCTGCTGGCGGTGCGAGCCGCGCGCAGCGTCGCCGAGGGCGTCTGGCCGGACGGCGCGAGGACCGAACCAGTGGACGCGGTCGTGTTCTTCGGCGAGCGCACCACCGGCATCACGTTCGAACAGATCTTCTTCGACTGCCTGCGACTGCTCGATGCGCATGAGTCCGACCGGCTCCACCGCATCTGGGGGAGCAGGCGGCGGGCCGCCGACAAGGCAACGGAGTTGTTCGACGCGCTGGCTCCCCTGAACGTCCTGATCCTCCTGGACAACCTGGAGGAACTGCTGGACGAGGAGGACGTGTTCCGGGAGCCGGAGCTGATGGAGGCGGTGAAGGCTCTCCTCACGCACGAGAGTGCGCCTCGCCTGCTCATCACCAGTCAGGTGCCCTTGGCGCTCCCGGCCCAGTTCGCTCGGGCCGAGCGCCGCATCCTCATGGAAGAGGGGCTGCCACGCCAGGACTCGATCGCCCTGTTACGCGAGCTGGACGCCGACGGCCTCGGCGGCATCCGGGACGCCGACGACGCACTGCTGGCGGAGACAGCGGGGCGAGTGTACGGCGTGCCCAGGGGCCTCGAACTCATCGCCGGAGCGCTTCAGGACGACGTCAGCATGCGGTCGTTACGTGAGTGGCTGAGGGACACGGCCGCGCTGACCAGCCTGGTGGATGAACTGGCGCAGCGCCGCTATCGCGACCTGGACGAGCACCATCGGCTGGTCATGGATGTGCTGGCGGTCTTCGGCACCCCCGTCCCGCCGGACGCCGTGGCCTGGGTGCTCGGCCCGCTGGCGCCCGGCCTCAGCGTGGACGCCGTGCTGCGGCGGCTGACGCGGGGCTTCCTCGCCCGGGCGAACCGCGAGAACCGCACCTACTCGCTGCTTCCCATGGACACCGACATCGCCCGTGCCGACCTCGCCCGGCGTGCTCCCCTCCTGGCCCGTCGCCTGCACCGGCGCGCCGCGGACTGGTACGCCCGGACCGCCATACCGCGGGAGGAGTGGCGCACTCCGCAGGACGTGGCCCCGCAGCGGCGGGAGTTGGCGCATCGCGTGCAGGCCGGTGACTACGACGAGGCAGCCCTGCTCCTTGACCGGTTCGCGGACTTCCTGGTCTGGCAGGGCTCCGCCGGCACCGTCATGTCCATGTGCACGGACCTGGCGGGGCGGCTGACGGGGCGGCAGGCCCGCCTGGCCTACCTGGTCGCCCGCGGACACGCCCAGTTCGCGATCGGGCCCATGAACACGTCGATCGAGCTGCTTCAGGAGGCCGAGTCGCTGGCGCAGGTTCCGCAGGACGCGGCGTGCCTGCAACGCATTCTCTTCCTTCTCGGGGACATGGACCGCTTCGAGGGCCGTCACTCCGATGCCGTCCCCCGGCTCCGGCGCTCCGCCGATATTGCCTCCAGGCTCGGGATGGTGGAGGAGTACGCCCACGCGCTGCTCTGCCTGAGCCTGGCCCACAGCTATGCCGACCGGCCCGACCTTGGCCTGGAGGTGGCGGCCGAACTGTCCGAACTGGCCCGGGGGTCGAGCCTGCCCATCGTCCGTGCCCGGGAGGCCAACGCCCTCGCCTGTGCCTACGCGGCGATGCGGGAATGGCCGCGCGTCACTCACGTCGTCGAGGCTTCGATCATCGCCTATGACGAGTCCGGCATTCCGGAGGCCTTGGGGTTCTCCTGGAACACCCTGGGTCTCGCCCGTGTCGGTACCGGTGACCTCACGTCGGCACTCAGCGCGTTCGACATGGGTGTCGAACGAAGCGCGGACGTCGGCTGGCTGCTCCCCGAAGCGGTGTGCCGGTTCAACCAGACCTGGGCCCTGTGGCGGCTGGGCCGGGCGGCCGACGCGGAAAGCTCCGGCCGCCGGGCGCTCATCGCCTATCAGCGTTGCGGCTCCAAGGACGAAGCCGCCGCGGCTGCCCTGTATGACGCCGTCGCGGCTGACCGGAGCGGCGATCCGGTGAGTGCCGCGCGTCATCTGCAGCGCTGCGCCGCGCTGGTCGTGGGAAACCCCGACCTGTGTCCCGCGGAGTGGTTCACGGCCGCGGCGGACCGGCTGCGCGTCCGGTGACCTGTCAGTGGCCGTGCGGGGCCTGTTCGTCGTGGGACTTGTCCGGCCGCTGTTCGGCCGTGGGCGCGGGCTGTTCGTCCGCCCGGACCGTGAAGGCCGCCGTGTGGACCTCGCCGCCCGTCCTGAAGTCGAGGAAGAGGCGGTAGGTGCCCCGGCTGGGGGCGGTCGCGGAGAAGGCGACCTTCGGGCCGGAGGCGGCGGTGCCGTGGGCCTCCTCGTGCGGGTGGACGTGCAGGTAGGCGAGGTCGCCGGAGCGCAGGGCGACCAGGTGGCCGTAGGCGCCGAGGTACGGCTGGAGGGCGGCCGGCTCGCCGTCGCGGCGGACGGTGAAGGTCAGGTCGCTCGCGCCGCCCGCCTTGAGGGTGCCGTCGAGGGTGACCTCGTAGCCGTCCACGGTGGTTGTGGTGGCGGGGGCGGGCAGGGTGTCCGGGGTGTAGGTGCCGGAGACCGCCAGGTCGGCGCCCAGCGTCAGGCCCTCGCGCTCGGCGGCCGGGGTGAAGTCGGCGAGGACGCGGTAGCCGCCGGGGTCGGGGAGGGTGGTCCTGGTCGTCCAGGTGCCGTCGGCCGTGCGGGTGGGGTGCAGGTGGCGGTAGGTGGTGAGGTCGCGTGAGGCGACGATCAGGTGCAGGTCCTTCTCGTGCTCGCGCCGGTAGTCGGTCACCGGGCGGCCGTCCGCGTCGCGGATGACGAAGCGCAGGGCGGCCGGTTCACCGGCCGGTACGCGCGGGGTCCTCAGGTCCAGGGTGTAGCCGTTCTGGGAGATCTGGAGGCCGCCGGGTGTGGTGTTCCCGGGTGCGGTGTCCCCGGGAGCGGGGGAGGAGTGGGCGGCCGGTTCGTGGCCGCCGGCCCCGCCGGTGTCCGGGGAGAGCGGGGAGACCGCGTCGCCGATGCCGTACGCGGCGGCGAAGGACGCGGCCAGCGCGGCGCCGAAGGCACCGATCTTGTACAGGGGGCGCATCTCTGACTCCTGACTGCTCTTGATCTGGGTACCCGGTGGGGGTATATATGTGAGCAGCTTATACCCCCTGGGGGTATCAAGTGAAGAGTGATCCGAGAGTCGGCGAGCAGTCCAGGAGGAGCGATGATCACCACGGCCCCCGGTGCCACCACCGAGGTCGAACTCGCCATCGGCGGAATGACCTGCGCCTCCTGCGCGGCGCGCATCGAGAAGAAGCTCAACCGCATGGACGGCGTCACCGCCACCGTCAACTACGCGACGGAGAAGGCGAAGGTGACGTACGCCGGGAACGTGACCGTCCCCGACCTGATCGCCACCGTCGAGGCCACCGGATACACCGCGCGGGAACCCGAGCCACCGCGGACCGGACCGGACCAGGCGCCCCCCGACGAACGCGGCGCCGCCGACGAGCTGACGCCGCTGCGGCAGCGGCTGGTCACCGCCGTCGTGCTCGCCGTCCCGGTGATCGCCCTGGCGATGGTCCCGGCGCTCCAGTTCACGTACTGGCAGTGGCTGTCCCTGACCCTCGCCGCCCCCGTCGTCACCTACGCCGCCTGGCCGTTCCACCGCGCCGCGTGGACCAACGCCCGGCACGGCGCCGCCACCATGGACACGCTGATCTCGGTCGGCACCTCGGCCGCGTTCCTGTGGTCGCTGTGGGCGCTCTTCTTCGGCACGGCGGGCACACCCGGCATGACCCATCCGTTCGAGCTGACCATCGCCCGCGGCGACGGCTCCGGGAACATCTATCTGGAGGCCGCCGCCGGAGTCACCGCGTTCATCCTGGCCGGCCGCTACTTCGAGGCCCGCTCCAAGCGCACGGCGGGCGCCGCGCTGCGGGCGCTGATGGAACTCGGCGCCAAGGACGTCACCGTGCTGCGCGACGGCACCGAAGTGCGCGTGCCGGTCGGCGAGTTGCGGGCGGGCGACCGGTTCGTCGTGCGGCCCGGCGAGAAGATCGCCACCGACGGCGTCGTCGTCGAGGGCGGCTCCGCCGTGGACGCCTCCCTGCTCACCGGCGAGTCCGTGCCCGTCGAGGTCGGCGTCGGCGACCCCGTCGCCGGTGCCACCGTCAACGCGGGCGGCCGGCTCGTCGTCGAGGCCACCCGGGTCGGCGCCGACACCCAGCTCGCCCGGATGGCCAGGCTGGTCGAGGACGCGCAGAACGGCAAGGCCGCCGCCCAGCGGCTCGCCGACCGGATCTCCGGCGTCTTCGTCCCGGTCGTCATCGCGCTCGCCCTCGGCACCCTCGGCTTCTGGCTCGGCAACGGCGCCGGGCTCACCGCCGCGTTCACCGCCGCCGTCGCCGTGCTGGTCATCGCCTGCCCGTGCGCGCTGGGCCTGGCCACGCCGACCGCGCTGCTCGTCGGCACCGGGCGCGGCGCCCAGCTCGGCATCCTCATCAAGGGACCCGAGGTCCTGGAGTCCACCCGCCGCGTCGACACCGTCGTCCTCGACAAGACCGGCACCGTCACCACCGGCCGGATGACCCTGCTCGCCGTGCACACCGCCGGCGCCACCGGCACCGACGAGGTGCTGCGGCTCGCGGGCGCCCTGGAGCACGCCTCCGAGCACCCCGTCGCCCGCGCCGTCGCCGCCGCGGCCGCCGAGCGGACCGGCAGCCTGCCGGTCCCGGAGGACTTCGCCAACGTGCCGGGGCTCGGTGTGCAGGGCATCGTCGAGGGACACGCCGTGCTCGTCGGCCGGGAGAAGCTGCTGGCGGAGTGGGCGATCGAGCTTCCCGCCGAACTCGCGGCGGCCAGGGCGCGGGCCGAGCGGAACGGCCGTACGGCCATCGCCGTCGCCTGGGACGGCGAGGCCCGTGCGGTGCTGGAGGTCGCCGACGCCGTGAAGGACACGAGCGCCGAGGCCGTCCGCCGGCTCCGCTCACTGGGGCTGCGGCCGGTGCTGCTCACCGGCGACAACCAGGCCGTCGCCGAGGCGGTGGCCCGCGAGGTCGGCATCGGTGAGGTGATCGCCGAGGTGCTGCCCGAGGACAAGGTGGCGGTCGTCGAGCGGCTGCAGGCCGAGGGCCGTACGGTCGCGATGGTCGGCGACGGCGTCAACGACGCGGCCGCGCTCGCCCAGGCGGACCTCGGGCTCGCCCTGGGCACCGGCACGGACGCGGCGATCGAGGCCGGCGACCTGACCCTGGTCCGCGGCGACCTGCGGGTCGCGGCGGACGCCATCCGCCTCTCCCGCCGCACCCTCGCCACCATCAAGGGCAACCTGTTCTGGGCCTTCGCCTACAACGTCGCCGCCCTGCCGCTGGCCGCGGCCGGCCTGCTCAACCCGATGATCGCGGGCGCGGCGATGGCCTTCTCCTCGGTCTTCGTGGTCGGCAACTCGCTGCGGCTGCGCGGATTCAAGGCCGTCAGCTGATGCGACGTCAGATGCAGTCAGGGGCGGCTCTCCCGCGTGAGGGCCGCCCTTGCCGATCCCGGCCACCCCTGGCGGTCCCCTCCTACTTCAGGGCCGCCCCCACGATGCCCTGCACCACCGGATTGCCCGACTCGTCCTTGGCGTCGGTGTCGTTGACCGAGTAGACGACCGTACGGCTCAGATCGCGGGTCGCGGCGACCGCCGTGCTGTACCCGTACCGCGCGCCGGACTTGAACCAGTAGACCCGGCCGCCGGACTCGTACCGCTGGAGCCCGGCGCTGTGGGTGGCGCCCTCGATGTGCTCGGGGACCCGGAACATCTCCCGCAGCTGCGGCTTCGGCACGACCCGCCCCCGGAACAGCGCGGTGACCAGCCGCTCCAGGTCGGCGGTCGTGGAGATCATGTCGCCCGCCGCCCAGCGGTCCGCCTGGTTCCACTCGGTGACGTCGACC
Source organism: Streptomyces sp. JB150 (assembly GCF_011193355.1). GTDB lineage: Bacteria > Actinomycetota > Actinomycetes > Streptomycetales > Streptomycetaceae > Streptomyces. The sequence goes on from NZ_CP049780.1 coordinate 5,497,299, forward strand.
AGCCGGGCCGTGCCGTGGGGTCCCGTCATCGTCTGGTAGCCCCGGTTGTGCGGGCCGAGGATGCGCGGATCCGTGCCGGGGAAGTACGTGTCCCGCATCCCGGCCGGCCTCAGCACGCGCCGCGTCGCCTCCGCGGCGTACGGGCGACCGGTGACCTTCTCGATCAGCAGGCCGAGGATCGTGTAGTTGACGTTCAGGTAGTGCTGCCGCTTCCCGGGCGGGAACTCCGGCCCCTTGGCCACCGCCGACGCCACGACCCGCTCCGGCGGAAGGGCGTCAAAGCGGTGCGCGTACGCCTCCTCGACGGTGTCCCCGAGACCGTCACCGGGCTGGATGCCGCTGGTGTGGTTCAGCAACTGCCGTACGGAGACCGGCCGGAACCGGGGGCCGAGCAGGCCGGGGAGGTAGTGCTGCACCGGCCGGTTCAGGTCGATTTGGCCGTCCGCCGCGAGGTCCAGCACCACGGCGGCGGTCACCACCTTGGTCGTGGACCCGGCGCGGAAGCGGGCGTCCGGGTCCGCCGCGCGCCCGCTCACCAGATCCCGCACGCCCGCGCTGCCCCGCCAGACGCCGTCCGTGCCGCCGACCCGCACGAGGGCGGCGGTGGCGTGCTCGCCGGGCAGCCCGGCCAGCGCGGCGCTCAGCGCGGCGGCGTCCGGCGCCTTCCCGTGCGCCGGGGCGGTCACCCCGGGCGCGGCGAGGGCCGGGGCTGCGGCGAGCGGGCCGCCCGCCCCGAGGGCGAGCGCGAGGGCGGCGGCGACGGTCGTACGGCGGCTGAGGCGCATGGCGCATCCGTTCCTGAGCGAGTGACAGGGAGGGTCACGGGTGACGGTGATCATCCTCGGGCGGTACGGCGTCGCCCGGATCGTCGCTCAGGAGGGCACCGACCCTGGCCGGACCCGGAGCGACGCGCCCGGACGTTCAGGGGGTTGTCCGGGGGTGTCCCCTAGGGGGCCGGGCCGCCCAGGACACGCCGGCCCGGCCGAGGCTCAGCGCTCCCCGCCGTGCCGCTCCCCGCCGTGCCGCTCCCCGCCGTGCCGCTCCTGCGCCGCCATCACCTCGTCGCCGTACTCGAACGCCCACGCGCCGAACGAGCCGATCGGCGCGAGCAACGTCCGCCCCAGCGCGGTCAGTTCGTACTCCACGCGCGGCGGGGCGCCGCCGTACGCGCGCCGGGTCACGAGCCCGTTGAACTCCAGGCGGCGCAACGTCTCCGTCAGCACCTTCTGGCTGATGCCGCCGATGCGCTCCCGCAGTTCCCCCGGGCGGTACGGGCCGTCCCGCAGCGCCCACAGCACCACCGCGTTCCAGGTGTGCGCGAGCAGGTCGAAGGCGAGCCGGGCACGGCAGTCGGCGAGGAAGCCCTGGTCAGTGGTCACGCACCGAATGGTGCCCGAGCGGCTTCCTACCGTGTCGGCCATGCGTATAGGAATCCTCGGAAGCGGAAACATGGCGGACGCCCTCGGCACCCGGTGGCGGCGTGCCGGACACGACGTGCGGACCGGCGGCCGCCGGGACGGCGGACTGCGGGCGGCGGCGGAACACGGCACCGACGCGGTGCTCCTGGCGGTGCCCCACGAGGCGGCCGTCGACGTGGCCGCCGGACTGGCGGACGTGCTGCGCGGGCGCACGCTCATCGACTGCACCAACCCGGTCGGCCCCGGCTTCACCCTGCGCACGGGCGGCGGCCCCTCGGCGGCCGAGCGCGTCGCCGCGGCCGCGCCCGGCGCGCACGTCGTCAAGGCGTTCAACCTCTGCCACGCCGACGTCTGGCGGCTGACCCCGCCCGTCTTCGACGGCCGCCCGCTCGCGGTGCCGCTGTGCGGCGACGACGAGGCGGCGCTCGCCGCCGTACGTCGACTCGTCCGCGACCTCGGCTGTGTGCCGCTGTCCGCGGGCGGGCTGGAACGGGCCGGGCTGGTGGAGGCGACGGCGGCACTGCTGATCGGCCTGTGGGTGGGGGAGGGGGCGGACGCCCAGGCCATCGCGCCGCCGCTGGAGTACGCCGGACCGCGCGGCTAACCGCGGCGGCGCAGCGCGCACAGGGCGTCCACGCGGTTGGTGGTGATGGAGTCGACGCCCAGGTCGAGCAGGCGGCGCATGGCGCGGACCGTGTCCGGGGTCCACACGGACAGCAGGTAGCCGTCGCGGTGGACGCGGGCGGCGAGGTCGCGGTCGACCAACCCGAAGCGGTAGTTGAGCCAGCGCGGGCGCACCGCGTCCAGCAGCGCGGGGCGCGGCGGTGCCAGCGTCGTCCAGGTCAGGGCGATCTCGGCGGCCGGGTCGGCGGTGCGCACCGCGAGCATCGCGGCGGCCCCCGCGCAGTAGTACACCCGGTCCTCGGCGCGGCAGTCGCGGACCACGTCCACCACCCGGCGGGCCACCCGCACGTCCGGGCTGCCGGGCAGGTCCAGCATCACCCGGCTGCCCTCCGTCGCCGCCAGCGCCGCGGCCAGCGTCGGCACCCGCTGCCCCGTCGCCTCCGCCAACTCCGCGGCCGTCAGCGCCCGTACCGGCTTGTCCAGCTCCCAGAGCCGTTCCAGCGTCTCGTCGTGCAGCAGCACCGGGACGCCGTCCCGCGTCAGCCGTACGTCGATCTCGACGGCGTCCGCGCCCAGTTCGCGTGCGATACGCAGCGAACGCAGGGTGTTCTCGCGGGCGTGGTAGGGGGCGCCGCGGTGGGCGACGGCGGTCACGTTGCGCATGGGCCCATTGTGTCGGGCCGGGCCCATGCGCGGGTGCGGGGCGGTTACGGGGGTGGGTGTGGCTTCGCGTGCGGGCTCGGGCTCGGGCGCGGGTGCGGGGGCCGGGTGGGAAGGTCGGGTGCGGTCAGGGGGTGGGCCGGCCCGCGGTGTACGTGTCGGTGTACGCGTCGATCTCGGCGGCCAGGCGGGCCTTGCCGGCCGGGTCGAGGAAGGACGCCTCGACGGCGTTCTTCGCCAGGTCGGCGATGCCTCGCTCGTCCAGGTCCAGCAGGCGCGCGGCGACCGCGTACTCGGTGTTCAGGTCGGTGCCGAACATCGGCGGGTCGTCCGAGTTGATGGTGACGAGGACGCCGGCGCTGACGAACTCCCGGACCGGGTGCTCCTCCAGGGTGCGGACCGCGCGGGTGGCGATGTTCGAGGTGGGGCAGACCTCCAGCGCGATGCGGTGCTCGGCGAGGTGCGCCAGCAGCTTCGGGTCCCGCGCCGAGCTGGTGCCGTGGCCGATGCGCTCGGCGCGCAGATGGGTGAGGGCGTCCCAGACCGTCTCCGGGCCGGTGGTCTCGCCCGCGTGCGGCACGGACCGCAGGCCGGCGGCGATGGCGCGGTCGAAGTACGGCTTGAACTGCGGGCGGGGTACGCCGATCTCCGGGCCGCCGAGTCCGAACGAGACCAGGCCCTCCGGGCGGACGCGGTCGTCGGTCGCGAGCCGGGTCGTCTCCTCGGCGGCCTCCAGGCCCGCCTCGCCGGGGATGTCGAAGCACCAGCGCAGGACGGTCCCGAACTCGGCCTCGGCCGCCTTGCGGGCGTCCTCGATGGCGTCCATGAACGCCTTCTCGTCGATGCCGCGGCGGGTGGAGGAGAAGGGGGTGATCGTCAGCTCGGCGTAGCGGACCTGCTGGCGGGCGAGGTCGCGGGCGACCTCGTAGGTCAGGAGGCGGACGTCCTCCGGGGTGCGGATGAGGTCGACGACGGACAGGTAGACCTCGATGAAGTGCGCGAAGTCCGTGAAGGTGAAGTAGTCGACCAGGGCCTCGGGGTCCGTGGGGACCTTGGAGTCGGGGTGGCGGGCGGCGAGTTCGGCGACGATGCGGGGGGAGGCGGAGCCGACGTGGTGGACGTGGAGTTCGGCTTTCGGGAGGCCGGCGATGAAGTCGCCTGCGGCGGCTCGGGGGGTGGTGGTGAGGTGGCTGTCGGGCACGGGTTCCTCCCCGGGAAGGCGGCCGCCCTCCGGGAGTGGGGGAGGGTGGGCGCGGTGATCGGCTGATCGGTGGGTCGGGGTCATCGTAGGACGGGAGGTGGGGGGTGTGGGGTGTGGGTGGGTGCGGGTTGTGGGTTTCCTGCGGGTCGGTGGGGGCTGGTCGCGCACTTCCCCGCGCCCCTGGGGGAGGTGGGGCGTGAGGTCGTGGGGTCGTGCGGGTCGGTGGGGGTTGAGCGCGCAGTTCCCCGCGCCCCTTCGGCGAAGTCGCGGGCCCCTGGATGGGAAGGGGGCGGCGGAGGGGTCGTAGCATGTCGGGACGTACGACCAGAGGGGGATCCGCGCATGTCCGACGACAGGCAGCCGCCTGCGGCGCCGGAGCAGGGCTCCGCGGCGTCGCACGGTGAGGCCGTGCGGGATCCCTGGGCGCCGCCGGAGGAGCCGAAGGTGGGGCTGCGGAAGGACGTGGCGCCGCCGCCGGTGAGCGGGGCGGGGGACACGGTCGCCTCCGGGACCCCGGTGGCGCCGTCCGTGCACGAGCAGCAGACGATGACCTCGCTGCCCGCCGAGGGGTGGGCCGCGCCGACGGTGCCGCCGAGTCCCGGGGGGCCGCCGCCCGGTCTCGGCGATCCGTTCGCCCCGCCCGTCCCGCCCGTGCCGGAGGGGCAGGTTCCGCCGCCTCCGATCGGGCCGGAGGGGCCGGGGCACGTGCCGTACGGCTACCCGCAGGCGCCGGTGCCCGCGCCGGCCGGCGGTGGGTACTACGGGTGGCCCGGTGTGCCGCCGATGCCCGCCAACGGGATGGGGACGGCCGGGCTGGTGCTCGGGATCGTCGCGGCGGCGGTGTTCTGTCTGTGGCCGCTGGCGATCGTCCTCGGCGTGCTGGGCATCGTCTTCGGGGCGATCGGCCGGGGGAAGGCGCTGCGGGGCGAGGCCACCAACGGCGGGCAGGCCCTGGCGGGGATCATCTGCGGCATCGGTGGCGTCGTGCTCGGGATCGCGATGGGTGTGCTGGTGCTCGTGACCCGGTGACGCGGCGGGCGCGCCGCCTACGCCGCCGGCCGCGCCGCCTACGCCGCCGGCCGCGCCGCCTACGCCGCCGGCCGCGCCGCCTACGCCGCCGGCCGCGCGCCCGCGTCCGTGCCCGCGCGCAGCCGGTCCCGTGCCTCCATCAGCGCGAACCCCAGCAGATTCAGACCCCGCCACCGCTCCGGATGAGCCGCGGCCTCGTCGTCCGCGGCGAGGCCGATGCCCCAGACCCGGTCCACCGGACTGGCCTCCACCAGCACCCGCTCGCCGGTGCCCAGCAGGTAGTGCCGCAGTTCCTCGCGCGCGGCGAACTTGCGGACGCTGCCCTCGACCACGATGCCGAACCGCTCCCGCTCCCACACGCCCTCGTCGAACCCCCGCACCAGCCGCCCCGCCTTCTTCGCCTCCGCCGGGTGCGCCGCGGCCAGCACCCGCCGCTCCGCCTCCGCGTCCCCGAACAGGCGGGCCTTCGCGGCCATCATCCAGTGCTCGGCCGTCGCGTACTCCACCCCGTCGGCGGTGAAGGGGGCGGGCCACCACTGGCTCAGGCAGCTCGGACCGATCCGCCCGTCCGGCCGCGGCCGGTGCCCCCAGAAGTACAGGTACTTCACCCGGGAGCCCGCCCCGACCTGCTTGACCAGGGCTTCCCGCGAGTCGATCTTCTCCATGCACGGCAGTGTCGCAGCCACCACGGACATTCCGTCCCCGGTTTTTCCCGTCGACTCGACACCTGGTCGACAGATTCCGTCGCGTAACCAAAAGGCAACAACGGAATCACTTGTTGGAGTCCCATTGCTCTGTCAGGATCGGCACTCAAATCGAGCTGGAGCTACGCCACCCACCCCCCTGGACAGCCTTGCCGGCGGGGCCTCGGCGGAGGAGAGCGACATGCACAACCCGGGCACCATCACCCCGGAACGATTTCCCGCACAGGACCGCTTCGCGGCGGGCGCCCAGTACATCGGCGGCAGACTCACGGCAGGCACGTCCGGCCGTACGCACGCGGTCATCGACCCGGCGACCGGTGCGGAGGTCCTGACCTACGCCCTCGCGAGCACCGACGACGTGGACGCCGCCGTCGCCGCGGCCCGCGCCGCCTTCCCGGGCTGGGCCGGGGCCACCCCCGGCGAGCGGTCCGACGCGCTGCACCGGCTGGCCGGCGTCCTCGCCGACCGCGCCGAGGAGTTCGCCCGCGCGGAGTCCCTCCAGTGCGGCAAGCCGCTCAAGCTCACCCGTGAGTTCGACGTGCCGGGCACCATCGACAACACCGCCTTCTTCGCGGGCGCCGCCCGGCACCTCCAGGGGCAGTCGGCCGGCGAGTACTCCGGGGATCACACGTCGTACGTCCGCCGCGAGCCCATCGGTGTCGTCGGCTCCATCGCGCCCTGGAACTACCCCCTCCAGATGGCCGCCTGGAAGATCCTCCCGGCGATCGCCGCGGGCAACACCATCGTCCTGAAGCCCGCCGAGCTGACCCCGCTGACCTCCCTGATGTTCGCCGAGGCGGTCACGGAGGCCGGGATCCCGGACGGGGTCGTCAACATCGTCACCGGCACCGGCAAGGAGGCGGGCGAGCATCTCGTCGGGCACCCCGACGTCGCCATGACCTCCTTCACCGGCTCCACCCCGGTCGGCAAGCGGGTCGCCGAGATCGCCACCGCCACCGTCAAACGGCTCCACCTGGAGCTGGGCGGCAAGGCCCCGTTCGTCGTCTTCGACGACGCCGACCTGGAGGCGGCCGTCCACGGCGCCGTCGCGGGCGCGCTCATCAACACCGGGCAGGACTGCACGGCCGCCACGCGCGCGTACGTGCAGCGTTCGCTCTACGAAGAGTTCGTCACGCGGACCGCCGCCCTCATGGAGACCGTCCGGCTCGGCGACCCGTTCGCCGACGGCACGGACCTCGGCCCGCTGATCTCGCACCTCCAGCGGGACCGCGTCGCCGGGTTCGTCGACCGGGCGCGCGCCTACGCGCGCGTGGTCACCGGCGGCGAGGCCCCGCAGGGCGACCTGGCCAAGGGCGCCTACTACCGGCCCACGCTCGTCGCCGACGCGCCGCAGGACAGCGAGATCGTCCAGTCCGAGATCTTCGGCCCGGTCCTGGTCGTCTTGCCCTTCGACAGCGACGACGAGGGCATCGCGCTCGCCAACGACACGCCCTACGGTCTCGCCGCCTCCGCGTGGAGCCGGGACGTCTACCGGGCGAACCGCGCCACCCGCGAGATCAAGGCGGGCTGCGTGTGGGTCAACGACCACATCCCGATCATCAGCGAGATGCCCCACGGCGGCTACCGGGCGTCCGGCTTCGGCAAGGACATGTCCGCGTACTCGTTCGAGGAGTACACGCAGATCAAGCACGTCATGTTCGACAACACGGCGGTGGCCCGCAAGGACTGGCACCGCACGATCTTCGGGGACCGATAGCACCCAGGCCGCCTGACCCGCGGCCGCCCGACCTCCCGAAAGGGCACCAACGCGCATGGAGCAGTACGAGCCCGACCGCCTGTCCCCGGCCCAAGTGGCCGCCATGCGGCGCAGCTTGCGAAACGGCAGGGCCGCTCTCAGCCGCCGTTCCCTGCTGCGCGCCTCCGCCGGCGGCGCGCTCGCGGCCGGCGGTCTGGGGGCGCTCAGCGCCTGCGGCATCCCGCCGGCCGCGCAGACCTCCGGGGTCTCGTCCGAGGACCACTCGGCCAGGGAGAAGACCGTCCACTTCTCCAACTGGACCGAGTACATGGACGTCGACGACAGCGAGAAGCGCCACCCCACGCTCGACGAGTTCAGGCGGCGCACCGGCATCACGGTCAAGTACACCGAGGACATCAACGACAACGTCGAGTTCTTCGGCAAGATCAAGCCGCAGCTGGCCGCCGGCCAGCCCACCGGCCGCGACCTCATCTGCGTCACCGACTGGCTCGCCGCGCGCCTCATCCGCTTCGGGTGGGTCCAGAAACTGGACCCGTCCAACCTGCCCACCGCCTACGCCAACCTGTCCCAGCAGTTCCGCAGCCCGGACTGGGACCCGGGACGGGCGTACTCCTACCCCTGGACCGGCATCTCCACGGTCATCGCCTACAACAAGAAGGCGCTCGACGGCGTCGAGGTCACGTCCGTCTCCGACCTGCTCGACAACCCCAAGCTGAAGGGCCGGGTCGGCTTCCTGTCCGAGATGCGCGACAGCGTCGGCATGACCCTGCTCGACATGGGCAAGGACCCCGGCAGGTTCACCGACGACGACTTCGACGCGGCCATCGCGCGGATGCAGCGGGCCGTGGACAAGGGACAGATCCGCCGCTTCACGGGCAACGACTACACCTCGGACCTCACCAAGGGCGACCTCGCGGCCTGTCTCGCGTGGGCCGGTGACGTCGTCCAGCTCAAGGCGGACAGCCCGGACGTCGACTTCCTCATCCCCGACAGCGGCTACATGACGTCGACGGACAACCTGCTCGTGCCGAACAAGGCCCGGCACAAGACCAACGCCGAGCGCCTCATCGACTACTACTACGAGCCCCGCCCGGCCGCCCAGCTCGCCGCGTACATCAACTACGTGTGTCCCGTCGACGGGGTGAAGGAAGAACTGGCGAAGATCGACGAGGACGCGGCGAACAACCCGCTGATCCTCCCCGACCAGGACATGGCCGCCAAGTCCCGTGCCTTCCGCTCGCTCAGCGCGAAGGAAGAGACGGCCTACGAAGAGAAGTTCGCGAAGCTCACAGGGGCGTGACGACGATGACGACGACCAACGGCAGCGGCGACGTCCGCCTCACCGGAATCAGCAAGACCTACGGCTCCTTCACCGCCGTCCACCCGCTCGATCTGACCGTCCCCGAGGGCTCCTTCTTCGCCCTGCTCGGCGCGTCCGGCTGCGGCAAGACCACCACCCTGCGGATGATCGCCGGCCTGGAGGAACCGACCGGCGGCACCGTCCACCTCGGCGACCAGGACGTGACCCGGCTGCCGCCCTACAAGCGGCCGGTGAACACGGTCTTCCAGTCCTACGCCCTCTTCCCGCACCTCGACATCTTCGAGAACGTCGCCTTCGGTCTGCGCCGGCGCGGCATCAAGAGCGTGAAGAAGCAGGTCGACGAGATGCTGGACCTGGTCCAGCTCGGCGAGCACGCGCGCAAGAAGCCGCACCAGCTCTCCGGCGGCCAGCAGCAGCGCGTCGCGGTCGCCCGCGCCCTGATCAACCACCCCAGGGTGCTGCTCCTCGACGAGCCGCTCGGCGCCCTCGATTTGAAGCTGCGCCGCCAGATGCAGCTGGAGCTCAAGCGCATCCAGACCGAGGTCGGCATCACCTTCGTGCACGTCACGCACGACCAGGAGGAGGCCATGACCATGGCCGACACGGTCGCCGTGATGAACGCGGGCCGCGTCGAGCAACTGGGCGCCCCCGCCGACCTGTACGAGAACCCGAAGACCACCTTCGTCGCCAACTTCCTCGGCACCTCCAACCTCATCGAGGCCGAGGTCGACGCCGCCGGCGGCGACGAGATCGTGCTGCGGGCGGGCGGCGGCAAGCTGTCCCTGCCCGCCCGGCGGTGCAGCGCCCCCACGGCGGCCGGCGGCCGGGTGCTGGTCGGCGTACGGCCCGAGAAGATCTCCCTCACGCACGCCGACGACGCGGGGGACATCCCGGACGGCCGCAACCGGGTCACCGGCAGGATCGCCGACGCCAGCTTCATCGGCGTCTCCACCCAGTACGTGGTCGACAGCCCGGCGGGCGCCGCGCTCCAGGTCTACGTCCAGAACGTCGACCGCGACGCCCGGCTCGCGCCCGGCGCCGAGGTCGTCCTGCACTGGAACCCGGCGCACACCTTCGGCCTGGACGCCGCCCAGGACATCGAGGCCGGCGTGGAGAAGGTCGAGCCGCACGAGGGGGTGGCCGTCTGATGGCCGCCGCCACCGAGGCGCCACCGCCCCTCGCGCCGCCGGGCGCCGAGAAGAAGCCCCCGCGCAGGCGGGGCCGCTGGATGCCGTACCTGCTGCTGCTCCCCGGCATCCTCTGGCTGGTCGTCTTCTTCGCGCTGCCGATGGTCTACCAGGCCTCGACGTCCGTGCAGACGGGCTCCCTCGAAGAGGGTTACGAGGTCACCTGGCACTTCGCCACCTACTGGGACGCCCTGTCCGACTACTGGCCGCAGTTCCTGCGTTCGGTGCTGTACGCCGGTGCCGCGACGGTGCTGTGCCTGCTGCTCGGCTACCCGCTGGCGTATCTGATCGCCTTCCGCGCGGGCCGCTGGAAGCACCTGATCATGATCCTGGTGATCGCGCCGTTCTTCACCAGCTTCCTGATCCGCACGCTCGCCTGGAAGACGATCCTCGCCGACGGCGGCCCGGTCGTCGGCGCGCTCGACGCGCTGCACGTCCTGGACGTCACCGGCTGGCTCGGCGTCACCTCCGGCGACCGGGTGCTGGCCACGCCGCTGGCGGTGGTGTGCGGTCTGACGTACAACTTCCTGCCGTTCATGATCCTGCCGCTGTACACCTCGCTGGAGCGGATCGACGGCCGGCTGCACGAGGCGGCGGGTGACCTGTACGCGAAGCCCTTCACCACTTTCCGCAAGGTGACCTTCCCGCTGTCGATGCCGGGCGTCGTCTCCGGCACGCTGCTGACCTTCATCCCGGCCGCCGGCGACTACGTCAACGCGGACCTGCTCGGCTCCACCGACACCCGCATGATCGGCAACGTCATCCAGTCGCAGTTCCTGCGCATCCTGGACTATCCGACGGCCGCCGCCCTGTCGTTCATCCTGATGTTCGCGATCCTCATCATGGTCACGCTCTACATCCGCAGGTCCGGGACGGAGGATCTGGTCTGAATGGCCTTCGTCGACTGGCTCAAGCGCCGTCTCGTCGTCATCGCGGGACTGTTCACGCTCGCCTATCTGCTGCTGCCGAACGTCGTCGTCACGGTGTTCTCCTTCAACGATCCGAAGGGGCGCTTCAACTACGAGTGGCAGAAGTTCTCCGCGGACGCCTGGACCGACCCGTGCGGGGTCGCCGACCTGTGCGGCTCGCTCTCGCTCAGCCTGCAGATCGCGTTCTGGGCGACGCTCGGCGCCACCGCGCTCGGCACGGCGATCGCGTTCGCGCTGGTGCGGTACCGCTTCCGCGCCCGCGGCGCCGTCAACTCGCTGATCTTCCTGCCCATGGCGATGCCCGAGGTGGTGATGGCGGCCTCGCTGCTGACCCTCTTCCTCAACATGGGCGTCCAGCTGGGCTTCTGGACGATCCTCATCGCCCACATCATGTTCTGCCTCAGCTTCGTCGTGACGGCCGTCAAGGCGCGCGTCATGTCGATGGACCCGAGGCTGGAGCAGGCCGCGCAGGACCTCTACGCCGGCCCGTTGCAGACCTTCCTGCGGGTCACCCTGCCGATCGCGGCACCCGGAATCGCCGCGGGCGCGCTGCTCGCCTTCGCGCTCTCCTTCGACGATTTCATCATCACCAATTTCAACGCGGGCTCCACCGTCACCTTCCCCATGTTCGTGTGGGGTTCGGCGCAGCGCGGCACGCCCGTGCAGATCAATGTCATCGGCACGGCCATGTTCGTCCTCGCCGTGCTGTTCGTTCTCGTCTCGATGCTCATCAGCAATCGCCGTACCAAGCAAAAGGCTCAGAGCCGCTCAGAACCCTTGTAGGGAGTTGAAATCATGGCCCCAAGCGCCATGAGCCGTGGCAGTGACAACGACTGGACGAAGTCCCTTTCCGAAGCCCAGCCGGTCCCGTACTGGCTGGACGACCCCGGCAGGCCCCGCCCCGAGCCCGCGCTGACCGGCGCCGAGACCTGCGACCTGCTGGTCGTCGGCGGCGGCTACAGCGGGCTGTGGACCGCGCTCGTCGCCAAGGAGCGCGATCCGCGGCGGGACGTGGTGCTGCTGGAGGGCCGCGAGGTGGGCTGGGCCGCCTCGGGCCGCAACGGCGGCTTCTGCGCCGCCTCCCTCACCCACGGGCTGCCCAACGGGCTCACCCGCTGGCCGGACGAGATCCACAAGCTGCAGGAGCTGGGCGCCCGCAACCTCGACGAGATCGAGAAGGCGGTCGCCCGGCACGGCATCGACTGCGACTTCGAGCGCACCGGCGAGATCGACGTCGCCACCGAGACGTACCAGGCGTGGGAACTGCGCGACTGGTACGAGCGGATGGAGCGCGAGGGCCTGGCCGACGGCGTCGAGTACCTGGACGCCGACGCGGTCCGCGCGCAGGTGAACTCGCCCACCTTCCAGGCGGGCCTGTGGGACAAGCGCGGCGTGGCCATGCTGAACCCCGCCAAGCTCGCCTGGGGCCTGAAGCGGGCCTGCGTGAACCTCGGGGTGCGCGTCTACGAGCACACCCCCGCGCTCACCCTGAAGCCCTACGGCGCGGGCATGACCGTACGCACCCCCTACGGCCGGGTCCGCGCCCGCAAGGTCGCGCTCGGCACCAACATCTTCCCCAGTCTGGTCAGACGGCTGCGGCACTACACGGTCCCCGTCTACGACTACGCCCTGATGACCGAGCCCCTGACGGACGCCCAGCTCGCCGGGATCGGCTGGCGCGGCCGGCAGGGCCTCGGCGACAGCGCCAACCAGTTCCACTACTTCCGGCTGTCCGCCGACAACCGCATCCTGTGGGGCGGCTACGACGCGATCTACCCGTACGGCGGCCGGGTGCGTGCCGAGTACGACGACCGGCCGGAGACCTACGCCAAGCTCGCCGGGCACTTCTTCACCTGCTTCCCGCAGCTGGAGGGCGTCCGCTTCACCCACGCCTGGGGCGGCGCCATCGACACCTGCTCCCGCTTCTCCGCGTTCTTCGGCACCGCCCACCAGGGCAAGGTGGCGTACGCGGCGGGCTACACGGGCCTCGGCGTCGGCGCGACCCGCTTCGGCGCCGAGGTGATGCTGGACCTGCTGGCGGGGGAGCGCACCGAGCGGACCGAGCTGGAGATGGTCCGCAAGAAGCCGCTGCCCTTCCCGCCGGAGCCGTTCGCCTGGACCGGCATCGCGCTCACCAAGTGGTCGCTGGCCCGGGCGGACGCCCACGGCGGGCGGCGCAATCTGTGGCTGCGCGCGATGGACCGGCTGGGGCTGGGCTTCGACAGCTGACCCCGGTCCGTGTGACGCGGGTCACACGAAACGGCGGACCGAACTCGCGTAATGCTTGGGCCATGACCTCCCTCTCCCTCGTGGACGCACCGCGCGTCCACGAGAGAACAGGGAGGTCTTCTCCATGACTGGGGCAAAGACGGCCGTCGACTGGCTGGCTTCCGTCGCACCGGACCCCGACGCCTGCCGCTGGGAGTGGGAGCGCAACCCGCTCGGGGTGACGCTGCTGCCCGCCGGCAAGGCCTGGGACGTCCTCATCCTGCCCGGCCGGCTGGGCCGTCCGACGCTCGACGTGCTCACCCGCATCCTCGACCGGCCCGGCCCGGTGCTCGCCGACTCCGGCGACGCCCGGACGGGCTTCCTCGTGCCGCCGGGCACCGCCGCCCACTGGCTCGGCACGGGCATCCGTACGGCCGGGGCCGGCACCTGGATCGTCGTGCCGTACCCGGGCCGGCCGGCCGGCAAGGTGCGCTGGCTGGTGCCGCCGGACGGGTCCGGGACGCTCACCGGTCCCGCGCTGCTGGAACTCGCGATGCACGAGGCGGCGGCGAACCTGGCCACGAAGGAGGACCCGGCCTGACCCCTTGACACGATGATTGGTCTGGACCAAGTTGTGAGCGCTCCACCCCTCCAATTCCCCCGCCTACGGAGGCACTTGTGGACCGCGCACGCTTCGCCCGCCTCAGACCGCTCGCCCTGCTCACCGCCGCGGCACTGACCCTGCCCGGCCTCACCGCGCTCACGTCGGCCGCCCGTGCGGCCGACGCGGACCTCCTCGCCAACGGAGGCTTCGAAGCGGGCCTCGACGGCTGGACCTGCACGGCCGGCACGACCGTCACCAGCCCGGTGCGCAGCGGCGGCGCCGCCCTGCGCGCGACCCCCGCCGGCAGCGACAACGCCCGCTGCTCCCAGACCGTGACCGTCCAGCCCGACTCCGCGTACACGCTCACGGGCCACGTCCGCGGCTCCTACGTGTACCTCGGCGCGTCCGGCACCGGCACCACCGACGTCACCGCCTGGACCCAGTCCGCCACCGACTGGCAGCAGCTCACCACCACCTTCCGCACCGGCCCGGCCACCACCCGGGTCACCGTCTTCACCCACGGCTGGTACGGCACCGGCGCCTACCACGCCGACGACCTGACCCTGACCGGCCCCGGCACCGGCCCCGCCCGGCCGCCCGCCGTCCCGGCCGGCCTCGCCGCCGGCACCGTCACCGCCACCTCCGTCGACCTGTCCTGGACGGCCGTCCCCGGCGCGACCGGCTACGCCGTCTACCGCGACGGCACCAAGGTCCGGACGGTCACCGGCACCACGACGACCGTCACCGGCCTCGCGCCCTCGACGGCGTACTCCTTCCAGGTCACCGCAGTGAACGACGCGGGCGAGTCCGCGCGCTCGGCGACCGTCACCGCGACCACGGCCCCCGGCCCCGGCGGCCCCACCCCGGGCCTGCCGCCGCACGCCCTGGTCGGCTATCTGCACGCCACCTTCGCCAACGGCTCCGGCTACACCCGCCTCGCCGACGTCCCCGACAGCTGGGACGTCATCGACCTCGCCTTCGGGGAGCCGACCTCCGTCACCTCCGGCGACATCCGCTTCACCCGCTGCCCCGTCACCGAGTGCCCGAACGTCGAGTCCGACGCCGAGTTCAAGGCGGCCGTCAAGGCCAAGCAGGCGGCCGGCAAGAAGGTGCTGATCTCCATCGGCGGCCAGAACGGTCAGGTGCGGCTGACGACGACGGCCGCCCGCGACACCTTCGTCGCGTCCGTCTCGAAGATCATCGACGAGTACGGTCTGGACGGCCTCGACATCGACTTCGAGGGCCACTCCCTCTCCCTCGACCCCGACGACACCGACTTCCGCACCCCGAAGACCCCGGTGATCGTGAACCTGATCTCCGCCCTGAAGACCCTGAAGGCCAGGTACGGCGACGACTTCGTGCTGACGATGGCCCCCGAGACCTTCTTCGTCCAGCTCGGCTACCAGTTCTACGGCACCGGCAAGTGGGGCGGCCAGGACCCGCGGGCCGGGGCCTACCTCCCGGTCATCCACGCCCTGCGCGACGACCTGACCCTGCTGCACGTCCAGGACTACAACTCGGGCCCGGTCATGGGCCTCGACAACCAGTACCACTCCATGGGCGGCGCCGACTTCCACATCGCCATGACCGACATGCTGCTGACCGGCTTCCCCGTCGCGGGCGACCCGGGCAAGGTCTTCCCGCCGCTGCGCCCCGACCAGGTCGCCATCGGCATGCCGGCCACCCCGAACGCGGGCAACGGACACGTGCCCCCGGCCGAAGTGGTGAAGACCCTGGACTGCCTGACGAAGAAGGTGAGCTGCGGCTCGTACGCCACCCACGGCACCTGGCCGGGGCTGCGCGGTCTGATGACTTGGTCGGTCAACTGGGACCGGTTCGGCGGCTGGGAGTTCCAGCGGACGTTCGACGGCTACTTCCGCTGAGCGGCCGCCACAGCAGTCCCAGCAGCAGCGCGGACAGACACCAGCTCGCCACCACGTCCAGCGGCCAGTGATAGCCCCGCCGCACCAGCCCGAAGCTCACGCCGAGGACCAGCGCGGCGCACAGCGCGAGCACGGCGCGGCGGGCGGCGGCGCGGCGCAGCGACGGCAGCAGGAGCAGCGCCGCGCAGCCGTAGGCGACGGCGGCGGTGGCGGTGTGCCCGGAGGGGTAGTAGCCGGTGGCGGGCGGGACGGCCGGGGTGCCCGGGCGGTCGGTCAGCACCTTGAGCGGGACGACGAGCGCGGGGACCAGCGCCATGAGGACGGCCGCCGCGACACCCGGCCGCCACCAGTGGTCCGTACCGCCGGCGCGGGCCCGCCAGAGGGCACCGGCCGCCACCACCGCCAGGACCGGCACGGCCACCGGCACGTTGCCGAGGTCCGCGAGGAGTTCGGAGACCCGGTCCGGGCGGACCAGCGCGCGGCTCAGCCGCTCGTCGAGGCGGATCAGCGGGCCGTCGGCGACGACCTGCCAGGTGATCAGCGCGAACAGGATCAGCGGCAGCAGGAGGAAGAGGGTCGGCCGCCCCGGAACAGGGGGGATGGTTCCGAGGCGGCCGAACGGACCGGAATGCCGCGCGCCCCGGGGGGTCTGGGGCGGGCGACCGTCCGATCGGTGAGGAGATCCGGAGCCGGAGGCCCCGGTGGTGTGCGCGAGGGCACGACCAGGTCGGAGCTGGGGAGGCCACGGCCTGGTGTCACCCACAGTCCCCTGTGGGCGGGGTGTATCTCTCATCTGCTGAGAACCTACGACAGGCGCGGCGAGGAGGACAGCCGGAACGGCGTCCTGTCATCCACCTCGCACACCTTCTTCACACGCTCTGCCGCAGGCTCCGTCAGACGCGCGGCGCGCCCGCTCAGATGCGCGCGAACGCCTGCTCGATGATGTCGAGGCCCTCGTTCAGCAGGTCCTCGCCGATGACCAGCGGCGGCAGGAAGCGCAGCACGTTGCCGTAGGTGCCACAGGTCAGGACCAGCAGGCCCTCGGCGTGGCAGGCCTTGGCGAGCGCGGCGGTCGCCTCCGGGTTCGGCTCCTTGGTGGCGCGGTCCTTGACCAGCTCGATGGCGATCATGGCACCCCGGCCGCGGACGTCGCCGATGATGTCGAACTTCTCGGCCATGGCACCGAGACGCGACTTCATGACCGCCTCGATGTTCTTCGCCTTGGCGTTGAGGTCCAGCTCCTTCATCGTCTCGATCGCGCCGAGCGCACCCGCGCAGGCGACCGGGTTGCCGCCGTAGGTGCCGCCCAGGCCGCCGGCGTGCGCGGCGTCCATGATCTCGGCGCGGCCGGTCACCGCGGCCAGCGGCAGACCGCCGGCGATGCCCTTCGCGGTGGTGATCAGGTCCGGGACGATGCCCTCGTCCTCGCAGGCGAACCACTGGCCGGTGCGGCAGAAGCCGGACTGGATCTCGTCCGCGACGAAGACGATGCCGTTGTCGTTGGCGAACTTCACGATGGCCGGCAGGAAGCCCTTGGCCGGCTCGATGAAGCCGCCCTCGCCCAGCACCGGCTCGATGATGATCGCGGCGACGTTCTCGGCGCCGACCTGCTTGGTGATCTGGTCGATGGCCTGCTTGGCGGCCTCCGGGCCGGCATTCTCCGGGCCGGTCGGCCAGCGGTAGCCGTAGGCGACCGGGACGCGGTAGACCTCGGGCGCGAACGGACCGAAGCCGTGCTTGTACGGCATGTTCTTCGCGGTCAGCGCCATCGTCAGGTTGGTGCGGCCGTGGTAGCCGTGGTCGAACACGACGACCGCCTGGCGCTTGGTGTACGCGCGGGCGATCTTGACGGCGTTCTCGACGGCCTCGGCGCCCGAGTTGAACAGCGCGCTCTTCTTGGCGTGGTCACCCGGGGTCAGCTCCGCGAGGGCCTCGGCGACCTCCACGTAGCCCTCGTACGGGGTGACCATGAAACAGGTGTGGGTGAAGTCGGCGAGCTGCGCGGAGGCGCGGCGGACGACCGCCTCGGCGGAGGCGCCCACCGACGTCACGGCGATACCGGAGCCGAAGTCGATCAGACGGTTGCCGTCGACGTCCTCGATGATGCCGCCGCCGGCGCGCGCGGTGAACACCGGCAGCACGGAGCCCACACCCGCGGCGACCGCGGCGGTACGGCGGGCCTGAAGCTCCTGCGACTTCGGGCCGGGGATGGCGGTGACGACGCGGCGCTCCTGCGGAACTGCGGTCATGAGGGCTCCTGGGGGTGTTTCCGGACGCTTGTCTTCTTTTCTCGCAGGTTAAGACGGGTGGGAGGGGGTGGGCATGCTCCATGTGGGCGTTGTCGGCGGGGCCGGTTGTCCGCCGTGGACATAGGCGGCGCGCGCCCGGCCCGGCTCGCCCGGACGGATACCGCCCGTGCGTGCCGCCGCGTCACCGGTGAACTCGCCCTGCCCGCGCGTTAGATTGACTCGCTGATGGTGCACGGGACGGACGCGGACGCGGACACGGCGGCTGGTCAGGGGGCAAGGGCGATGGACAGCGACGGGACCCGGGAGGCGCGGGGCACGCATGCGGAACCGGTACCTCGTCCGGCGCAGCCGCCGGAGATGCCGTCCCTGCCCCCCCGCCCCGCGGCGGCACCACCCGTGCCGCCCCTCCCCGACGGCTCCGCCTTCCTGAGCTGGCTGCGCACCCCCCGGCCCGAGGCCGCGCCCGGCGTCTGGCGGTTCGGGCACAAGCCGCGGCCCGACGAGGAACCGGAGCTGGTGCCCGGCCGGCAGCTGGCCGCCGGGGCCCTGATCGCGTTCCTGGTCGGCTGGCTGATCTGGTCGCTGCTGTGGAACGGCTACCTCGGCGGCTGGTGGCTGCTGCCGCTGTACGCGATGATCCCGGACTCCTGGGCCGAGCCGCACAGCTTCGCCGCCGTCGTGGTCGTCTACGCCTACTACGCGATCGTCGCCCTGGTCATCCTGGTCGGTGTCGGCCGGCTGGGCCGCTGGGGCGAGCTGTGGCGCCGCTACGGCCCGCCCGCCTGGCGGCGCTCCACCGCCCCGGAGAACCAGCGCCCGCCCGCCCTCGAGGAGGACCCCGCCGAGTTCCCCGCGCTGCGCGCCGCCGGCGCCTCCGACGCCGCCGACCGGCTCGCCACCGAGGCCCGCCAGGGCCTGATGCGGGACGTCGACCACGCCCGCATCACCCGCGCCTGGCAGGGCGTGCACAGCGGCCGGCACTCCCTCGCCACCTTCACCGGCGCCGTCCTGCGGGAGGGCTCCGCCGCCTGCCCGCACCCCTCCGGCGCCCGCGACCTGCCGGGCCGCCAGGCCCGGCACGACCTGCTCACCGGCCAGGTCCGGCTCGGCACCACCGCCGACGACCCGCGCAACCCCTACGCCTACCGCGGCACCGGCCTCGCCCTCGGCCCCGAACTGCTCGGCACCTCCCTGCTCGCCGTCGGCCCGGCCGGCTCCGGCAAGACCGGCACCCTGGTGCGTCCGCTCGCCGAGTCGCTGTGCCTGCACGCGCTGACCGGGCGGGCCGCCGTCGTGGTCGTCGGCGCGGCGGGCGCCGGACTGGGTCCGGCCGAGGCCTACGACGTCGTCGTGCGCATCGGCAACCCCGAGTCGATGTACGACCTCGACCTGTACGGCGGCAACACCGACCCCGACGAGGCCGCCGCCATACTGGCCGAAGCCCTGGTGGGCGACCTCGCCGACCCGCACCCCGGCAGCGACAGCCGCCGCTCCACCACCGTCCTCGCCCAGCTCCTCGGCCCCTATCGCGCCGTCCACGGCCGCTTCCCGTCCGTCCCCGAGCTGCGCGCGCTGCTCGACGGCGCGCCCGGCCCGCTCGCCGAGCTGCGCGCCGGTCTCGTCGAGGCCGGGCAGGAGTCGCTGCTGCGCGAACTGGACGCGCGCGAGCGGCAGATGGCCCACCCGGGGGACGTCAGCGGGGTCCTGGCCGACCGGATCGCCCTGCTCGACCGCCCGGCGTTCGCGGGCTTCTTCGACACCTCCGGCCAGTCCCGGCCGTTCTCCCTCAAGGCCCTCGACCACCCGGTCCGGGTCCGCATCGACCTGCCCGCGCGCGGCCACGCGGACGCCTCCCGGATCCTGGCCCGGCTGGTGCTCGCCCAGTTCACGGCGAGCGTGGCGGTGCGGGAGGACCGCTCGCTGTTCGCCTGCCTGATCCTCGACGACGCGACCGGCGTGGTGACCCCGGAGTCGGTGCGCGGCATCCAGCGCCTGCGCTCCGCCAACGCGGGCGCCGTCCTCACACTGCGCACCCTCGACGACGTACCGCGCCCGCTGCGCGGCCCGCTCCTCGGCGCCACCGGATGCCGGATCGCCCTGTCCGGCCTCACCCCCTGGGACGGGCAGGACTTCGCCGAGGTGTGGGGCAAGGAGTGGACCGAGGCCCGCGACGTCACCGACCGGCAGATCATCGCCGAGACCCCCGCCGGGAAGGCCGTGCACATGCTGCGCCGGGTCATCACCGGCAAGGCGCCGACCGCGCGCGCGGTGACCGTACGGCAGGTGGAGCGGGAACGCTGGTCCGCGTCGGAGCTGGCGCACGCGGTGCCGCCCGGCCACGCGGTGCTCTCCCTCACGAACGTCAAGGGCGAGCACGCGCCGCCGCTGCTGGTGGACCTGCGGGGCTGAAGCGGCGTCTCGCGGTCATACGGTGAGGCAGAATCGGTACCGGTCGTTCATACGCGACGGCCAAAAGATCACCCCGATTCCCCCTCCTCGAAGGCTCTGAAGGCCCCATGCCTCCCACGCTCGCCTCCCTCGTCCACCACTCGGCGCTCAAGCTGACCGTCCGGGCGGGCGCGGACCGGCTGGACGTGCCCGTCCGCTGGGCGCACGTCAGCGAGCTGGCCGACCCCGTGCCGTACATGGAGGGCGGGGAACTGCTCCTGATCACCGCGCTGAAGCTGGACGCGGAGGATCCGGAGGCCATGCGGCGCTATGTGCGGCGGCTGGCCGGCGCGGGCGTCGTCGGCCTCGGCTTCGCGATCGGGGTGAACTACGAGGAGATCCCGCAGGCACTGGTCGACGCGGCCGAGGAAGAGGGCCTGCCGCTCCTCGAAGTGCCCCGCCGCACCCCCTTCCTGGCGATCACGAAGGCGGTCTCGGCGGCCATCGCGGCCGACCAGTACCGCGCGGTCACGGCCGGCTTCGCGGCCCAGCGCGAACTGACGAAACAGGCCCTGAACGACGGCCCCGAAGGGCTGCTCGGCGCGCTCGCCGCCCAGGTCGACGGCTGGGCGGCGCTCTACGACGCGTCCGGCGCCGTCGTCGCCGCGGCCCCCGAGTGGGCGGGCCGCCGCGCCGCCCGCCTCACCGCCGACGTCGAACGCCTGCGCGACCGGCCGGCCCCGGCCAGCTCGGTGGTCGGCGGCCCCGACCACGAGGACCGCGTCGAACTGCACTCCCTCGGCACCGGCCGCCGCCCGCGCGCCGCCCTCGCCGTCGGCACGGAAGCCGCCCTCGGCACCGCCGAGCGCTACGCCGTCCACTCCGCCATCGCCCTGCTCACCCTCACCACCGAACGCTCCCGCTCCCTGCACGAGGCCGAGCAGCGCATCGGTGCGGCGGTGCTGCGGATGCTCCTCGCGGGCGAACCGGACCACGCCCGCGCCGTCGCCGGAGACCTCTACGGCGGCCTCCTCGACGCCCCCTTCCGCGTGATCGTCGCCGAGGGCGACGCGGGCGGGGGCGGCCTGGCCGAGGCGGTCGAGGCGGCCGGCGCCCGGGCCGGCGAGGCGGTGCTGGCCGTGCCCGAGGGCGACCGCCTGATCGTCCTCGCCGCGGACGGCGGCGCGGCGGCCCACGCCTGCGCCGAGTACGCGGCGGCCCTGGAGGCGGCCCGCGGCACGCCGTCCTCCGTCCGCGAACCCTCCCCGGCGGAGGGCGACGACCTGGTGATCGGCCTCTCCGCCCCCGCGGGCCCCATCACCGCCGCGGCCGCCTACAAACAGGCCGAACAGGCGCTGTCGGTGGCCCGCCGCCGCGGCCGCATTCTCGTCGAACACGAACAGCTGGCGTCGGGCTCGGTGCTGCCGCTCCTGGCCGACGACGCGGTCAAGGCCTTCGCCGACGGCCTCCTGCGCGCCCTGCGCGAACACGACGCCACCGGCCGCGGCGACCTCGTCGCCTCGCTGCGCGCCTGGCTCTCCCGCCACGGCCAGTGGGACGCCGCAGCCGCCGACCTCGGCGTCCACCGCCACACCCTCCGCTACCGGATGCGGCGGGTCGAGGAGATCCTGGGGCGCTCCCTGGACGACCCGGACGTCCGGATGGAACTGTGGCTGGCGTTGAAGGCCACGGCGGCGGAGCAGTAGATGCCCGGCGAGCCGCCGGCCTTCCTGATGACGGTGGAGGACGTCTTCGTCCTCGACCAGGGCAGGCTCGCCATGGCGGCGGGCCGGATCGAGCGCGGCCGTGTCCGCCGGGGCGACGAGGTGGCGATCGTCGGCTTCGGCACCGAGGAGAACGTCCGGGTGACGGGCATCCGCGACG
Source organism: Streptomyces sp. JB150 (assembly GCF_011193355.1). Classification (GTDB taxonomy): domain Bacteria; phylum Actinomycetota; class Actinomycetes; order Streptomycetales; family Streptomycetaceae; genus Streptomyces. The sequence continues at coordinate 5,519,305 of NZ_CP049780.1, forward strand.
GCGGGCGCGAGACCGACGAGCCCGGCGCGTGCGCCAACGTCGCCCTGCTGCTCCCGGGCGCGGTGGCCGCCGTACTCGAACGCGGACAGGTACTCGCGGCGCCGGGCTCCATCCGCGCGTACGGCGCCCTCACCGCCGACCTCGCGGTGCTGGCGGAGGACGAGGGCGGCGCCGAGGTGCGCACCGGTGACACCCTGGACTGCTACCTGCGCGGCGCCGCAGTCGTGGGCACGGTGACCCTGCCCCCCGGCCTGGACGCACTCCGACCGCTCCACCGGGCCACCGTCCGGATCGACCTCGACCGGCCCGTCCCGCTGGAGTCCGGCCACCGTTTCGCCTTCCGCCGACACGGCCGCGCCGCGGGTTCCGGCACCGTGACCCGGCTGCTCGGGTCAGCCCCGGCCGCGGGCTCCGAACCGCCGGATGACGGCCTTCAGCAGATCGGTCCGGTCGACCTGCAGCGCGCAGCCGCCGTCCCCGCCGACCGCCGCCGGCACCGCATCTCGGGGGCATAGCCAAGGGCAGTGTGAAGCCCCTGAACCGCTGGCGTGCGAGATCGGAGTCCTCGCGAGATCACCTACGGTGGACGAACCTTCGTCGCGCGGCGACCCCCGAGCGGCCGGACGGTCCAAACCGGCGCACCCCCACCCCCCACCACTACACTCTGGACAAGCCCCCCACCGCCCCTCCGCCCCTACCGTGGAGCCGACAGGCAACACCACCCCCAACGCGGAAGGGCACGGGCTTCGACCATGACCTCCACCCACGCCTTCTGGCTCGCCGGCCGTCCGGTCACCGGTGAGAGCACCTTCGATGTCACCAACCCGTGGGACGGTCGGCTCGTCGGGCAGGTCAGCCTGCCGACCGACGCGCAGGTCGAGGAGGCCGTGGCCGCCGCGTACGCCGTGCGGGACGAGTTCGCCGCGACGCCCGCGCACGTGCGTGCCGCCGCGCTCGACCACGTCAGCAAGCGGCTCGCCGAGCGCACCGAGGAGATCGCGCGGCTGATCTCCGCCGAGAACGGCAAGCCGATCAAGTGGGCCCGCGGCGAGGTGGGCCGCGCGGTGTCCGTGTTCCGGTTCGCGGCCGAGGAGGCCCGGCGGTTCAACGGCGGCGAGGCGCAGCGCCTCGACACCGACCTCGGCGGCCAGGGCCGGCTCGCGCTCACGCGGCGGTTCCCCAAGGGCGTCGTGCTCGGCATCGCGCCGTTCAACTTCCCGCTGAACCTGTGCGCCCACAAGGTCGCCCCGGCGATCGCGGTCGGCGCGCCGATCATCCTCAAGCCCGCCCCGGCCACCCCCCTCTCCGGCCTGATCCTCGGTGAGCTGCTGGCCGAGACCGAGCTGCCCGCCGGCTCCTGGAGCATCCTCCCGGTGGAGAACGACCGGATGCCCGCCCTCGTGCAGGACGAGCGGCTGCCGGTCATCTCCTTCACCGGTTCCGACAAGGTCGGTTACGCGATCATGGACTCGGCGCCGCGCAAGCACTGCACCCTGGAGCTGGGCGGCAACGGCGCCGCGGTCGTCCTCGCCGACTGGGCGAGCGACGAGGACCTGGACTGGGCGGCGAACCGCATCGCCACCTTCTCCAACTACCAGGGCGGCCAGTCCTGCATCTCCGTGCAGCGGGTCATCGCCGACGCCGCCGTCTACGACCGGCTGCTGCCGCGCATCGTCGCCGCCGTCGAGGCCCAGGTCACCGGTGACCCGAGCGACGACGCCACCGACGTCGGCCCGCTGGTCAGCGAGGACGCCGCCAAGCGCGTCGAGTCCTGGGTGGACGAGGCCGTCGCCGCGGGCGCCAAGCTGCTCGCCGGCGGCAAGCGCGACGGCGCCTCCTACGCCCCGACCGTCCTCGCCGAGGTCCCGGCCGACGTGACGATCGCCTGCGAGGAGGTCTTCGGGCCGGTCCTCACCGTGCAGAAGGTGGACGGCGAGGCCGAGGCCTTCGCCGCCGTGAACGACTCCAAGTTCGGTCTCCAGGCCGGCGTCTTCACGCACGACCTCCAGACCGCCTTCCGCGCCCACCGCGCCCTGGAGGTCGGCGGCGTGGTCATCGGCGACGTGCCGTCCTACCGCGCCGACCAGATGCCGTACGGCGGTGTCAAGCAGTCCGGCGTGGGCCGCGAGGGCGTGCGGTACGCCATGGACGACTACACCTACGAGCGGGTGCTCGTCCTCACCGGTCTCGCTCTCTGAGGCGGCCGACAGGCCGACGGCCGGAGCCCGACTGTGCGGGGGCTCCGGCCGTTGTCATGCACGGCGGTTGTCGTCCACGGCAGTCAGGTGTCGTCCACCGGGCGGGCGGCGCCCCCTCTGGCTCATGGGAACCATTTTCAGGTAAGCTCTTCTCGACGCGAGCTCGCCGTCCCGAAGGGGCCCGGCACCGATGCCTTCCGGTGCCGGGCCCCTTCCCCGCGCCGGCCTGGTCCGGACCCTCAACCGGAGAAGCCGACGTGCGCGAGCCGCAGCGGGCCGCGCAGTCTGACGCGGACGTCGCGCACGCCGTCCGCGGTGAAGGCGGCGGTCAGACGCGTGTAGTCGTACGGGCCGGACGTCGGGGCGTCGAGCGTCAGGGTCGCCGGCGCGGCGCCCGGGGCCGGCCACACCTCCACCGTGCCGCCCCCGCCCGCCACCTCGACGCTCACCTGACGGACGCCCGTGCCGAAGTCGCAGGCGCGGTAGAGGAGTTCGGCGACGTCCGCCGACGGGGTCACCGCGTCGCCCGACACCTTCGTACGGTCCACGATCCGCGTGCCGCTCTGCTCGTCGAAGTCCACCGCGTCCAGACCGCGGGACGCGACCGGGCGCGGCGTCGCGGGCTCGCCGTCCAGGGTCACCGTGGTCCGCAGCCGGATGTCCTCGGAGGACGCCCCGGCCAGCAGCTCGTACGGGCCGGGCTCCACGCGCCAGTCGCCGCGCGCGACGTCCCAGAACGCGAAGGCGGACAGCGGGACGTCGAAGGACAGCTCCCTGGTCTCGCCCGGCGCCAGGGTGATCCGCGCGTGGTCCAGCAGCTGGCGGCGCGGGCGGATCACCGACGGGTCCGCCGCCCGGGCGTAGAGCTGCGCGACCTCGTCCGCCCGGACCGCGCCGGTGTTGGTGACCCAGAACGTGACGCGCACCGCGCCGTCCGCCGCCCGCGCGGTCAGGTCCGTGTAGGTGAAGCGGGTGTACGACAGGCCGTGGCCGAACGGGAACAGCGGCGTGCCCTCGAAGTAGAGGTAGGTCTGGCGGCTGCCGATGACGTCGTAGTCGAGGAGGTCGGGCAGGTCCGCGTCGTCCGCGTACCAGGTCTGCGGGAGGCGGCCGGCCGGTGAGACGTCGCCGGCCAGGACCCGGGCCAGGGCGGTGCCGGCCGCCTGGCCGCCGTGCGCGGTCCACAGCATCGCGGGCAGCGCGGCGGGTGCCACCGTGTAGGGGTACGCCGACACCAGCGCCAGCACCGTGCGCGGGTTGGCGGCGCGGGCGGCGCGCAGCAGGCGCTGCTGGTGGCCGGGGAGCCGCAGCGTCGTACGGTCCTCGGTCTCGCGGCCGTTGAGGTGCGGGTCGTTGCCCGCGACCACCACGACCACGTCCGCGCCGGCGGCGGCCCGCGCCACCGCGTCCTCGCCGTGCTCGGTGACCTCCAGCGCGAAGACCGCCGGCTCGTCCGGGGAGCCGGGCGCGGCAACCTTCACGCCGTCCGCGGCGACACAGACGTGCCGGCCCGTCCCCAGGTGGAGCAGGAGGTGACCGTTCTCGTGGGGTTCCAGGCGGAACGTCTCCTGCACGACCCAGCCGCCGGGCTGGTCCGCGGAGGCGCGGACGTAACCGTCCTCGGCGACGGAGAGATAGCGGCCGTCGGGGGCGCGCAGCGTCAGCACGTCCTCGCCCCAGTCGATCAGGGCCAGTTCGGTGCCGTCGGCACCGGTGGTCAGCGGCGGCAGGTCGGTGCGGCCGGCGAGCAGCGCCGGGTCGAGCGCGCCCTCGGCGCCGCGCGCCGGGCCGTCCGCCCGCTCGGCCGGCGGTACGCGCAGATACGTGCCCTCGGCCGTCCTGAGCCGGATCCGGTCCACGCCTTCCGCGAAGCTCACCCGGTCGGCGCCGAACCGTTCCAGCAGACCCTCCAGCGGGGTGGAGCGGTGGATCAGCGTGCCGCTGTACCAGTCGAGCTTGCACTCGTCGGCGAGCAGGCCCACGACGGCGATCCGGGTGTCCGGGGCCAGCGGGAGGAGACCGTCGTTCTTCAGCAGGACGATGGCCTGCTCGGCCGCCTCCTGAGCGAGCGCCCGGTGCTCGGGGGTGTCGAAGGCGCCCGGGGCGGCGTACGCGCCGGGGCCGTCGAACTCGCCGAGCCGGAAGCGCACCGAGAGCTGGCGGCGGACCGCCGTGTCGATGTCCGCCTCGGTGAGCAGGCCCTTCGCCAGGGCGCCCCGCAGCCGGGCGGTGATCTTCGATCCGTCCGTGCCGTGGTCGGTGAAGCTGTCCACGCCGGCCAGCAGCGCCGCCGCCGTCGCCTCCTCGTGGGTGTCGAAGTAGTGCTCGGAGTCGACCAGGTTGGACGGCGCGCCCGCGTCCGAGCAGACCAGCAGCTCCTGGTCGGTCCAGGTGCGCAACTGCTCGCGCAGGTACGGGGAGACGTGGTTGGGGCGGCCGTTGACCAGGTTGTACGCCGGCATCACCCCGGCGACCGCGCCCGCCTCGACGGTGTCGCGGAAGGCCCGCAGGTCGTACTCGTGCAGCACGCGCGGGCGGACCGAGGCCGAGCAGGTGTCCCGGTCCGTCTCGTTGTTGTGGGCGAGCCAGTGCTTGAGGACGGGGGCCGTGCGCCAGTACACCGGGTGGTCGCCGCGCAGCCCGCGGGTGTAGGCGGTGGCGATGGCCGAGGTGAGCCGGGGGTCCTCCGAGTAGCCCTCCTCGTTGCGGCCCCACAGCGGATGGCGCAGCAGGTTCACCGTCGGCGCCCACACGTTGAGCCCGACCCGCTCGTCGCGGGCGCGCATCGCGCGCACCTCCTGCGAGACCGCCTCGCCGATCCGGCGCACCAGCTCCGGGTTCCATGTCGCGCCGATCCCCACGGCCTGCGGGAACACCGTCGCCGGGCCCATCCAGGCCACCCCGTGCAGGGCCTCCTGGCCGGTGCGGAAGGCGGCGATGCCCAGGCGGTCCACGGCGGGCGCGAACTGGTGCAGGAAGGAGATCTTCTCGTCGAGGGTGAGCCGCGACAGCAGGTCGTCGATGCGCTTCGCGAACGGCAGGTGCCGGTCACGAAAAGGCGGTGCGGGCGGCGTTCGTTCGGTCACGTGGGGTTCCCCTCGGAATGGAGCGACGAGGCGCTTTCGAAGCGCTTCGATGCTCAGTGGGAGCAGGGTCGGGTGTCAAGACATCGCGGCGCACCAACTCCCGGGTGCCGCCGACATTTCAAGGTGTGTACGGGGGAGCACCGGGGACCCGGATGCCGGGTCCGCGCCTTTGAGGAATCTTGGAAACGACCCTTGTGCACCCCCGGGGGTTCACTTAACCTCGCAGCAACATCGAAGCGCTTCGACGCACCGACCTTCAGAAGTCGAAGGAACGCTTCGGCTCAGCCAGTTCCACTGAAGACACCGCAGCCGACGGCCCCACCGCCGGGTGTCCTGGTGCGCCACGAAGGGTTGACGCAATGACGCCGAACGCCGCTTCCGTCTCCTCCGGCCCGAGCCGGAGAAGCTTCCTCGCCTCCACGGCGGTCGCCACCGCAGCGGTGGCCGGGGGCATGCCGCTGCTCGCCGCCTGTGGCGGCTCGGCGGACGGCGACTCCCGCGAGGGCACCACGTCGGGCAAGAAGGCGCGCAAGCTGCTGCCGGCGTACGTCGCCAGCAACGTGGTGACCCCGGACATCCCGGCGAAGAACGGCTCCGCCGTCGGCTTCACCCGCGAGGTCGTGGTCGCCGACCTGAAGACGTCCGTGCCGAAGAAGCTCGGCAAGGGCGGCTCCATCAGGATCATGTCGCCGTTCTGGGGCACCCCGCCGAAGGGGAACAACGCCTACTACGCGGCGATGAACGACCTGATCGGCGTCGACATCACCTGGCAGAACCAGGACGGCATCACCTACGACGAGAAGCTGGGCGCGGTCCTCGCCTCCAGTGACATGCCGGACGTCGTGGTCATCCCCAGCTGGAACATGGGCGGCAAGATACCCAGCGCCATCATCAGCAAGTTCGCCGACCTCGGCCCGTACCTGTCGGGCGACGCGGTGAAGAAGTACCCCAACCTGGCCGCCATCCCCACCGAGGCCTGGCAGTACTCCATCTTCGGCGGCAAGCTGCGCGGCCTGCCCCAGCCGGCGCCCTCCGTCACCGGCATCGTGCCCTTCTACCGCAAGGACGTCTTCGACAAGGAGGGCTGGCAGCCCCCGCGTTCCGCCGCCGAGTTCCTGTCCTTCGCCAAGGACGTCACCAACGCCCGCGCGAAGGTGTGGGCCTGCGACGACATGAAGTGGACCGCCTTCAACATCTTCGGCGTGCTGTCCGGCAGCGAGAAGCCGCTCGGCTGGAACCAGGTCGACGGCAAGCTGGTCTACCGCGTCGAGACCGAGGAGTTCCTCGAGGCGCTGGAGTGGACCCGCAAGCTGTACGCCGCGGGCGTGGTCCACCCCGACGCGAAGGCGGCCACCCAGGGCACCGCGGGCGACCGGTTCACCGCCGGCCAGGTCCTGATGTACAACAACAACATCTCGGACTGGTGGGGCAAGATGTCCGAACAGGCCGCCCAGAACCCCGAGTTCCGGATCGCCGGCATGGACATCTTCGGCCACGACGGCGGCCAGCCGCGGCTGTGGGCCGGATCGCCCGCCGGCATCTTCGCCTTCGTCAACAAGAAGGCGTCCAAGGCCGTCATCGAGGACGTGCTCGCCGCCGCGAACGTCACCGCCGCCCCGTACGGCACCAGGGAGTACATGCTCACCAACTACGGGGTCGAGGGCACGCACTACAGCGTCAAGGACGGCATGCCGCTCAAGAACGACAAGGGCAACGCCGAAGTCGTCAACGCCTACGTGATGCTCGCCAGCCCCGCCCCCACCATCGCCCACCCGGAGTTCCCGGACATCACCCGCGAGCAGGTGGAGTGGCAGCAGCGGATGGGCGCCTTCACCAGCAGGTCCGCCTTCTGGGGCATGCAGATCACCGAGCCCGCCCGCTACACCAACCTCTCCAACGACTTCGAGCAGCTGGAGGACGACATCGTCCGCGGCCGCAAGAAGATCGGCGACATGCAGCAGGCCGTCTCCGACTGGCGCAAGCAGGGCGGCGACAAGCTGCGGGACTGGTACCAGAAGCTGCTCGACGACAACGGTTCCGCGCAGTGACCCGGCGCTGAGGCAAGGAGACGGCCGTGTCCCACAGCACGGTGCCTCGCAGCAGGGACGAGGCGCACACGAGGAAGGCCGCGGCGCGGACGCCGGACACCCGCTCCGGGCGGCGCCCCGCGCGACGGCCCGGCAAGCTGAGCCTGCGGCTCAGGCTGCGCCGCGACCGCACGCTGATCCTGATGACCCTGCCGGCCGTCGCGCTGGTCCTGGTCTTCAACTACGTACCGATCCTGGGCAACGTCGTCGCCTTCCAGGAGTACGACCCGTACATCAGCGACAACGGGTTCGCCGCCATGCTGGAGAGCCCCTGGGTGGGCCTGGAGCAGTTCCAGCGGATCTTCGAGGACTCGGCGTTCTGGGACGCCGTACGGAACACGCTGGTGCTGTTCTTCCTCCAGCTCGTGCTGTTCTTCCCCATCCCGATCGCGCTCGCGCTGCTCATCAACAGCGTGATCAGGCCCCGGGTGCGGGCGGTGTCGCAGGCCATCCTCTACCTGCCGCACTTCTTCTCCTGGGTGCTGGTCATCACCGTCTTCCAGCAGATCTTCGGCGGCGCCGGCATCATCGCGCAGACCCTGCGCCGGCACGGGTACGAGGGCTTCGACCTCATGACCGACCCCGGGATCTTCAAGTTCCTGGTGACGGCGGAGGGCGTCTGGAAGGACGCGGGCTGGGGCATCATCGTCTTCCTCGCCGCACTCGCCTCCGTCAGCCCGGACCTGTACGAGGCGGCGGCCATGGACGGCGCGGGGCGCTGGCGGCGCCTGTGGCACGTCACGCTGCCCGCGCTGCGGCCGGTGATCGCGCTGCTGCTGGTGCTGCGGGTCGGCGACGCGCTCACCGTCGGCTTCGAACAGATCCTGCTGCAGCGCGACGCGGTCGGGCCGGGCGCGGCGGAGGTGCTCGACACCTATGTGTGGTGGAACGGCGTGCGCAACCAGGACTTCAGCTTCGCCGCGGCCGCGGGCCTGATCAAGGGGCTGGTCAGCGTGGCGCTGGTGCTCGCCGCGAACAAGGTGGCCCACATGATGGGCGAGCAGGGGGTGTACAAGAAGTGACCGCCGTCCTGGACCGGAGGCACGAACCCGTGGCGGAGAAGGCGCCCCGCTGGTGGCAGGCCCCGCCGCGGCCCGTCTGGGAGGAGCCGCCCGGACGGGCCGGGCTCGCCGGCAAGGGGATCGTCCTCGCCGGTGCCTGCCTCGCCGTGCTGTTCCCGCTGTGGATCGTCATCGTCACCAGCCTGTCGTCCAAGAAGACCATCACCGAGGCCGGCGGTCTGGTGCTGATCCCGAGGGACATCACCTTCGTCGCCTACCAGGAGCTGCTGAGCGGCGGGCAGGTCACCCGCGCCACCCTCGTCAGCCTGGGCGTCACGCTCGTCGGCACGCTGTTCTCGATGACGGTGTCCGTGCTCGCCGCCTACGGGCTGTCGCGCAGCGGGTCGCTCGGGCACCGCTGGATGCTGATGACGCTGCTCGCGACGATGTTCTTCGGCGCGGGGCTGATCCCCACGTACCTGCTGGTGCAGTCCCTGGGGCTGACGGACACGTATCTCGCGCTGATCCTGCCGAGCGCGGTGAGCGTCTTCAACATCCTGGTGCTGCGCGGGTTCTTCATGAACATCTCGCCCGAACTGATCGACAGCGCGCGGATCGACGGGGCGGGGGACTGGCGGATCCTGTGGAAGATCGTGCTGCCGCTGTCGCGGGCCGTGGTCGCGGTGATCACGCTGTTCTACGCGGTGGGGTACTGGAGCGCCTGGTTCAACGCGTCGATCTACCTCACCGACCAGGACATGATGCCGCTGCAGAACGTCATGATCCAGCTGGTGCAGAAGCAGGAGCAGCCGGTGGGGATGAGCCAGGCCATCAAGACCGGGCAGATCTCGGCGCTGGCCGTGCAGATGGCGGTGATGGTGCTGGCGCTGCTGCCGGTGGCGGTGGTGTCGCCGTTCGTCCAGAAGCACTTCAAGAAGGGGATGCTGACGGGGGCGGTGAAGGGGTGAGGTCCTTCTCGCCGTAGGGGTGCGGGTCGTCCGGCGGCTGCGGCTTCGTCGTGGTCGGTCGCGCCCGCGCGGCGGAGCCGCATGTCGAAACAGCCCCGCGCCCCTGAGCACGTCTCCGTGCCCCCCGTTCCACAGAAACCGGAGTGTGTCATGCCCATGCCTCTGCCGCGTCGGCGTACCGTCCTCGCCGGTGCCGTCACCGCTGCCGCGGTCACCGCGCTGCCCGCCGTCCCCGCCCAGGCCGCGCAGGCCGCCCAAGCCGCCCAGGCCGCCGGAGCATCCGCCTACCGCTGGCGCAACGTCGTCATCGGCGGCACCGGATTCATCACCGGCGTGCTGTTCCACCCCGCCGTCCGCGGGCTCGCCTACGCCCGCACCGACATCGGCGGCGCCTACCGCTGGGACGACCGGGCGGCCCGCTGGATCCCGCTGACCGACCACCTCGGCTGGGACGACTGGAACCTGCTCGGCGTGGAGGCGATGGCGGTCGACCCCGCGCACCCGGACCGGCTCTACCTCGCCCTCGGCACCTACACCCAGCCCTGGTCGGGCAACGGGGCGGTGCTGCGGTCCGAGGACCGGGGCGCCACCTGGCGGCGCACCGACCTCACCGTGAAGCTCGGCGCCAACGAGGACGGGCGGGGAACGGGCGAGCGGCTGCTGGTCGACCCGCGCGACAGCGACACGCTCTGGCTCGGCACCCGGCACGACGGACTGCTCAAGTCGACCGACCGGGGCGCCACCTGGGCGCCCGCGACCGGCTTCCCGGTCACCCCCAGCCCCTCCGGGCAGGGCGTCACCCTGCTCGTCGCGGCCGGCCGCGACGTCTACGCCGGCTGGGGCGACGGTGACGGCACCGCGCCGAACCTGTTCCGCACCACGGACGGCGACCGCTGGCAGCCCGTCCCCGGACAGCCGTCCGGCACCGCCGCCAAGGTCCCGGTGCGCGCCGCGTACGACCGCCACGCCCGCGAGCTGTACGTGACGTACGCCGACGCGCCCGGCCCCAACGGGCAGACGGACGGCAGCGTCCACAAGCTGGCCTGCGCCAGCGGCACGTGGACCGAGGTGACCCCGGCGAAGCCGGACGGCGCCGCCGACACCTTCGGATACGGCGGGGTCGCCGTCGACGCCCGCCGCCCGGGCACCGTCGTCGTGTCCACCAACAACCGCTGGGCCGCCGTCGACACGCTGTACCGCTCCACGGACGGCGGACGCTCCTGGACCTCGCTGAAGGAGTCGGCCGTCCTCGACGTGTCCGAGACCCCGTACCTGAAGTGGGGGCAGGACAAGCCCAAGTTCGGCTGGTGGATCCAGGCGCTCGCCGTCGACCCCCACGACGCGCGCCACATCGTCTACGGCACCGGCGCCACCCTCTACGGCACCCGCGACCTCAGGCACTGGGCGCCGGAAATCCGCGGGCTGGAGGAGGCGTCCGTGCGGCAGCTCATCTCGCCCCCGGAAGGGGAGGCGCACCTGATCAGCGGGCTCGGGGACATCGGCGTGATGTACCACGAGCGGCTCACCGCGTCCCCCTCGCGGGGCATGGCCGCCAACCCGGTGTTCGGCACCGCGACGGGGCTCGCGCAGGCCGCGCGCAAACCGTCGTACGTCGTCCGCACCGGCTGGGGCGACCACGGCAACGGCGCCCACTCGCACGACGGCGGCCGCACCTGGGCACCCTTCGCCACCCAGCCCGGCCTCGCCAAGGACGCGCCGGGGCCGATCGCCGTCAGCGCCGACGGGAGCGTGCTGCTGTGGACGTTCGTGCACTGGGACGGCACCCGGTACCCCGCCCACCGCTCCGCGGACCACGGGGCGACCTGGTCCGAGGTCGCCACCTTCCCCAAGGGCGCCACACCGGTCGCCGACCCGGTCGACCCATCGCTGTTCTACGCCTACGACACCGCGTCGGGAACGGTGTTCGCCAGCACCGACGGCGGCCGCACCTTCACCGCGCGGGCGACCGGACTGCCCGCCGGAGACACCCAGTTCAAGCTCGTCGCGGCCCCCGGACGCGCCGGTGACCTGTGGCTGTCCGCCAAGGAGAACGGGCTGTACCGGTCCACCGACGGCGGGGCCGCCTTCACCGAGGTCGGCAGCTGCCGGGCCTCGTACGCCCTCGGCTTCGGCAAGGCCGCCGACGGCGCGGACTACCCGGCCGTCTACCAGGTCGGCACGGTCGGCACCCTCACCGCCGTGTACCGCTCCGACGACCGGGCCCGCACCTGGGTGCGGATCAACGATAACCGGCACCAGTGGGGCTGGACCGGCGAGACGATCACCGGCGACCCGCGCGTGTACGGCCGGGTCTACGTCGCCACCAACGGCCGCGGAATCCAGTACGGAGAGCCCGTCTGATGCCCCACCTGAACGATGTCACCCGCGGCCGGATCCTCTTCGGCGGCGACTACAACCCCGAGCAGTGGCCCGAGGAGACCTGGCACGAGGACGTCCGGCTGATGAAGGACGCCGGCGTCAACTCCGTCACCCTCGGCGTCTTCTCCTGGTCCACGCTCGAACCCGAGCCGGGCGCACGGGAGTTCGGCCGGCTGGACACGCTGATGGACCTGATGCACGCGCACGGCATCGGCGTCGTCCTGGCCACCCCCACCGCCTCGCCCCCGCCCTGGATGGGCCGGCTGTACCCCGAGACGCTGCCCCGCGACGCCGACGGGCACACCGAACACTGGGGCGGGCGCCAGCACTTCTCCCACTCCAGCGCCGTCTACCGGCGCTTCGCCGCCGCCATCACCGAGGACCTCGCCGCCCGCTACGCCGGCCACCCCGCCCTCACCCTGTGGCACATCAACAACGAGTACTGCACCTTCGACTACGGCGACGAGGCCGCCGAGCGCTTCCGCCGGTGGCTGCGGGACCGGTACGGCACCCTCGACGCCCTCAACACCGCCTGGGGCACCGCCTTCTGGAGCCAGGGCTACGACACCTGGGACAGCGTCATCCCGCCCCGCCGTGCCCACTACCTGCACAACCCCGCGCAGGTGCTGGACTTCCGGCGCTTCACCTCCGACATGCTCCTGGAGTGTTACACCGCCGAGCGGGACATCGTGCGCCGGCACACCCCGCACCTCCCGGTCACCTCCAACTTCATGCCGCTGTGGATCGGCCAGGACGCCTGGCGCTGGGCCGAGGAGGAGGACGTCGTCTCCGTCGACCTCTATCCGGACCCGCGCGACCCGCTCGGCGCCCAGCACGGCGCCCTCGTCCAGGACCTGACCCGCTCGCAGGCGCGCGGCCCCTGGATGCTGATGGAACAGGCGGCCGGCCCGGTCAACTGGCGCGGCGTGAACCACCCCAAGCCACGCGGGCTGAACCGGCTCTGGACCCTCCAGGCCGTGGCCCGCGGCGCGGACGCCGTCTGCTACTTCCAGTGGCGCCAGTCCCGGCAGGGCGCGGAGAAGTTCCACTCCGGCATGGTCAGCCACGCGGGGGAGGAGGGCCGTACCTTCCAGGAGGTCAAGCGGATCGGCGCGGACCTGCAACGGCTCACCGAGGTCACCGGCACCGACCTCGTGGCCGACGTCGCGATCCTGCACGACTGGCACGCCTGGTGGGCCGGCGCGCAGGAGGGCCGGCCGTCCACCCTGGTCGACCACCCGGCCGTGCTGCACGCCTGGCACCGCGCCCTGTGGGAGGCCCACCTCACCACCGACTTCGCCCACCCCGGGCATGACCTGAGCCGCTACCGCCTGGTCGTCGTCCCGCAGCTGTACCTCCTCACCGACGCCGCGATCGAGAACCTGCTCGGCTACGTCCGCGCGGGCGGCACCCTCGTGAGCGGCTTCCTCACCGGGATCGCCGACGAGGACGACCGGGTTCGCGCGGGCGGCATGGACGCCCGGCTGCGCGAGCTGTTCGGCATCCGCGTGCTGCACGAGTGGTGGCCCCTGGACGCGGGGGAGAGCGTCGCGTGCGACGGCTTCCGGGGCACGCTGTGGTCGGAGGAGATCGAGGCCGCAGACGACGTCACCGAGACCGTCCCCTACCGGGGCGGCGAGCTGGACGGACTGCCCGCCGTGCTGCGCCGGGGCCGCGCCTGGTACGTCTCCACCCTCCCCGGACCGGACGCCCTGCGCGGCCTGCTCGCCCGCGCCGCCGAAGAGGCCGGCGTCCGCCCGGTCCTGGCGGACCTTCCGGCCACGGTCGAGGCGGTGCGCCGCGGCGCGCTGCTGTTCGTGCTCAACCACGGCCGCGAGCCGGTGACCGTACCGGTGCCGGGCCGCCACCACGACCTGCTCACCGGAGCGACGGTGACGGACGAGGTCCGCCTGGACCGCTACGGCGTGGCGGTGCTGCGGCCATGAACGGTACGCCCGTGAACCCGCACCCGGCCGGGGCCGCCCCGGCCGTGGGCGGCACGCATCCCCGTAACGAGGCCCCCGCCACCGGCCCCGTGCACGGCACCTGGGAGCCCCGGCCCGCCGGCCGCTGGGAGGACGCCTTCCTCAGCGGCAACGGCCGTCACGGCGCCCTCGTGTTCGGCGACTCGAACGACGACCGGGTCATCGTCACCCACCACACCCTCGTCCGCCCCGCCGGAGACGAACGCCACCGCCGCCCGCCCCGGCTCGCCGCCGCCCTCCCCGCCCTCCAGGACCGGCTGCTCGCGGGCGACCTCACCGCCGCCGAGACCTTCACCGACGGCCGCCCGCTGCACTGGGTGCGCTCCTTCCACCCGGCCTTCCAGACCCGCCTGCGCGCCGCCACCGCCCCGGACGGCCCCTACCGGCGGTCCGTCGACTTCACCACCGGCGAGGTCACCGCCGTCCACGGCGAGCGGACCAGCCGCGTCTTCGTCTCCCGCGCCGACGACGTCATCGTCCAGCGCGTCACCGCCCCCCACCTCACACTCGGCCTCTCCCTCGACCCCCGCCTCCCCGGCGCCCCGCACGGGCTCGGGGTCGGGGAGGGCGCCGTGCTCACCGCCGACGGCGCCCTGCTCGGCCTGCGCGTGCGCTACCCGGGCAGCGACCTCGCGTACACCGGGGTCACCCTGGCCGTCGTCGAGGGCGGCACGACCCGGCTGGCGCCGCCCGGCGCGCGCATCGAGGGCGCGACGGCACTGACGCTCCTCACCCGGGTGCGCCGGCACACCGGAGAGCTGGACCTGGTCGCCGTGGGCCGCGCCCTGCGGGAACTCCTCGACGGCAGGTCGTACGACGACCTCCTCGCCCGGCACACCGCCGGGCACCGCACCGCCTACACCCGCGTCACCCTCGACCTCGCCGCCGACCCGGCCGAGCGCGCCCTGCCCGGCTCCGAGCTGCTGAGCCGCCCGCGCAGCACCGCCCTCCTGGAGCGGCTGTTCGCCGCGGGCCGCTATCACCTGCTGTCCGCGAGCGGCATGTTCCCGCCCCGCCTGACCGGCCTGTGGACCGGCGACTGGGACACCGCCTGGGCGGGCGCCTTCACCAACGACGCCAACCTCAACCTCCAGACCGCCTCCGCCGCGGCGGGCGCCCTGCCCGAAGTGACCGAGGCCCACGCTGCGCTGGTCCACGGGCAGCTCGCCGACTGGCGGGACAACGCCCGCGCCGTCTTCGGCACCCGCGGCGCCGTCGCCCCCGCGCACACCGACGGCGAGTCCGGGCACGCCTACCACTTCAGCCGCGCATACCCCCTGCACCTGTGGACCGCCGGCGCCGACTGGCTGCTCAAACCGCTCGTCGACCACGACGAGACCCACGGCACCCGCGACCCGCGCACCGCCGCCGCGCTCGCCGAAGTCGCCCGCTTCTACGAGGACTTCCTCACCCGCACCGACGCCGACGGCCACCTGGTGATCGTCCCCTCCTACTCACCGGAGAACCGCCCCGCCAACGGCAGCTGGGGCGCCCTCAACGCGGCCATGGACCTCTCCGCCGCCCGGCACGCCCTGCGCACCGCGGCCGCCTACCACCCGGGACCCGACGCCGACCGCTGGCGCGCCCTCGCCGACCGGCTCCCGCCCCACCGGATCAACGCCGACGGCGCCCTCGCCGAATGGGCCTGGCCCGGCCTCACGGACTCCTACGACCACCGCCACCTCAGCCACCTCTACGGCGTGTGGCCCCTGGACGAGATCAACCCCTACGACACCCCCGCCCTGGCCGAGGCCGCCCACCGGGCGCTCGAACTGCGCGGCGCCGAGAACGACTCCGCGCACGGCCATCTGCACCACGCCCTGGTCGCCGCCCGCCTGCGGGACGCCGGCCGGGTCGCGCACGCGCTCGACCAGGTCCTCGACGGCGACTTCTTCCACACCTCCCTGATGAGCGCCCACTACCCCCGCCGCGACGTCTACAACGCGGACGCCGCGCACACCCTGCCCGCCGTGCTAATCGAGATGCTCGTCCAGTCGACGCCCGGCCGGCTCGTGCTGCTCCCCGCCCTCCCGGACCGGCTCGGCGAGGGCGCGCTGCGCGGTGTGCGCACCCGGTTCGGCGCGCGGATCGACCTCACGTGGGGCCGCACCGGGACGACCGCCGTCGTACGGCCCTCCCGCACCACCCGCGTGGAACTCAGGACCCCCTCCGGCACCGGTCACCTCGACCTGACCGCCGGAGAGGACCGCGTCCTCGACCTGGGGACGCGGTGACCCCCACATTTCCCCCACCCATGGAAGGGACACCCATGGAAGCACGCACCCTGAGCAGGATCACCAAGGCCCTGCTGGCCCCGGCCCTCGCCCTCGGCGCCACCGTCGGCCTCGCCTCCGCCCCCGCGCACGCCGCGGTCTGGAACTCCTGCGACCAGTGGGGCAACACCACGCTGAACGGCTACACCCTGTACAACAACATCTGGGGCTCCGGCGCCGGCAGCCAGTGCGTCTGGGCCAACTCCGGCACCAACTGGGGCGTCTGGGCCGACCACCCCAACACCGGGGGCATCAAGTCGTACCCCAACGCCAAGAAGGTGATCAACAAGCCGATCACCTCCATCACCTCGCTGACCAGCAGCTACAACGTCACCGTCCCGTCGTCCGGCGCGTACAACACGTCGTACGACATCTGGGACACCGACTACGACTACGAGATCATGCTGTGGGTCAACCACAACGGCGCCGTCGGCCCGCTCGGCACCTCCCAGGGCACCGTCACCCTCGGCGGCCACACCTGGAACGTCTACAAGGGCAGCAACGGCCACAACGAGGTCTTCTCGTTCCTGCGCACCTCGGACTCCAGCTCCGGCACGGTGAACATCCTGCCGATCCTGAAGTGGATCAAGGACACCAAGAAGTGGATGGGCAACGAGACCATCGGTGACGTCCAGTTCGGCTACGAGATCACCTCGTCCGCGGGCGGCCTGAACTTCACCACCAACAACCTCACCGTCAGCGGCGGCTGACCGGCGGGGCGGGGGCAGCCGGTCGCCTCTCCGGCCGCCCCCGCCCGACGCGGCTACTCCGCCACGGGCAGCCGCGCCCCGTCCCGCAGGAACAGCGGGATGCGGTCCAGCGGGGCCTCGACCGTCACGGCCGTACCCCCCTCGTACGTCGCACCGGTCCACGCGTCCGTCCAGACGGCGCCCGCCGGCAGGTAGGCCGTGCGGGCCGTGGCGCCCGCGGTCAGCACCGGGGCGACCAGCAGATCCCCGCCCAGGAGATAGGCGTCGTCCACCGACCACGCCGTCTGGTCCTGCGGGAACTCCAGGAACAGCGGCCGCATCACCGGCAGCCCTTCCTCGTGGGCCTCGCGCATCACCTCCAGCACATACGGCTTCAGCCGCTCGCGCAGCCGCAGATAGCGCTCCATGATCGCGCCGGCCTCCTCGCCGTACGACCACACCTCGTTCGGGCCGCCGGTCATCTCCGGGCCGAGCGGCATCCCCGGGTCGCGGAAGCCGTGCAGCCGCATCAGCGGGGACAGCGCGCCGAACTGGAACCAGCGGACCATCACCTCGCGGTACGCCGCGTCGTCCGGGTCGCCGCCGTGGAAGCCGCCGATGTCGGTGTTCCACCACGGGATGCCCGACAGGGCCGTGTTGAGCCCGGCGGCGATCTGGCGGCGCAGGGTGGCGAAGTCGGTGCCGATGTCACCGGACCACAGGGCCGCGCCGTAGCGCTGACTGCCCGCCCACGCCGAGCGGTTGAGGGTGATGATCTCGTCCTCGCCGGCCGCCGTCAGGCCCTCGTGGAAGGCGCGGGCGTTCTCCGCCGGATAGATGTTGCCGACCTCGAGGCCCGGCCCCGCCCAGTACCGCAGGTTCTCCTGGAAGCCCGGCTTCAGCTCCGGCTCGCAGGCGTCCAGCCAGAACGCCTTGATGCCGTACGGCACCACGTAGTTGTCGCGGATCCGGGACCACACGAACTCGCGCGCCTCGGGGTTGGTCGCGTCGTAGAAGGCCACCTGGACCGTGGAGGCGACCTCCTTGTCCGGCCAGTCGGCGTGCGCCAGCGGGCCGTACTGGGTGCCGATGAAGTAGCCGCGCTGCTCCATCGGCGCGTGGTTCTCGCTCAGCGGGGACACCGACGGCCACACCGAGACGACCAGCTTGATGCCCAGCTCGTCCAGCTCGCGCACCATCGCCGCCGGGTCCGGCCACTCCTTCGGGTCGAACTTCCACTCGCCGAGGTGCGTCCAGTGGAAGAAGTCGCACACGATCACGTCGATCGGCAGGTTGCGGCGCTTGTACTCCCGCGCCACGGCGAGCAGTTCGTCCTGCGTGCGGTAGCGCAGCTTGCACTGCCAGAAGCCCGCCGCCCACGCGGGCAGCATCGGGGTGCGGCCGGTGACCGCGCTGTAGCGGCGCTGGGCGTCGGCCGGGGCGCCCGCGGTGATCCAGTAGTCGATCTGGCGGGCCGAGTCCGCCACCCAGCGGGTGCCGTTGTGCGCCAGCTCCACCCGGCCGATCGCCGGGTTGTTCCACAGCAGGGTGTAGCCGCGGCTGGAGGTCAGGACCGGGACGGAGACCTCGGCGTTGCGCTGGACCAGGTCCAGCACCAGGCCCTTCTGGTCGAGCCGGCCGTGCTGGTGCTGGCCGAGGCCGTAGAGCTTCTCGTCGTCGTACGCGGCGAACCGCTGCTCCAGCCGGTGGTAGCCGTTGCCGACCGCCGTGTACAGCCGCGGGCCCGGCCACCAGAAGTGGGCGCGCTCCTCGGCGAGCAGTTCCCCGCCGTCGCCGGTGCGCTCGAAGCGGACCTGGCCCTCGGCGCTCACCCGCACGGTCAGCGCGCCCACCGTCAGCCGGCCCTCGCCGTCACCGGTCTTGACGGTGGACTCGGTGGGCGGGGCCTCGGGGAGCAGGGCGCCCGGCAGCCCGTCGAGGACCGGGCCGCCCAGCCGGGCGCGCACCCGGACCGCGTCCGGACCCCACGGCTCGATCCGCAGCGTCTCCTGACGGCCGCTCCACTCCAGCGCGCCGCCCTGCTCGCGGAACGTGCCGACGGTGGGGGAGGACTGCGCGAGGCTGACCTTGGGCTGTATTTCGGCGGGCTGAATCACGTGGCGTGCTCCTGAAGACATGGGGGTGCCCCGGGAAGGGCCAGGACGAGGTGGTCCGCGCAGGACCGGGCGGGTGGGGCCGGGGTGAGGAGGCGTCAGGAGAGGGCGGGCGCCGGTCCCGTGCTCGCGCGGACCGTCAGCTCGGGCGCGATCAGCACGACCTCGTCGCTGCCGCGCCCGTCCAGCTTGGCGACCAGGTGCTCCACGGCGTACCGGCCCATCTCCTGGGCCGGGATGGCGACCGAGGTCAGCCGCACCGAGGCCTGCACGGCGACCTGGTCCGGGCAGATCGCCACCACCGAGACGTCCTCCGGCACCGCCCGGCCCTGCTGGCGCAGCAGGGCGAGCAGCGGTTCGACCGCCGACTCGTTCTGCACCACGAACCCGGTGGTCGCCGGACGCTCGTCGAAGATGCGGGCGAGCGTCGCCGCCATCGCGTCGTACCCGCCCTCGCACGGGCGGTGCAGCACCCGCAGCCCCAGCTCGCGGGCGCGGCCGCGCAGCCCCTGCAGGGTGCGTTCGGCGAAGCCGGTGTGCCGTTCGTAGACCGCCGGGGCCTCGCCGATGACGGCGATGTCCCGGTGCCCGAGCGAGGCCAGATGCTCCACGCACAGCGCGCCCGTCGCCGTGAAATCGAGGTCCACGCAGGTCAGACCGGTGGTGTCGGAGGGCAGACCGATCAGCACCGACGGCTGGCCGGCGCCGCGCAGCAGCGGCAGCCGCTCGTCCTCCAGCTCGACGTCCATGAGGATCATCGCGTCGGCGAGCCCGCTGCCGGTGACCCGGCGCACCGCGTCGGGGCCCTCCTCGCCGGTGAGCAGCAGGACGTCGTAGCCGTGGACGCGGGCGGTGGTGGCCACCGCGATGGCGATCTCCATCATCACCGGCACGTACATGTCGGTGCGCAGCGGGATCATCAGCGCGATGATGTTCGACCGGCTGCTGGCCAGGGCGCGGGCACCGGCGTTCGGGTGGTACCCCAGCTCCCGGATGCTCTGCTCGACCCGCTGCCGGGTGGTCGCCGAGATGGACCGCTTGCCGCTGAGGACATAGCTCACCGTGCTCGCCGAGACTCCGGCGTGCTGGGCGACCTCGGCGAGGGTGACCATCCGCTCTCCAAGCTTTGTGAAGCGCTTCGACACAGCGCACTGCGAACAACGGCGGGTGAGGGTGGTTCGACAGTAGCCCCAGCGCGAGTGGGTGTCCATAGGCTGTCGAAGCGCTTCGACAGCTTTCTTTCCGCGCCCGTCCCGCAGCCAGTGAACACCACGGCTGGGCCGAACGGCCCCGCGGAGGCTGGTGCGACCGTCCGTTATCGGGTACATACGATCGCGTAGCACCCGTCGGTAACCAATTGGACCCTGATCCCGATTCGCGGCGAGGTGAGCCTCATGTCCGCCACTCCCACCACCCGACCCGTCGTCACCGAACGTGAGGCCCGCCAGGTGGCGGAGGCGGCCCGGGAACAGCACTGGCGCAAGCCCAGCTTCGCCAAGGAGCTGTTCCTCGGCCGCTTCCGCCTCGACCTCATCCACCCCCACCCGCTCCCGGCCGACGAGGACGTGCGCCGCGGCGAGGAGTTCCTGACCCGACTGCGCGCCTTCTGCGAGACGGAGATCGACTCCGCCCGCATCGAACGCGAGGCCCGCATCCCCGACGAGACCATCAACGGGCTGAAGGAACTCGGCGCGCTCGGCATGAAGATCGACCCCGAGTACGGCGGCCTCGGCCTCACCCAGGTCTACTACAACAAGGCCCTCGCCCTGGCCGGCTCCGCCAGCCCCGCCGTCGGCGCCCTGCTCAGCGCCCACCAGTCCATCGGCGTCCCGCAGCCGCTGAAGATGTTCGGCACGCCCGAGCAGAAGGAACGCTTCCTGCCGCGCTGCGCCCGCACGGACATCTCCGCCTTCCTCCTCACCGAGCCCGACGTCGGCTCCGACCCGGCCCGCCTCGCCACCACCGCCGTGCCGGACGGCGACGACTACGTCCTCGACGGAGTGAAACTCTGGACCACCAACGGCGTGGTCGCCGGCCTGCTCGTCGTCATGGCCCGCGTCCCGCAGACCGAGGGCCACAAGGGCGGCATCACCGCGTTCGTCGTCGAGGCGTCCTCCCCGGGCATCACCGTCGAGAACCGCAACGCGTTCATGGGCCTGCGCGGCCTCGAGAACGGCGTCACCCGCTTCCAGGGCGTGCGCGTCCCCGCCGCGAACCGCATCGGCCCCGAGGGCGCCGGCCTGAAGATCGCCCTCACCACGCTGAACACCGGCCGCCTGTCCCTGCCCGCGATGTGCGCCGGCGCCGGCAAGTGGTGCCTGAAGATCGCCCGTGAATGGGCCGGGGTGCGCGAGCAGTGGGGCAAGCCGGTCGCCCTGCACGAGGCCGTCGGCTCGAAGATCGCCTTCATCGCCGCGACGACGTTCGCCCTCGAAGCCGTCCTCGACCTGTCGTCCCAGATGGCCGACGAGGACCGCAACGACATCCGCATCGAGGCCGCCCTCGCCAAGCTGTACGGCTCGGAGATGGCCTGGCTCATGGCCGACGAACTCGTCCAGATCCGCGGCGGCCGCGGCTTCGAGACCGCCGAGTCGCTCAAGGCGCGCGGCGAGCGGGCCGTACCGGCCGAGCAGATCCTGCGCGACCTGCGCATCAACCGCATCTTCGAGGGCTCGACGGAGATCATGCACCTCCTCATCGCCCGCGAGGCGGTCGACGCCCACCTCTCCGTCGCCGGCGACCTCATCGACCCCGACAAGTCCCTCCAGGACAAGGCGAGGGCGGGCGCCCAGGCGGGCGTCTTCTACGCCAAGTGGCTGCCCAGGCTCATCGCGGGCCCCGGCCAGCTGCCCCGCTCCTACGCCGAGTTCCGGCACGGCGGCGCCGACCTCTCCCCGCACCTGCGCTACATCGAGCGCACCGCCCGCAAGCTCGCCCGCTCCACCTTCTACGCCATGTCCCGCTGGCAGGGCCGCATGGAGACCAAGCAGGGCTTCCTCGGCCGGATCGTCGACATCGGCGCCGAACTCTTCGCCATGAGCGCCGCCTGCGTCCGCGCCGAACTCCTCCGCTCCCGGGGCGAGAACGGCCGTGAGGCCTACCAGCTCGCCGACGCCTTCTGCCACCAGGCCCGCCTGCGCGTCGACGCCCTCTTCACCCGCCTGTGGAGCAACACCGACGCCCTCGACCGCAAGCTGGTCAAGGGCGTCCTGTCCGGCACCTACGCATGGCTCGAAGAGGGCGTGGTCGACCCCTCCGACGACGGCCCCTGGATCGCCGACACCCACACCCCCGCCACCCCCCGCCCCGACGTACGCCGCACCGTCCCCGAGTGAGCGGCGACACCCACCCGAGGGACGCGCTGTCCTGACGGTCCTCCCGTACGGCCACAATGGGGGGATGAGCGACAGTCCATCCCCCCTCGCCGACCCTCACCTCGTCTACGACCCGGTGACGGAAGACGGCCCGAAGGACGTGGTGATCCTCGGCTCCACCGGGTCGATCGGCACCCAGGCCATCGATCTCGTGCTGCGCAACCCGGACCGCTTCCGGGTGACCGGCCTGTCCGCCAACGGCGGGCGGGTCGCCCTCCTCGCCGAGCAGGCGCGGCGGCTGCGGGTGCGGACCGTGGCGGTCGCCCGCGAGGACGTGGTGCCCGCGCTGCGCGAGGCCCTGAGCGCCGAGTACGGCCCGGGGGAGCCGCTGCCCGAGATCCTGGCCGGCCCGGACGCGGCCACCCGGCTCGCCGGCTCCGACTGCCACACCGTGCTGAACGGCATCACCGGCTCCATCGGCCTCGCCCCCACCCTCGCCGCCCTGGAGGCGGGCCGCACCCTCGCGCTGGCCAACAAGGAGTCGCTCATCGTCGGCGGCCCGCTGGTCAAGGCGCTCGCCAAGCCCGGCCAGATCATCCCGGTCGACTCCGAGCACGCCGCCCTCTTCCAGGCCCTCGCCGCGGGCACCCGCGCCGACGTGCGCAAACTCGTCGTCAC
This sequence comes from Streptomyces sp. JB150, assembly GCF_011193355.1. Classification (GTDB taxonomy): domain Bacteria; phylum Actinomycetota; class Actinomycetes; order Streptomycetales; family Streptomycetaceae; genus Streptomyces. The sequence goes on from NZ_CP049780.1 coordinate 5,542,077, forward strand.
CGCCTCCGGCGGCCCGTTCCGGGGCCGCACCAGGGACGAGCTGGCCTCCGTCACCGTCGAGGACGCCCTCGCCCACCCCACCTGGGCGATGGGCCCGGTCATCACCATCAACTCCGCGACCCTCGTCAACAAGGGCCTGGAGGTCATCGAGGCGCACCTGCTCTACGACATTCCCTTCGACCGCATTGAGGTCGTCGTGCACCCGCAGTCGTATGTCCACTCGATGGTGGAGTTCACGGACGGATCGACCCTCGCGCAGGCGACGCCCCCCGACATGCGGGGCCCGATCGCCATCGGTCTCGGCTGGCCCGAGCGCGTCCCCGACGCCGCCCCGACGTTCGACTGGAGCAAGGCCTCCACCTGGGAGTTCTTCCCGCTCGACAACGAGGCCTTCCCCTCGGTGAACCTCGCCCGCCACGTCGGTGAGCTCGCGGGCACCGCCCCGGCGGTGTTCAATGCGGCAAACGAGGAGTGCGTGGAGGCCTTCCGCGCCGGCGCGCTGCCGTTCAACGGGATCATCGAGACCGTGACCCGGGTGGTCGAGGAGCACGGGACCCCGCGCACGGGAACCTCGCTCACCGTGGCGGACGTCCTCGAAGCGGAGACCTGGGCGCGCACCCGGGCCCGGGAACTGACGGCGATGACGGCGGAGGCCCGTGCATGACGATCCTGATGATGATCCTCGGCATAGTCGTCTTCGCGGTCGGCCTGCTGTTCTCGATCGCCTGGCACGAGCTGGGTCATCTCTCCACGGCCAAGATGTTCGGCATCCGCGTGCCGCAGTACATGGTCGGCTTCGGCCCGACCCTGTGGTCGCGCACGAAGGGCGAGACCGAGTACGGCGTCAAGGCCATCCCGCTCGGCGGCTACATCCGCATGATCGGCATGTTCCCGCCCGGCCCCGACGGCCGGGTGGAGGCCCGCTCCACCTCCCCGTGGCGCGGCATGATCGAGGACGCCCGCTCCGCCGCCTTCGAGGAACTGCGCCCCGGCGACGAGACCCGCCTCTTCTACACCCGCAAGCCGTGGAAGCGGGTCATCGTGATGTTCGCGGGCCCCTTCATGAACCTGGTCCTCGCCATCGCCCTGTTCTTCATCGTGCTCATGGGCTTCGGCGTCACCCAGCAGACCACCGCGGTCAGCGAGGTCCAGAAGTGCGTCGTCCCGCAGAGCCAGAACCGCGACACCTGCAAGGACTCCGACCCCGCCTCCCCGGCCGCCGCGGCCGGCCTGCGGGCCGGCGACAGAATCGTCGCCTTCGACGGCGTCCGCACCGACGACTGGAACCAGCTCTCCGACCTGATCCGCTCCAGCCCCGGCGAGAAGGTCGCGATCGTCGTCGACCGCAAGGGCGAGGAAGTCACCCTGCACGCCACGATCGCCACCAACCAGGTCCTGAAGAAGGACGGCAACGGCCAGGTCGTCGAGGGCGAGTACGTCACCGCCGGCTTCCTCGGCTTCAGTGCCGCCACCGGCGTGGTCAAGCAGGACTTCGGCGACTCGGTGACCTGGATGACCGACCGGGTCGGCGACGCCGTCGACTCCCTCGCCGCACTGCCCGGCAAGATCCCCGCCCTGTGGAACGCGGCCTTCGACGGCGCCCCCCGCGAACCCGACTCCCCGATGGGCGTGGTCGGCGCGGCCCGCGTCGGCGGCGAGATCTTCACCCTCGACATCCCGGCCACCCAGCAGCTCGGCATGGCCCTGATGCTGGTCGGGATGTTCAACCTGTCCCTGTTCCTGTTCAACATGCTCCCGCTGCTCCCGCTCGACGGCGGGCACATCGCGGGCGCCCTGTGGGAGTCGCTGCGCCGGCACACCGCCCGGCTGCTGCGCCGCCCCGACCCGGGACCGTTCGACGTGGCGAAGCTGATGCCGGTGGCCTACGTGGTGGCCGGGATCTTCGTCTGCTTCACGATCCTGGTGCTGATCGCGGACGTCGTTAACCCGGTCAGAATCTCGTAGCCACACGGCGTTCCCGGCGGCCCGGCGGCACCACCCGCCGGGCCGCCTCCCGTTCGAGTGGTTCTCGGGTGTGATGTGCTTAGGTTCTGGCCGGTGCCGTAATCTCGAAGGCCGGAGCCCGCCGCTGAACGGGACCGGACCTTGATCCACGACTTGGGGTTGCACAGCAGATGACTGCGATTTCTCTCGGCATGCCGTCCGTTCCGACCAAGCTCGCCGAGCGCCGGAAGAGCCGGCAGATCCAGGTCGGATCCGTGGCGGTCGGCGGGGACGCGCCGGTCTCGGTCCAGTCCATGACGACCACCCGCACCTCGGACATCGGCGCCACCCTCCAGCAGATCGCCGAGCTGACCGCGTCCGGCTGCCAGATCGTCCGCGTCGCCTGCCCCACCCAGGACGACGCCGACGCGCTGCCGATCATCGCGAAGAAGTCCCAGATCCCGGTCATCGCCGACATCCACTTCCAGCCGAAGTACGTCTTCGCCGCCATCGAGGCCGGCTGCGCCGCGGTCCGCGTGAACCCGGGCAACATCAAGAAGTTCGACGACCAGGTCAAGGAGATCGCCAAGGCCGCCCGCGACCACGGCACCCCGATCCGGATCGGCGTCAACGCGGGCTCCCTCGACAAGCGGCTGCTCGAGAAGTACGGCAAGGCCACCCCCGAGGCGCTGGTCGAGTCCGCCCTCTGGGAGGCCTCCCTCTTCGAGGAGCACGACTTCCGCGACATCAAGATCTCGGTCAAGCACAACGACCCGGTCGTGATGATCGAGGCCTATCGCCAGCTCGCCGCCCAGTGCGACTACCCCCTGCACCTCGGCGTCACCGAGGCCGGCCCCGCCTTCCAGGGCACGATCAAGTCGGCCGTCGCCTTCGGCGCGCTGCTCTCCCAGGGCATCGGCGACACCATCCGCGTCTCGCTGTCCGCCCCGCCCGTGGAGGAGGTCAAGGTCGGCCTCCAGATCCTCCAGTCCCTCGGCCTGCGCCAGCGCGGCCTGGAGATCGTCTCCTGCCCGTCCTGCGGCCGCGCCCAGGTCGACGTCTACAAGCTCGCCGAGGAAGTCACCGCCGGCCTCACCGGCATGGAGGTCCCGCTGCGCGTCGCCGTCATGGGCTGCGTCGTCAACGGCCCCGGCGAGGCCCGCGAGGCCGACCTCGGCGTCGCCTCCGGCAACGGCAAGGGCCAGATCTTCGTCAAGGGCGAGGTCATCAAGACCGTCCCCGAGTCCAAGATCGTCGAGACCCTCATCGAAGAGGCCATGAAGCTGGCCGAACAGATGGAGGCCGACGGCGTGGAAAGCGGCGAGCCGACCATCTCGGTCGCCGGCTGAGCAACGTCAGTGGTGCCGCGCCCCCCGGAGGGGCGCGGGGAACCGCGCGACCAGCCACGAACGGCCCGCACACGCGCGACCACAGAACCCTCCGAGCTCTCAGGCGCCCTCCGCCCGAGCAAGCGCAGCGCTTCCGCGGGTACAGTGCGGAGACCAGCAGCTGACCCCGGAGGGCCCCGCACGTGCTGACCCAGACCACCTCCCGGGTCCTCGAACCGAGCGACCTGGACGCCGCGCTCGCCGTCCTGAACCGCGAGCCGGTCGCCAACGCCTTCGTGACCTCCCGGGTCCAGGTCGCCGGCCTGGACCCCTGGCGCCTCGGCGGCGAGATGTGGGGCTGGTACGAGGACGGCATACTCACGTCGCTGTGCTACGCGGGCGCCAACCTCGTCCCCATCTGCGCCACCCCGCGCGCCGTGCGCGCCTTCGCCGACCGCGCCCGCCGGGCCGGCCGCCGCTGCTCCTCCATCGTCGGCCCCGCCGAACCCACCGCCGAGCTGTGGCGGCTGCTGGAGCCGCACTGGGGCCCGGCCCGCGAGGTCCGCGCCCGCCAGCCGCTGATGGTCACCGACCGGATGCCCGACGACATCGAGCCGGACCCGTACGTCCGCCGCGTCCGCAAGGACGAGATGGAAACGATCATGCCGGCGTGCGTGGCGATGTTCACCGAGGAGGTCGGCGTCTCCCCGCTGGCCGGCGACGGCGGCCTGCTCTACCAGGCCCGGGTCGCCGAACTCGTCGGCTCCGGCCGCTCCTTCGCCCGCCTCGACGAACACGGCAACGTCATGTTCAAGGCGGAGATCGGCGCCGCGACCCCCCAGGCCTGCCAGGTCCAGGGCGTCTGGGTCGCCCCCGAGTACCGCGGCCGGGGCCTCGCCGCCCCCGGCATGGCCGCGGTGCTGCGCTACGCCCTCGCCGACGTCGCCCCCGTGGTCAGCCTGTACGTCAACGACTACAACACGGCCGCGCGCCGGACGTACCGCCGCGTCGGCTTCCGCGAGGCCGGTGCCTTCATGAGCGTGCTGTTCTGAGAGCGCTTCGCCCGCTGTAGGCTCGCCGACATGCTTCGCGACATCACGATCGCCCCCCTCGACCTCCCCGCCCACGTCGACGAAGCGCTGGCCGTCCAAGCCCTCGCCTTCGGCCTCGGCCCGGACGAGGTGGCCGTACGCCGCCAGATCGTGCTGCGCCACATGACCTACCCGGGCGCCCGCGCCCTCGGCGCCACCACCGCCGACGGCCGCCTGGCCGGCTTCGTCTACGGCATGCCCAACAGCCGCACCCACTGGTGGTCGACGATCGTCGAACCGTATCTGCGCGCGCAGGGCAACGACGCCTGGCTCGACGACTCCTTCGTCATCACCGAGCTGCACGTCCACCCCCGCTACCAGAACCGCGGCATCGGCCGCGCCCTGATCACCACGATCACCGACAGCGCCACCGAGCCCCGCTCGATCCTCTCCGCGATCGACACCGACAGCCCCGCCCGCGGCCTCTACCACTCGCTCGGCTACCAGGACCTGGCCCGCCGCGTCCTCTTCCCCAGCGCCCCCCGCCCGTACGCCGTCATGGGCGCCCCGCTCCCACTGCGCCGCCGCTAGCGGCCCGTCCGGCAGGCATCAATCGATTTCCGCGGGCCCCCGCCCCCCGGCTAACCTCCTAGCCACCACCCTTTCGCAGCAGGAGTACGAGAACCATGGCCAACGCACCGGTCCAGCGCATGTCCCAGTTGATGGCGAAGACCCTGCGCGACGACCCGGCGGACGCCGAGGTCCTCAGCCACAAGCTGCTCGTCCGCGCCGGCTACGTACGCCGGACCGCGGCGGGCGTGTGGACCTGGCTGCCGCTCGGCAAGAAGGTCCTCGCCAACGTGGAGCGCGTCGTCCGCGAGGAGATGGACGCCATCGGCGCCCAGGAAGTGCTGCTCCCCGCCCTGCTGCCGCGCGAGCCCTACGAGGCGACCGGCCGCTGGAACGAGTACGGCGCCGAGCTGTTCCGCCTCCAGGACCGCAAGGGCGGCGACTACCTGCTCGGCCCCACCCACGAGGAGATCTTCACCCTGCTGGTGAAGGACCAGGCGTCCTCCTACAAGGACCTGCCGGTCATCCTCTACCAGATCCAGACCAAGTTCCGCGACGAGGCCCGCCCCCGGGCCGGCATCCTGCGCGGCCGTGAGTTCCTGATGAAGGACTCGTACTCCTTCGACCTGGAGGACGAGGGCCTCGCCCACTCCTACGCCCTGCACCGCCAGGCCTACCAGAAGATCTTCGAGCGCCTCGGCCTCGACTACCGGATCTGTGCCGCCACCGCCGGCGCCATGGGCGGCTCCAAGTCCGAGGAGTTCCTGGCCCCCGCCGAGGCCGGCGAGGACACCTTCGCGGACTGCCCGAACTGTGACTTCGCCGCCAACACCGAGGCGGTCACCTACGAGCTGAAGCCGGTCGACGCCTCCGGCGTTCCGGCCGCCGAGGACATCCCCACCCCGGACACCCCCACCATCGAGACCCTTGCCGCCTCCCTCGGCGTCCCCGCCTCCGCCACCCTGAAGAACCTCCTGGTGAAGGTCGACGGCGAGATCGTCGCCGTGGGCGTGCCCGGCGACCGCGAGGTCGACCTGGACAAGGTCGAGGCGCACTTCGCCCCGGCCACCGTCGAGATGGTCACCGAGGCGGACTTCGCGGCCCGCCCCGACCTGGTCCGCGGCTACGTCGGCCCGCAGGGCCTGGGCAAGGTGAAGTACATCGCCGACCCGCGCGTGGCCCCCGGCACCGCATGGATCACCGGCGCCAACAAGCCCGGCACGCACACCAAGAACGTCGTCGCGGGCCGCGACTTCGAGGTCGACGAGTACGTCGACGTCGTGGTCGTCCAGGAGGGCGATCCCTGCCCCCAGTGCGGCACCGGCCTGAAGCTGGACCGCGCCATCGAGATCGGCCACATCTTCCAGCTGGGCCGCAAGTACACCGACGCGCTCAAGCTCGACGTGCTCGGCCAGAACGGCAAGCCGGTCCGCGTCACCATGGGCTCCTACGGCATCGGCGTCTCCCGCGCGGTCGCCGCGCTCGCCGAGCAGACCGCCGACGACAAGGGCCTGTGCTGGCCCAAGGAGATCGCCCCCGCCGACGTCCACGTCGTCGCCGCAGGCAAGGCACTGCAGACCGAACTGGCCCTCGACATCTCCGAGAAGCTGGCGGCGGCCGGCGTGCGCGTCCTGGTCGACGACCGCGCGGGCGTCTCCCCGGGCGTGAAGTTCACCGACTCCGAGCTGATCGGTGTCCCCCAGATCCTCGTCGCCGGCCGCCGCGCCGCCGACGGCGTGGTCGAGCTGAAGGACCGCAGGACCGGCGAGCGCGAGGAACTCACGGTCGAGGAGGCCATCGCCCGCCTCACGGCGTGAGCGGCGGCCACGGCAGACACCTGTGAACGCCGGGCGGGCCGAACCGGCCCGTCCGGCGTTCGGGGACGAGGCCCGTTCAGGGCCGAAGCGGGGGCGCGGGGGCGGCAGCCCCCGGAGGCCGGCGGGACACCCCCTAAAGCCAGCCGGCGAACTCCAGCAGCAGCTCCGCGTCCCGCGCCCGGCCCACCCTGCGCGCCCGCACCCCCGACTCCACGGCCCGGAACAGCGTCCAGCCGCGCAGCCGTTCCTGGTCCACGTCCAGCGACTCCGCGAGCCGCTTCACCCGCCGCCGCGTCGTCGCCGCCCCCGACGGCTGCGCGATCAGATCCTCCACCCGGTCCCGGACCAGCCGCGCCAGATCGAACGCGCACTCCCCGACCACCGGGTCCGGCCCCACGGCCAGCCACGGCATCCGGTCCCCGGCCAGCACCTTGCTCTGCCGGAACGTGCCGTGCAGCAGCCGCTCCTCCGGCGGCGCCGCCAGCAGCTCCTCGCGGGCCGCCAGCGCCACCTCCACCAGCGGCGCGACCTCCGCGTCCGCCTCCGCGCTCGCCCGCATCGCCGCGGCCTGCCGCCCCGTGCGCCCGGCGACCGTCTCGAAGGTGTGGCCCTGCGGCGGCGCCACCCACAGCCGGCGCAGCGTGCCCGCCGCCTCCAGCAGCGCCTTCGCCTCCGGCAGCGACCGCACCGACACATCCGGGTGGAGCCGCTCCAGCAGCAGCGCCCCGTCGGGCGCGTCGTCCTCCAGCAGCTGGACGGCGCCCCGCCCGGCCCACTGCGCGAGCGCGGCCCGCTCGCTCTCCGGACGGGCCCGGGGCGGCGCCAGCTTCAGCACGGCCGGGGTGCCGTCGGGACGCCGTACGAGCACCACGAGACTGCTGCGGCCACCCGGCACCTGCACCCGCTCGACGGTCAACTCGCGCAGCGCGACGGCCTGCCGTACCGTCCCGGGCAGCTTCTCGAGCCAGTCGCCACCGTCCGGTGCCGTCTCACCGAGCGCCCTCACCAGACGCCGCGGCGGTTCGAAAGCCATACGCGAGTCGTTCCCTTCCGGTGCGGTTCACGTCGTGGGCGTCGCGGACGCCGACGCGGTGCCCGCCCGTTCGGCGAGCCCAGGGAAGGCTACGCTCCCGCCCCGCCAGCGCACCGCCCGCACCGCCGCCTCCCGCAGCGCGGCGGCCGCCGTGCCCCGGCGCTGCCCCTCGGCTGCCCGCACCAGATCGGAGTAGACCCCGGCCACCCGTTCCTCCAGTTCGGCGGCGAGCCGGGCGGCGGACTCGGAGTCGGTCACCGCGAACGGCAGCGCGTACCCGGCCGCCGCGGCCACCGGCCTGCCGCCGAGATCCCGCACCTCACGCGCGAGCGCGTCCCGCCGCGCCCGGTGCGCGTCGTACGCCGCCCGCGCCTCGCCGCGCCGCTCCTGCCGGATCCGCCCGCCGACGACCCCGTACCCGTACACCGCCGCGTGCTCCGCCGCCAGCGCCGCCTGCAGCGCGCCCAGTTCCCGCTCGGTCACCTCGCTCACCGGCCCGCCTCCGTCAGCAGATAGGCGTGCGCCGCCCCCGCCGCGGCCACCGAGGCCAGCAGGCGGGCCAGCTCGCCCGGCACGTCCATCAGCGCCTTGGCCCGCCGGTCGGCGAGCGCGCGCTCGGCGGCGGCCAGTTCGGCGAGGGCCGCCTTCTCGTCACCGGGCACGGACGCCGACGCCGACGCCGACGCCGACGCCGACACCGACACCGACGGTGACGGGGAAGACGACGGGGCGGACGGCGACGCGGACGGCGCGATGCCCTCCTCGAAGGCCTTCCGGTGCCGGACGACCTCCGCGCGCAGCGGGGCCAGCGTCCCGGTCAGCCCGGGGTGCGCGGCGAGGACCGCGTCGTACCGCTCGGCCAGCCGCTCGCTGTCCCGGGCGGCCCGCGCGCGGGCGCGGTCGGCGGCCGCCGGGCTGCCGCCCCGGCCGCCGTCGGAGTCCTCCCGCCCGGCGGAGCAGCCCGGCAGGAGGGCGGCCCCGGCGGCCGAGGCGAGCAGGGTTCTGCGGCGCGGCCCCGAGGGGGTGCGCGACGGCGGGGGGTACGGCACGGCTGGCGTCCTCGGAGGCTCGTACGAACGTCATGGGCGGCACCCGGTGGCCCGCCCGTGATCACGGTACCCGCGCACGTGTCCGACACCACTCATCGGCACCGGCACCCGCAGCGCACCGGCACCGCCCGGAGGCCGGTGGACGGCAACACTCCCCGGGACCAGATAACCTTTGACCTGACACACGACCCATCACACAACAGCACACGCGGCCGAGGAGTCACCCGGATGAGCACCACCCAGAGCGAGAGGCTGCGAGAACTGCTGGAACCGCTCGTCAGCTCCCAGGGCCTGGATCTGGAAGAGATCGCGGTGGACTCGGTCGGACGCAAGCGGGTGCTGCGCGTCGTCGTCGACTCCGACACCGGAGCGGACCTGGACCAGATCGCCGATGTGAGCCGCGCGCTCTCGGCGAAGCTCGACGAGACGGACGCGATGGGCGAGGGCGAGTACACCCTCGAGGTCGGCACCCCGGGCGCGGAACGCCTCCTCACGGAACACCGGCACTATGTGCGCGCCACGGGCCGCCTGGCGAGGTTCCAGCTGACCGAGGGCGGCGAACTGGTCGCCAGGATCCTCGGGGTCGACGACGAGGGCGTCGAGCTGGAGGTGCCCGGAGTCAAGGGCCGCAAGGCCACCGCGCGCCGGCTGGCCTTCCCGGAGATCGCCAGGGCACGTGTCCAGGTCGAGTTCAACCGCAAGGACGAGAAGTCCCACAAGAAGGAAGAGGAGGCGTAGCCGTGGACATCGACATGAGTGCCCTGCGGGGCTTGGTACGGGAGAAGGAGATCTCCTTCTCCCTGCTGGTCGAGGCCATCGAATCGGCCCTCCTCATCGCCTACCACCGCACCGAGGGAAGCCGCCGGCACGCGCGCGTGGAGCTCAACCGCGAGACCGGTCACGTGACCGTGTGGGCGAAGGAGGACCCCGAGGACCTCGAGCCGGGGCAGGAGCCCCGCGAGTTCGACGACACCCCGTCCGGCTTCGGCCGTATCGCCGCCACCACCGCCAAGCAGGTCATCCTGCAGCGGCTGCGCGACGCCGAGGACGACGCGACGCTCGGCGAGTACGCCGGCCGCGAGGGCGACATCGTCACCGGCGTGGTCCAGCAGGGCCGCGACCCGAAGAACGTGCTCGTCGACATCGGCAAGCTGGAGGCCATCCTGCCGGTGCAGGAGCAGGTGCCCGGCGAGACCTACCCGCACGGCATGCGCCTGCGGTCGTACGTCGTCCGGGTGGCGAAGGGTGTCCGCGGCCCGTCCGTGACCCTGTCGCGCACGCACCCCAATCTGGTGAAGAAGCTCTTCGCGCTGGAGGTGCCGGAAATCGCCGACGGCTCCGTCGAGATCGCCGCCATCGCGCGGGAGGCCGGTCACCGGACGAAGATCGCGGTCCGCTCCACCCGTTCGGGTCTGAACGCCAAGGGCGCCTGCATCGGCCCCATGGGCGGCCGTGTGCGCAACGTCATGGGCGAGCTGAACGGTGAGAAGATCGACATCGTCGACTGGTCGGACGACCCGGCGGAGATGGTGGCGAACGCCCTGTCCCCGGCCCGCGTCACGAAGGTCGAGGTCGTGGACCTGGCCGCCCGGTCCGCCCGGGTCACGGTGCCCGACTACCAGCTGTCCCTGGCCATCGGCAAGGAGGGCCAGAACGCCCGCCTCGCCGCCCGGCTCACCGGCTGGCGGATCGACATCCGGCCCGACACCGAGCAGGGCGCGGACCGGTCCGGGGAATAGATCCCGGCCGCGCAACGCTGAGATCACGACAGGTTGCCGCGCTGCAACTGTTCGAATCCCGCCCCACAGGAGTGAGGTGCGTACGGGGAGGTAGACTTAGGAGTGTCTGGCCGGACGCGGGTCCGCGCTTGCCCTGAACGCACCTGTGTGGGGTGCCGGGAACGAGCGGCCAAGACGGAGCTGCTGCGCATCGTGGCGATCGAGGACGAATGCGTCCCCGATCCTCGCGGTACGCTGCCCGGCCGGGGTGCGTACGTACACCCCGCCCTGGTCTGTCTCGATCAGGCGGTTCGCCGCCGGGCGTTCCCGCGGGCACTGCGCGCCCCGGGAGCGCTCGACACAAAGGCGTTGCGCCAGTACGTCGAGCGGACGACAGTTGTCGACCAGGCAACACGGTAAGAAACGTGCCGTACGGAACCCCGTGCGGCTTGGTACCTCGCGAGTCGAAAGCAGGTCGAGATTGCGATGAGCACTCGATGAGTACGCGATGAGTACGCCCATGAACTAGCGACGGTCCGGCCGCAACCCGGACCTCAAAGGAGCGAAGTGGCTAAGGTCCGGGTATACGAACTCGCCAAGGAGTTCGGTGTGGAGAGCAAGGTCGTCATGGCCAAGCTCCAGGAACTCGGTGAATTCGTCCGTTCGGCGTCTTCGACGATCGAAGCGCCGGTTGTACGCAAACTGACTGACGCCTTCCAGGGCGGTGGCAACGGCAAGTCCGCCGGCAAGCCCGCCCCGCGCAAGGCTGCCCCCAAGCCCGCCCCCGCGCCGTCCCCGGCGCAGGCCCAGGCGGCACGTCCGGCTCCGGCCGCCCCGAAGCCGGGCGCCCCCAAGCCCCCGGCGGCGCCGCAGCCCGCGGCCCCGGCGGCCCAGCAGCCCTCGGCCCCCGCGCCGGCCCCCGGCCCGCGCCCGGTGCCGGGTCCCAAGCCTGCGCCGCGTCCGGCGCCGGCCGCCCCGGAGTTCACCGCTCCGCCGTCGGCTCCGGCCCCGTCCAACGCGCCCAAGCCCGGCGGTCCGCGTCCGGGTGCCCCCAAGCCCGGCTCCCGTCCCGCCGCCTCCGGCCAGGAACGGCAGCAGGGCGGTCAGCGTCCCGCCGCCGCCCAGGGCGGCCGTCCCGGCGGCCAGGCGCCGCGTCCGGGCGCCCGTCCGGCCGGTCCGCGTCCGGGCAACAACCCCTTCACCTCCGGCGGCAACGCCGGCATGGCGCGCCCGCAGGCGCCCCGTCCGCAGGGCGCGCCGCGCCCCGGCGGCCCGGGTGCTCCCGGCGCCGGTCCCCGTCCGCAGGCGCCCGGCGCCCAGGGCGGCGGTCCGCGTCCGCAGGCTCCGGGCGGTCCCCGTCCGACTCCTGGCTCGATGCCGCGTCCGCAGGGCGGTCCCCGTCCCGGCGGCGGCCCCGGCGGCCCGCGTCCGAACCCCGGCATGATGCCGCAGCGTCCCGCTGCGGGCCCGCGTCCCGGCGGTGGCCCCGGTGGCCGCGGTCCGGGTGGCGGCGGCCGTCCCGGTGGCGGCGGCGGTCGTCCGGGTGGCGGCGGCTTCGCCGGTCGTCCGGGTGGCGGCGGCGGCTTCGCCGGCCGTCCCGCGGGTCCCGGTGGCGGTGGCGGCGGCTTCGCCGGCCGTCCGGGTGGTCCCGGTGCCGGCGGCGGTGGCCGTCCCGGCTTCGGCGGGCGTCCCGGCGGTCCCGGTGGCCGTGGTGGCACGCAGGGCGCCTTCGGCCGTCCCGGCGGCCCCGCGCGCCGCGGCCGCAAGTCGAAGCGGCAGCGTCGCCAGGAGTACGAGGCCATGCAGGCCCCGAGCGTCGGCGGCGTGATGCTGCCGCGCGGCAACGGCGAGACCATCCGTCTCTCCCGCGGCGCGTCGCTCACCGACTTCGCGGAGAAGATCAACGCCAACCCGGCGTCCCTCGTCGCGGTCATGATGAACCTCGGCGAGATGGTCACCGCGACCCAGTCCGTCTCCGACGAGACGCTGGAGCTCCTGGCCGGCGAGATGAACTACACGGTTCAGATCGTCAGCCCGGAGGAGGAGGACCGCGAGCTGCTCGAGTCCTTCGACATCGAGTTCGGTGAGGACGAGGGCTCCGAGGAGGACCTGGTCGTCCGTCCGCCGGTCGTGACCGTCATGGGTCACGTCGACCACGGCAAGACCCGACTGCTCGACGCCATCCGCAAGACGAACGTCATCGCGGGCGAGGCCGGCGGCATCACCCAGCACATCGGTGCCTACCAGGTCGCGACCCAGGTCAACGACGAAGAGCGCAAGATCACCTTCATCGACACCCCGGGTCACGAGGCGTTCACCGCCATGCGTGCCCGTGGTGCGAAGTCGACCGACATCGCGATCCTGGTCGTCGCGGCCAACGACGGCGTCATGCCGCAGACGGTCGAGGCGCTCAACCACGCCAAGGCTGCCGACGTCCCGATCGTCGTCGCGGTCAACAAGATCGACGTCGAGGGCGCCGACCCGACCAAGGTGCGCGGTCAGCTCACCGAGTACGGGCTGGTGGCCGAGGAGTACGGCGGCGACACGATGTTCGTCGACATCTCCGCCAAGCAGGGTCTGAACATCGACTCGCTGCTGGAGGCCGTGATCCTCACGGCCGACGCCTCGCTCGACCTGCGGGCCAACCCGAACCAGGACGCGCAGGGCATCTCGATCGAGTCCCGTCTCGACCGCGGCCGCGGTGCCGTGGCGACGGTCCTCGTCCAGCGAGGCACCCTGCGGGTCGGCGACACGATGGTCGTGGGCGACGCCTACGGCCGCGTGCGGGCCATGCTCGACGACAACGGCAACAACGTGGCCGAGGCCGGCCCGTCGATGCCGGTCCAGGTCCTGGGTCTGACCAACGTCCCGGGCGCCGGCGACAACTTCATCGTGGTCGACGAGGACCGTACGGCCCGCCAGATCGCGGAGAAGCGCGCCGCCCGCGAGCGCAACGCGGCCTTCGCCAAGCGCACGCGCCGTGTCTCGCTGGAGGACCTGGACAAGGTCCTGAAGGCCGGCGAGGTCCAGCAGCTGAACCTGATCATCAAGGGTGACGCCTCCGGTTCGGTCGAGGCCCTCGAGTCCTCGCTGCTCCAGCTGGACGTCGGCGAAGAGGTCGACATCCGCGTCCTGCACCGCGGCGTCGGTGCGGTCACGGAGTCCGACATCGACCTGGCGATGGGCTCCGACGCCATCGTGATCGGCTTCAACGTCCGCGCGGCCGGCCGCGCGGCGCAGATGGCCGAGCGCGAAGGCGTGGACGTCCGGTACTACTCGGTCATCTACCAGGCGATCGAGGAGATCGAGGCGGCCCTGAAGGGCATGCTGAAGCCGGAGTTCGAGGAGGTCGAGCTCGGTACGGCGGAGATCCGCGAGGTCTTCAAGTCGTCCAAGCTGGGCAACATCGCCGGTGTCCTCATCCGGTCGGGCGAGGTCCGCCGCAACACCAAGGCGCGCCTCATCCGTGACGGCAAGGTCGTCGCGGAGAACCTCACCATCGAGGGCCTGCGCCGCTTCAAGGACGACGTCACCGAGATCCGCGAAGGCTTCGAGGGCGGTATCAACCTCGGCAACTTCAACGACATCAAGGTCGACGACGTCATCGCGACGTACGAGATGCGCGAGAAGCCGCGGGCGTAACGCTCACGGTCCGTGCCGGCCGACGGGAGTCCGCTCCCGTCGGCCGGTGCGCCGTTTCGCGGCCCCGGGGCCTGCCCGGCAGGCCGCGCCGGCCGACCCGCACGGGCCGGCCCGCACGGGGCTGCGCAGCGTAATATCCGTCGATGGTCCCGCCCCCTTCGTTGTACGGTTCTGGGGGAGTCCCTGGCCGCACGGCCGGCAGGACCATCGATCCCGTACCGGCGGGTGAACCGGTTACACAGATGTATGTGGGGACGCTGTCCTTCGACCTGCTCCTCGGCGACGTACGGTCGCTGAAGGAGAAGCGCTCCGTCGTCCGCCCGATCGTCGCCGAGCTCCAGCGCAAGTACGCGGTGAGCGCGGCCGAGGTGGACCATATGGACCTCCACCGGCGGGCCGTCGTCGGCCTGGCCGTGGTGTCCGGCGACGCGGGGCACCTCACCGACGTACTGGACCGGTGCGAACGGCTGGTCGCCGGCCGCCCCGAGGTGGACCTGCTGTCGGTACGCCGGCGCATCCACGGCGAAGACGACTGACGACGACCCCAGCCCAAGAACGCAAGAGAGAAAGAACGGGAGACGGACCAGTGGCCGACAACGCGCGGGCTAAGAGGCTGGCGGACCTCATCCGAGAGGTGGTGGCCCAGAAGCTGCAGCGCGGGATCAAGGACCCGCGGCTCGGCTCGCACGTCACCATCACCGACACCCGGGTGACGGGCGACCTGCGGGAGGCGACCGTCTTCTACACCGTGTACGGGGACGAGGAGGACCGGAAGGCCGCCGCGGCCGGACTGGAGAGCGCCAAGGGCGTCCTGCGCTCCGAGGTCGGCAGGGCGGCCGGGGTGAAGTTCACCCCGACCCTCACCTTCGTCGCCGACGCCCTGCCGGACACCGCCCGCACCATCGAGGACCTCCTCGACAAGGCGCGGCAGTCCGACGAGGCGGTGCGCGAGGCCGCCGCCAAGGCGCAGTACGCCGCCGGGGCGGACCCGTACAAGAAGCCGGGCGAGGACGAGGACGACGCCGCCGAATGAACCGCAAGCCCACCCCGCCCGACGGCCTGGTCATCGTGGACAAGCCGTCGGGCTTCACTTCGCACGACGTCGTGGCCAAGATGCGCGGCATCGCGAAGACCCGGCGCGTCGGACACGCCGGCACGCTCGACCCCATGGCGACGGGCGTGCTCGTCCTCGGCGTGGAGCGCGCCACCAAGCTCCTCGGGCACCTGGCACTGACCGAGAAGGAGTACCTGGGCACCATCCGCCTGGGTCAGACCACCGTCACGGACGACGCCGAGGGCGAGATCACGTCCGTCACCGACGCCTCCGGGGTCACCCGGGACGCCATCGACACCGGCATCGCCAAGCTGACCGGCGACATCATGCAGGTGCCGTCCAAGGTCAGCGCCATCAAGATCAACGGCGTGCGGTCCTACAAGCGGGCCCGCGAGGGCGAGGAGTTCGACATCCCCGCCCGCCCGGTCACCGTGAAGTCGTTCGCGGTGTACGACGTCCGGGACGCCGTCGCCGAGGACGGCACCCCCGTGCTCGACCTGGTGGTGTCCGTCGTCTGCTCCTCCGGCACCTACATCCGGGCCCTCGCCCGCGATCTGGGCGCCGGCCTCGGCGTCGGCGGCCACCTCACCGCGCTGCGCCGCACCCGCGTCGGGCCGTACAAGCTGGACGCCGCCAGGACGCTCGACCAGCTCCAGCAGGAGCTGACCGTGATGCCGATCGCCGAGGCCGCCGCGGCCGCGTTCCCGCGCTGGGACGTCGACGCCAAGCGGGCCCGGCTGCTCGTCAACGGCGTCCGGCTGGAGATGCCCGAGACGTACGCGGGCGCGGGCGCGGTCGCCGTCTTCGACCCCGAGGGCCGCTTCCTCGCGCTCGTCGAGGAGCAGCGGGGCAAGGCCAAGAGCCTCGCCGTCTTCGGCTGACGGGGGCAAGGCCAGGAGCCTCGCCGTCTTCGGCTGAGCCAGGCTCCACGGGCGTTGTGCGGCCTGCCCGTGGAGCGGCGGCGGTCACGGGGTGTGGCGCTGCCGCCGCTCCACGGTCCCCCCCTCGGTTCCCCCACCCCTAGGGTTATCCAGCGGTCCGCGTCCGTTCACCCGTCCGGGCAGGCGCTCGGAGTGAACCGAAGGAGCACAAGGGGGCGCGTTCGTCCCGAGAGCTGTCCCGCTGATCATCGGGCCCCTACCGTCGGACCGAGGGGCAGGCGAGCACGGCGGGGAGGTCCGATGGGGGAACGGGGCCGACAGGACGACCACGCACCGCGCGAACACACTCCGCGCGGCCGTCACACGGCACGCCCGCACCCCCCGCACGAACCGCCACCGCCGCCCGGCGACGGCCTCGTCCACATCCACGACCTCGCCGGACGCCTGCGCGGCCTCGGCTTCGTCGCCGACCACCACGGCACGGTCGTCACCAGCCACGAGACCGTCGACGGCCTGCCCCGGCTCGTCCTCCGCACCGCCACCGGCGACCGCAGCCACGTCGTCGGCGCCGACGCGGTCATCCCGCTGCCCGAACGGGACCTGGCTCTCGTCCACGCCGACGGCCTCGGCGTGGACCCCCTGCCGCTCACCGTGCGCGACCGCGTCGAGACCGGCGCCTACGTCCGGATCACCGCCGGCTGTCCGCGCGAGGCGCGGGTCCTCGGCGCCACCGAGGTGACGTACACCGCCACCGACCGCTGCCACCGGATCGACGACGCCCTGGAGCTGGCCATCGGCACCGCCGGCCGGGACGCGCTGCGGCTGGGCGGCGGCGCGGCCGGGGGACCGGTGCGGGACGCCGGGACCGGCGCGGTCGTCGCCGTCGTCGGCACCGCCCTGCGGTCCGGGCAGCGCGAGTGCGGCTTCGCCGTGTCCCTGCGGCCGGCCGGCGACGGCCCGCTGGCCGGACTGCTGGCCCGCAACGCGGCGACCGTGCCCGCGTACGGGGCCGATCTCAACCTCGCCGGGGTCCTGGAGCTGGCGGCGACCTCCGTGGGACAGGACGGGCCGCGCGGGGTGCTGGAGGGCACGGGCGGCGGCGCGCCCGACGGGCGTCCCGGCTGGGCGGCCGGCGTCCGGGCGCCCGGCGAGGCGGAGCCCGTCGAGCGCGAGGCGGTGCTGTGGCACCTCACCGCCTTCGAGCGCGGCCCGGCCGCGGTGCTCGCCCTGGTCGGCCCGCCGGGCAGCGGCCGTACGACACAGCTCGCGGCACTCGCCGCACGCCGACACCGGGGGGTCGCGGTGGCGGGCGACGCCGGGCGGGTGCCGTGTGCGCCCGAGGCGGGGGAGGGCCGCACCTCGGTGGTGGACGCGGGGGCGGTGGGGGTGTCGGCGTCGTGGCTGCGCGGTGCGGGTCCGGGAGGGGGACTGGGGGAGGGACTCGGACTCGGAGCGGGGCCGGACCCCTGCCCGGGGTCGGACGTGGCAGGGGACGTGAGCGCGGTGGGCGGGAGCGCGGCTGTCCTGGGAGGCGGCGGGGCCGGTGTGGGGGGTGTCGGGGCTGGCGTCAGGGGTGCCGGGGTCGGCGCGGGTGGTGTCCGGGCCGGTGTGGGGGGCGTGGGGGGTGCCGTGGCCGGTGCGGGCAGTGTCCGGGCCGGTGTGGGGGGCGTCGCGGCTGTGGTGGGTGGTGGGCCGGCGCCCACGTTGTGGCTGCGGGGGGCGGATCTGCGGGAGGACGACGGTTCGATCGCGGACGCCGTGCGCCGGGCCGTGGAGCGGGCGGCGCGGATCGTCGCCGCGGCCGGGTCCCGGTCGGCCCCGCCGGACGATCTCACCCCCGAGCGCCTGGCCCGTGTCGCCCGCGAGGCGGGACGGCCGCTGCTGCTCCTGCTCGACGGCCCCGAGGAGATGCCCCCCGTCCTCACCCACCGGCTGCGCGCCTGGACCGAGCGGACGGCCGCCTGGCTGCGGGAGACGGACACGCGGCTGGTGGTCGCGTGCCGGGCCGAGTACTGGGAGTCGGCCGGCGCCGAGTTCCCCGCCGAGCTGCTGTACAGGCCCGCGGTGGAGGAAACCCCGTGGCCCGGCGGCCCGCCCTGCGTGCCCCTCGGTGACCTCACCGAGGCGGAGGCCCGCCTCGTCCGCGCCCGCCACCGCATCCCCGACGGCGCCCTCGCCGAGGCCGACGCCCGGCATCCGCTCACCCTCCGCCTGATCGCCGAGGTCCGCGCCGCGATCCCCGGCGCGCCCTGCCCGTCCCCACTCGACCACCACGACGTGTTCTCCGCCCACCTGGACCTGATGTGCCTGCGCGTCGCGGTCCGGCTGGCCGCCGAGAACGGCCTGCGCGGCACCGCCGTACGCCGTCTGGCGGCCCGCGTCGCCGGGCAGGTCCACGAGGCCGCCCGCCGCAACCTCGGCCCCGCCCAGGGCGAACTCGACCGCACCGCCTTCGAGACGGTCTTCCCCTGGGGTCCCGCGCCCGGCCGGCTCGGCGGCGGCACCGGCTGGGCGTCCGCCGTCCTCGCCGAGGGCCTGTTCGTGCCCGCGGGCGACGGCTACCGCTTCGCCCACGAGGAGTTCGCCGACTGGATCCAGGGCCTGCACCTCGACCTCGACGAGGCCCTGCGCGCCCTCGTCCACCGCCCCCGCACCGCCGGACCGGCCCACCCCCCGCCCGTCCCGCACCACCGGATCGGCCCGGTCGTCCAGTCCCTGCTGTGCGTCGCCCGCCAGCAGGGCACAGCGGAACTCGCCGCACGGCTCGGTGAGTTGGCACAGGCACTGGACGCCGACCCGCACTCCTGGTGGGCCGCCCGGCTGCTGCGCGAGGTCCTGCTGCGCGTGCCGGACGCCACCCCCTACCTGGCCGTACTGCGCCGGCTCGCCGACAGCGTCGTCGACCGACGGCGCCAACAGCCGTACGTGCCGGGCGACTTCGGCCCCGGCTTCTGGACCGGGCTGCGGCTCCCGGAGGCCGAACGCCTCGACCTCCTGCGCCGCCTGGTCCTCGCCGACCCCGCCCCCCAGGCCGCGCCGGGCCCCCGCTACCTGGACGCCGTCGCCGGCCTGCTCGCCGCCGCCCCGACCGCCGTACAGCCGTACCTCGTCCGCTGGTTCGACGACGAGCGGCCGCTGCCCGCGACCCCGCACGCCACCGTCGCCGCCGCCGCGCAGGCGCTGCTGCACACCCACCGCCACCACGCGGTGGACGACCTCACCGAGCTGCTGGCCGACAGCGCGCACGGCCGCGCCGGTGAACTCCTCGCCGTGCTCGCCGAGGAGGAACCGTCCGCGATCTGCCGGGCCGTGGACCGCTGGGTGCACGACGAACGGCCCGACCGGCGCGCCACCGCGCTGGCGTACGGCCTGCGCGCCGCGCCGCACGTCCGCAGCGAGGCCGACCGCGAGCTGTTGCGCTACGCCGCGCTCGCGCTGCTCGCCCGCCCCGCCGACACCGCCCTGCACGGCGGAGCCCTCGGACTGCTCGTACGGGACCCCCGCACCCGCGCCCACCACCTCCCACGGGCTCTCGACCACTTCCGGGCGGGCGACCCGCACCTCCCGCCGAGCGCCCTGGCCGCCGCCCTCCCCACCCACCCCGAGCCGGTGCTCGACGCCTTCCGCGCCCGGCTGCACCTCACCCCCGACGCCGGCGGCCTGCTGAGCACCCTCGCCGACGTCACCACCCCCGCCCTCGTCCCGCGCGTCGCCGCCCTGATCCGTGAGGCGGTGGCCCTGCGCCCGGACCTCGCCGGGGCCGTCGCCGAGTACGCCGACCGCCGCCTGGATCACGGGCCCGCCGCTCGCGCCGTACTGTTCCCGCTGGTCACCGATCTGCTCGACGGCGGACCGAGCCCGGCGCCGACTGCGCTGCGCGCCGCCCTGGCCGGCGTACTGGCCGCCCCAGGAGCCCTCCGCCGGGAGCTGCGCGAGGTACTGCTGAGCGTCGAGCGGGACCCGGCCGTACTGGAGGCGCTGCTGCGCGCCGCCGCCCGCAAGGCCCCCGACGATCTGCGGGAGCTGGTCCACGGCCTGGGCGGGCTCCTCGTACGCACCCCCGACGGGGCGACCCGTTTCGACCGGATCCTGGTCGAGCTGGGCCGTGAGGTGCCCGGATTCGCCGCGCGGGTGGCCGGCTGGCTTGCCGAGGCGCCCGGCGACTGGGCGGCGGTGATCGGGCCGAGCAGCCGGCGGATGCTGGAGAATCTGGCGGGTGCGCGGGTTCCCGCGTGACCCTGAGGTGAGGGTGGTCCCGGCTCCGCGCGAGGAGCGGGACGGCCGCCGTGGGTGCGACGGGTCACAGCGTCCATGCCGATGCGGGCGGGGAGCACCCGGCATGGCACCCTTAGACCTGCATAAGAGGCAGCCGTAAGAGTCAGACACGGGTTCGAGGAGCGGTCACAGTGCAGCGCTGGCGTGGCTTGGAGGACATCCCCCAGGACTGGGGGCGCAGCGTCGTCACCATCGGCTCCTACGACGGAGTCCACCGCGGGCACCAGCTGATCATCCGGCACGCCGTGGACCGCGCCCGTCAGCTGGGCGTCCCCGCCGTCGTGGTCACCTTCGACCCGCACCCGAGCGAGGTCGTCCGCCCCGGCAGCCACCCGCCGCTGCTCGCCCCGCACCACCGCCGCTGCGAACTGATGGCGGAGCTGGGCGTGGACGCGGTGCTGATCCTGCCGTTCACCACCGAGTTCTCGAAGCTGACCGCGGCCGACTTCGTGGTCAAGGTCCTGGTCGACAAGCTGCACGCCAAGGCGGTCGTCGAGGGCCCCAACTTCCGCTTCGGGCACCGCGCGGCGGGCAATGTCGACTTCCTCGCCGAGCAGGGCGAGATCTACGACTTCGAGGTCGAGGTCGTCGACCTGTACGTCACCGGTGAGGCGGGCGGCGGCGAACCGTTCTCCTCCACCCTGACCCGGCGGCTCGTCGCCGAGGGCGACGTGGCCGGCGCCGCCGAGATCCTCGGCCGGCCGCACCGCGTGGAGGGCGTCGTCGTGCGCGGCGCCCAGCGCGGGCGCGCACTCGGCTTCCCGACCGCCAACGTCGAGACGCTGCCGCACACCGCGATCCCCGCCGACGGCGTCTACGCCGGCTGGCTGCACGCTCAGGGCGAGGCGATGCCGGCCGCGATCTCCGTCGGCACCAATCCGCAGTTCGACGGCACCGAGCGCACGGTGGAGGCGTACGCCATCGACCGCGTCGGCCTCGATCTGTACGGCCTGCACGTCGCCGTCGACTTCCTCGCGTTCGTGCGCGGGCAGGCGAGGTTCGAGACGCTGGACGCGCTGCTGGAGCAGATGGCGAAGGACGTGCAGCGTTGCAGGGAGCTGGTGGCGGCGGCGGAGGCCGAGTAGGCGCTTTCGTGACGTGAAGGCGGCCGGTGCCTTGGGGCACCGGCCGCCTTTGTCATGCGCAGGGGTGTGGGGGTGGGGGGTGCGCGTGCGGGGGTGTGTGGGCGCGCGCGGGTGTGTGGGGGTGCGCGTGAGGTGTTACTGCTGGGGCGGCTGGGCCTGGCTGCCGCCCTGGCCCGGCTGTTCCTGCTGGGGCGGGTACGGGTGGCCGGGCTGCTGGGGCGGGTAGGGCTGCTGGCCGGGCTGTGGCGGGTAGGGCTGCTGGCCCGGCTGGGCGTAGGGCTGGGCCGGGGGTGCGTACGGCTGCTGGCCGGGGTGGCCGGGCTGGCCGTACGGGGTGCCGGGCATGGGCTGGCCGGGGATCGGCTGGCCCGGGATCGGCTGGCCGGGGACGGCCTGGCCGCCAGGGAAGCCCTGGCCGGGGGCGGGCTGGCCCGGAACGGGCTGGCCGGGGACGGGGGGCTGGCCCGGGAACGGCTGGCCGGGCACGGGCTGGCCCGGCAGCTGGTGGCCCGGCATCGGCGGGGCCGCCACCGGGGGCGGGTTGCCGTCGCTGGTCCACAGGCCCTGCGCCTGCTGGTGGCGGGTGAAGTCCTCGGCGACCATGGCGGCGAGGTTGAAGTACGCCTCGCGCACCTTCGGGCGCATCATGTCCAGGTCGACCTCGGCACCGGCGGCCAGATGCTCGTCGAAGGGCACGACCACCACACCGCGGCAGCGGGTCTCGAAGTGCGCCACGATGTCCTCGACTTTGATCATCTTGCCGGTCTCGCGGACCCCGGAGATGACGGTGATCGAGCGGGAGACCAGGTCGGCGTACCCGTGCGCGGACAGCCAGTCCAGTGTCGTGCTCGCGCTGCTCGCGCCGTCCACGGACGGCGTGGAGATGATGATGAGCTGGTCGGCGAGGTCCAGCACACCGCGCATGGCGCTGTAGAGCAGACCGGTGCCCGAGTCGGTGAGGATGATCGGGTACTGCCGGCCGAGGACGTCGATCGCGCGCCGGTAGTCCTCGTCGTTGAACGTCGTGGACACGGCCGGGTCGACGTCGTTGGCGATGATCTCCAGGCCGGACGGGGCCTGCGAGGTGAACCGCCGGATGTCCATGTACGAGTTGAGGTACGGGATCGCCTGGACCAGGTCACGGATGGTGGCCCCGGTCTCGCGGCGCACCCGGCGGCCGAGCGTGCCGGCGTCCGGGTTGGCGTCGATCGCGAGGATCTTGTCCTGCCGCTCGGAGGCGAGCGTGGAACCCAGCGCGGTGGTCGTGGTCGTCTTGCCGACACCGCCCTTGAGGCTGATGACGGCGATGCGGTAGCAGGACAGCACCGGCGTGCGGATCAGCTCCAGCTTCCGCTGCCGCTCGGCCTCCTCCTTCTTCCCGCCCAGCTTGAACCGGCCGCCGCCGGCCGTCGGGCGGCTGCTCTTCGCCTTCTGCTTACGGCTGTTGAGCAGCCGGTCCGAGGACAGCTCCACGGCCGCCGTGTAACCGAGCGGCGCCGCACCGGGGTTGGTGGGCTGGCGCTGGTCGTGCTGCACGGGCTGCGGCCACGCGGCACCGGTGCGGGGGTCCACGGGCGGCTGGGCGTACGGGGGTTGGGCGTGTGGGGCCATCGGCGGCTGCGGCTGCGGGGCCTGCGGCTGCTGGGTCTGGGGGTGCTCCGCATGGGCGGGCGGCTGCGGCTGCTGCGGGGTCGCCTGCGGGGGCACGCCCGGCCGGTCCTGCTGGGCGGGCGGCTGCGGGAAGCCGTAACCGCCGGGCTGCGGGAAGCCGTAGCCGCCGTGGGCGTCGGGCGCGGGCGGGGTCGGGGTGCCCGTGGGGTGGGGAAAGCCGTAGCCGCCCTGGGCCGGGGGCATGCCGGGGCCGGGCTGCGGGAAGCCGTAGCCGGGCTGCGCGGGCGGCATGGGCTGCGCGGGCGGCATCGGGGCGGCGGGCGGCTGCTGCGCCGCCGGGGCCGACGGGTCGGCGGGGGCCGGTGAGGGCGCCTGGTTCCAGGCGGCGGGCGCGGACTGCGGTGCCTGAGGCTGGAACGGCGGCTGCTGCCCGGGCACGAGCGGTTGGCCCTGCGGGGCGGAGGGCTGCGGCTGAGGCTGGGCCTGCGGCTGCTGCGGTTGGGGCTGGGCGGGCCACTGGGCGGCCGTGGCCGGGGCGGCCGGCTGGTACGTCGGAGGCAGCGGGGGAACGCCCTGCTGCGGCGGCTGGGGAGTCCAGGCGGCGGGGGTGCCCTGCGGCGCCTGGGGGGCCTGGACCACCTGCGCGGGTGCCTCGGCCTCGGCGGGCTGGGGCGCGGCCGGGGCGGAGGCCTGCGGCGTGGCTTCCGCGGACTGAGGGTCCGTGGGGGCGTCGGCGGCGACGGCCTCACCCGCGGGGGTGGCGGCGTCCTGGGCGGGAGCGGCCTCGGCGTCGGTGTCCGTGGCGGCGGGCTCGTCCGGCTCGGCGGAGGCAGGGGTGGGCACCGAAAGGTCGGTCGCCGAAGGGGCGGTCTCCGAGGGCTCGGTGCCCTCCTGCTCGTCGCCGTCGGCTTCGTCGGCCACCGCGCGGGTGTCGTCCGCGGCGTCCTCGCCGGGCTTGTCCTCGCCGTCGACGACGGCGGACTCACCGGCGACGCCCTCGGCACCCCCGGCGCTCTCGGCGTCGTGCGCGCCGTCCTGCGCGCCCGCGCGCGCGTCCTCGCCGGACGCCTCCCGCGTGGTCCCGCTCTCGGCCGCCGCGTCCCGCGCCTCGAACTCCCGCTTCAGCGCGGCCGCGGAGAACCGCATGGTGGCGCCGCTGTCCAGGTCACCGTTGCCGGTGCCGCCCCCTTCCGAGGCCGGCTGGGCGGACGGCTGCTCGCCCTGCGACGGCGAGTACGGCCGGGACTGCGCCTGCGGCGGCTCGGGGTGCTGCGGCTCGAACCCGCTGCCCTCGGGCAGCCTGGGCAGCGGCACGGGGGTGCCGATGTGCGGGGCGGGAGCGGCGGCGGGCGGGGCGAACGGAGCATCCGCGGTGGGCGCGGTGGGCGCGGTGGGCGGCGTGGGTGCGGCGGGCGGAACCGGCGGGGTCGCGGGCGGAGCCGTGGGCGGGACGGCCGGCACCTGGGGAGTGGCGGGGCCCGGAACGGCCGCGGTGGAAGGCCCCGCCGTCCCGGCAGCCCCGGCCGTCCCGGACGTCCCCGAAGTCGCCGGGAATCCCGCCCCGTCGGAGGCCCCCGACGCGTTCTGCGTGTACCAGGCAGGCGGTGCGTAGTCGATGGTGAACTCACCCGTCGCCTCGACGGCGGCCTCCGCGTCGGGCTGGTCATCGCCGGGCGTCGCCCAGCCCCCGCGGATCCCGTCCCGATCGCTGCTCACAGTTCCTCCTGGTGTGGTCGAGCACCCTCATAGCGTGCTGGGGCGACCATTGCTGTCGTTCGATTCTTGGGCTGTCCCGCCGGGTCACCCCCGGAACGCGCATCCCCCTGTGCCGGGTACTCGCTTCGTGCCCCGCCCCAGCCTAATCAAGAAAGGGCCGGGCACGGCAGGCGCGTCTGCCCCCCGATGCACGTCCGGAACAAAGCCTCGCGGTCGCCCGGGAATCGGCTGCCGCGCCGATCGGTCACGACCGGCCGTCCCCACCGTTTGCCCGCCCCCGTCGTCCCCCGTCACCCTCCCCGTCGTCCCCCGTCACCCTCCTCGCCGTGCCCCCGGCCACGCTCCTCGCCGTGCTGCCGGCGGCGCTTCCCGTCGCCCCCCGTCACCCACCCCCGCCACCGCCCTTCCTGCCGCGCTGCTCCTTTCAGCCGCCGCGCCCCCGTCAGTCCATCCGCCGGGCCACGCCCAGCAGACCGATCTCGGCGTCCGTGGGCTGCGTGACCACGTACTGGCGGTCGCCGTCCGTGCACCAGAGGGTGACGCCGTCGGCGAGGGTCGGCAGCGGCTCGTACTCGGCGCGCGGCAGACCGATGACGCGCCCGATCTCGGCCGCCTCGTCCGGCGACACCCGCTGCACGCCGATGATCCGCGCCTGCCGCATCAACCGGGGCGCCACCGGGCTGAGATAGGGCAGCAGCGTCAGCACCGACTGCCAGGGCGCCGACACCACACGTCCGCGCGGAGGCCGCATACCGCAGTCCCGGATCACCAGCACCGGACTGCCCGCCGAGGCGCCGAGCGGAGGGACCCGGCCCACCTCGTGCACGGTCATCCCGGACTGGCCGCCGCCCACCGCCTGCACCACCTGCGCCCAGTGCTGGGGACGCCCGGTCTCGACGGCCACCCGGGCACCGGTCGCCGCGGCGCGCAGCGCGAGCACCTGCGCCGTCCACAGACCGCCGATGAGCAGCACGTCGTAGGGCGTCGGCCGGTTCACGCCGAGGACGGCGGGGTGGCCCTCGGCGGTGACGCCGACGACGACGCCGTCGTCACCGATGGGCAGGGTCAGCGCGTCGAACTCCTCGACGGACAGCGTGTGCCGCGGATGCCGGGGGCCCAGCAGCCCGAAACCGGTGCGCAGCCGCTGCCCGAGCCCGGCGCCGCGCCCGCCGCCTCCGCCGGCCCCGTCGCCGCCGGGGACGGGGGTGCGGGGGAAGCCGGCGGGGGCCGGAGCGGACGGGGAGGTCATGGCGGCCATCAGCGGGCACCTCCGAGCGGCAGGGTGGCCAGGACTCCGGGCAGCTGTTCCCGGTCGAGACGGGCGAGACCGGTCCGCGCCTGCCGCGCCACCCGCTCCAGCTCCCGGCGGGACGCGGCCAGTTCGGTGCTGCTGCGCCCGGTGACCCGCACATGTCCGGTCAGGGCGACCTGCTGGCGGCCGCCGTGCGTCAGCGTCAGACTGAGCGTCGTCGCCAGCGCGGGCACGGCCGTCAACTGGGCGACCAGCTGCGGCAGTCCGGAGCCGGAACCGCCGAGCGGGGGCCAGCGGCGCACCCAGTACGTCGTGTGCCGGCGGTTGTCGCAGCGCCAGCTGCGGCTGGTCTCCTCCGTCCGCCGCCGGGGCGCGTCGCTCTGCCCGGCCTGCGCGGTCACCATCGGGTTGGCGCACGCGGAGGTGGCGATGGCGGCCGTCACCTCTTCCTCGGTGAGCACGCTCACCTGGAACCCGGCACCGGTCAGCCGGCTGGCCAGATGTTCCGCCGAGCGCACCAGGCACTTCTGCGCGCCGACGAGTCCGCCGCCACGTGCGGCCACCGCCTCCGGGCACAGCTCGGGGTCCAGCTTCAGCGCGATCCACATGATGCGGACGGCCGGGGAGGCGGTCTGCGCCTGGAGCTGTGTGTAGTTGGTCACGACGACCGACTGCTGCGGCAGATGGGGCGCGGGCGCGGGCTGGGTGTGCAGCACGACCTGTGCGGATTCCAGGCGGATTCCGTCGACGTCGAGCGCGTCCCGCACCAGGGCGAGGGGGAGGGGCCTGCGGCTGCGCTCGGCGCGCAGCGCGCCGAAGTCGGCCTCCACCTGGAGGACCGCGGTGAGGAAACCGCCGTCGCCGACCATGCCCACGGGGCGCCGGTCACGGTCGTTGCCCCGGCTGTAGCTGTACGTCCGCAGGCTCGGGTCGCATTCGACGGCCGGGGCGAGACCGGAGTCGGTGCCCGGCGGCACCGGCGTGTTCGCGGCCTTGCGGCGGCGCGCCCGCAGCGCCTGCACACCGGCCAGCCACTCGGGCAGGGAGCGCCCCCGGCGCCGTACGAGCGCGAGCACGACGAGCACCGCGGCGACGACGGCGGCCGGGATCAGCGCGTACGTCCCGATCAGCCAGCCGCAGACGACGAGCGCGGCCGCCAGCTCCAGCAGCACCAGCCGCTGCACGGCGAACGAACCCCCGCGCCCCGAACGCGCCCTGAGGTGCGGCGTGACGGCGCCCGTGGGCGCGGCCGGGCCCCGGGACCCCGCCGGACCGGCGGCACCCCCCGACGGGTCCGGCCGGCCCGGACGCCCCGACCGGCCCACTCGGCCCGATCGTGACCCCGATTGCGATCGCGACCGGGTCCGCGGTGCGGAAGCCATCACTCCAAAACCCCCGAATCTCTCCCGAAAACCCTTGTCCACACGCTCCTGCGAGTCCTGAGCGCCCTACCCATGACACACGCACGTCCACGCAACAGGCATAGTAGGGGCCGGGTCTGACAACCGAGGCACCAGAGGCAACCACGGGCGGGCGACGGCACAGTGACCGTCCCCAGGGCTCCGCAACGGGGAGAGAGCGGACACACATGGCATCACGCCGCGATGAACTCAACGCCTACACCTTCGCGAAGCGGCGCACACTCGCGTCCTTCCTGCGGCCCTCGCCGTCGGGCTCGGAGGAGAACGCGCCCAAGCCGCTCAGCGCGGTGTGGCCCGGCGCGGTCGTCGGCGTGGTGGTCCTCGCGGTCTTCGGCGCCATCGGACTGTTCAGCCCGACCGCGCCCAAGGGCTGGGACAACCCCGGCGAACACGTCATCGTCGCCAGCGACTCGACCACGCGGTACGTCGTCCTGAAGACCAAGGGCAAGAAGCAGCTGCACCCGGTGCTCAACATGGCCTCCGCCAAGCTGCTCCTGGACCCCGACAAGAACAGCATCATCACGGTCGACGAGAAGGTCCTCGACAGCGGCAAGCCCCCGCACGGCGCCACCATCGGCATCCCCTACGCCCCCGACCGCCTGCCCGCCGCCGCGGAGGCGGAGAAGGCCAAGCGCTGGGCCGTCTGCGAGCGCCCCGGCGCCGGCGGCCGGGCCATCCAGAAGGCGGCGTTCGTCCTCGCCGAGAAGGAATGGCCGAAGACCGAGGGCCGCAACAGGCTGACGGGCGGCGACCTGATGTACGTCGTCGGCCCGGACGGCAGGACGCAGTACGTCGTCGACTCGCGCGGCTGGGCCTACCCGCTCGCCAACCCCGACGACAAGGAACTCCTCAAGGCCCTCGACACCCAGGGCCGCGCCCCGCAGCGCGTCTCCCAGGACTGGCTCGACACCCTCCACAAGGGCGACCCGCTGACCATCCCGACCATCAAGGGCGACCCCGGCGCCCCGGCGAACGCCTCCGACAGCCTCGGCCGGTACGACAAGGTCGGCATGGTCATCAAGGCGTACGACGGCACGCGCATGCAGTACTACGTCGTGCTGCCCGGCGAGGTCGCCCGGATCAGCGAGTTCACCGCCACCCTCCTGCTCAACAGCGGCGACCTGGTCGCCGTCGGCCAGACCGGCGAGGCCCAGCAGGTCAGCCCCGGCGCCGTCGTCGACAGCACCACCTTCCTCGGCGACCGCAAGTGGCCGGCGTACAAGCCGAAGACGGTCAACAACGGCACCAGCGCCACCACCGGCCGCAACACCCTCTGCAACGTCCTGCGCTCGGTGAACGCCGGCAACGGCACGACGACCCTGTCCACCTGGGTCGGCACCGACTTCCCCGCGCAGCTGCCCACCGGCTCCTCCAGCGCGTACGTCACCCCCGGCTCCGGGCAGCTCTACCGCCAGTTCCAGGGGCAGGAGACCACCGCCGGCAGCGTCTTCCTGGTCACCGACACCGGTCTGCGCTACGCCCTCCAGTCCAACAGCGACAGCGCCACCGACGACAAGGGCATCGGCACCTCCAAGGAACAGCGCAAGCAGCAGCTGGCCGAAGCGAAGATCGCCCAGACCCGGCTCGGCTACGAGAAGGTCGAACCCACCCCGATCCCCGCGGCGTGGTCGACGTTCCTGCCCACCGGACCCCGCCTGTCGGAGGCGGCCGCACGCCAGCCGCAGGGCTCGTAGGGGGTGCTCATGCTGACGACATCACGCCGGACGCGCCCCGCGCGCCGCCGCCCGTCGCTGCCGGCCCTGCCGTCGCTGCCGGCCCTGCCGGTCCTGCTCGCCACCGCGGCCCTCGCGGCGACGACCCCGCTCGCCCTGCCCGCCGCCCAGGCCCGGGCGGACGACAGCGGCCAGTGCACCTTCCCCTCGAAGAAGTACGAGGGCCGCCCCTGGGCACTGCAACGCGTCAACCTCGACGAACTGTGGGCCCAGTCGAAGGGCAAGGGCGTCCGCGTCGCCGTCATCGACACGGGCGTGGACGTCAAGAACCCCCAGCTGTCCGCGGCGGTCGACGTCTCCAAGGGCAAGAACTTCCTCCCCGCGAAGAACAGCAAGGGCGAGGAGATCGAGCGCGGGAACGCCAGCGGCACCACCGACACCGTCGGCCACGGCACCCGCGTGGCCGGCATCATCGCCGCCCGCCCCGCCAAGGGAACCGGTTTCGTGGGCCTGGCCCCCGAGGCCACGATCATCCCGGTCAAGCAGAACGACGCCGAGGGCAACGGCACGGCACGCACCCTCGCCGACGCCATCCGCTACGCGGTGAACGCGGGCGCCGACGTCATCAACATCTCCCAGGACACGGCCAACGCGGTCGAACCCGACCAGCGCCTGAAGCAGGCCGTGGACTACGCCCTCGCCGAACAGGTCGTGGTCGTCGCCTCGGCCGGCAACGACGGCCTCGGCGGCAACGTCAAGGTGACGTACCCGGCGTCGTACGAGGGCGTCCTCGCGGTCGCCGCCTCCGACCGCAACAACGAACGCGCCCCGTTCTCCCAGTCCGGCGACTTCGTCGGCGTGGCCGCCCCCGGCGTCGACATGATCTCCACCGTCCCCGGCAACGGCCACTGCTCCGACAACGGCACCAGCTTCTCCGCCCCCTACGTCGCCGGCGTCGCCGCCCTCCTGAAGGCCAAGTACCCGAAGTGGACGGCCCAGCAGATCGTCGCCCAGATCGAACAGACCGCGGAACGCACCATCCCCGGCCACGACCGCCTCGTCGGCTGGGGCGTCGTCGACCCGGTCAAGGCCCTCACGGACGTCGACCCCCACAACCCGGTCGAGTCCCCCCGCCCGGCCGAGAACCTGGTCGGCGTAGAGGCCCCGTCGGTGGCCCCCGTCCACTTCGGCGAGACCCCGGGTGAACGCAACACCCGCCTGGGGACGTATGTGGTGGTCGGCGGCCTGGTGCTGGTGGCGGGGCTCAGCGGGACGGCGGTGGCGGTACGGGACGCGAGGCGCCGGCGCCGCGGGTACGGTGACCCGTCATGCTGACGAAGCTGTCGATCACCCTCTTCGTCCTCTCCGCGCTGCTCATCCTGATGGCCTGCGTGAAGGCGGACCGTGTACGGGGCTGGAGGCAATCCCTCAACCCATCCGCCCCCGAGCTCCCTGACGCCGCGTTCGTCGTCGCCCGGATCACCCTCGCCGTCATGGCCGTGGCTGGCATCGTCGTGGGTCTTCAGGGCTTGGGCGTCCAAGACGCATCGAAGTGGAGCGACGACGAGCTGAAGAGCGCGGTGGAGCAGGCCACGTCCGAACTCGATGGCTACCTCTACCGGGTCGACGAATCCGGTGACCCTATCGTCTACTTCCACACCTACGACCAACTCGTCGAGACCGAGGTGGCCGAGAACGGCGGCGCCGACGCCCCACAGGACGGCGTGGACGCCGCACCCCTCGCCGCCAACACGGACGCCGACGCGTACTTTCGGGTGACGGCGAACGGTGCGGACACCGAGTACTGCACCCACATCAAGCGCATCCGCTCCAAGAAGGACGACTACACCCCGCCGGGCCTGGACGAGGGAACATACACCCAGTTCGCCTACCGGCTCAGTGTGAAGACGCAGCAGGGGCCATGCTGATCCGTCGGACCTTGGCACTCAGTTCGCCGACGCGCCGACTGAGTCGGTGCAGGCTGTGCTTTCACTTTGTCGAGCCCGCCTCGCATGCCGCGGATGCCTCCACCTCACGGGTGTACGAGGTGATGAGGCGCTTCATCGCGTCAGCGTTCTCGTGCTCGGATCCCTGGGCCTGCACCGCTGTGTAGAGTTCTCGGCCGTACCGGGAGTCGACGCAACCATTCGTTTTGCCGAAAGCTTCGTTGCCCGAGTAACGAAACCTGCCGTCTTTCGCTACATTCTCTTGAGTGCCGAGAGACCGGCTGTACGCGAAATAGGAAGTGTTCTTTCCCTCTTTCAGCCACGCCTGAGTCGCGGTGACGATGAGTTTCTTGTCGACGATCACATGGCAGGTAGTGACGCCAGAGGCCTTCTTCTCTCGGACTTCGAGATCCTCGCCGGTCGGGAGGAAAGGGGTCAGATCATCCGAGGCAAGAGAAATGCCGCACAATTCTGCGGGAACGGCGTAGTCACGCTCCGGCTCATCGGTCCCGCAGGATGAAAGCGTGGTGACGAGCATGCATGCCGCCGAGACGAGCATCGCGCAGCGGCCCGTCCAAGAGTGTTCACGATTCACAGGAACTCCCCTGCCTGACAGATTCACGAGAAGGTCTTGGTGCTTCCCGGTGCTTGCCCCTGGAGAATGGCGCGCGCATTGAGATAGCCCTGCTCGGCGGCATCCCGCGCGATGAGGCCTGCATCTGTCTTGTCGACGGTGTCGTACCTATCCGCAGCTTCGCGAGCCGCGTCTTCGGTGATGGTCTGATTCCTTACCAGTCCATCCTGCCAATACTGTCCCCCGGTCGACGCGGCGTCCTCCAAAGCATGGCCTTCGGCATCCTTGAATACCGACTCGATGACCATGCTGGTGACAGTTCCAGCACCGCCGCCCGCCGTCGCGCCGATCCAGGGAGTGGCGACAAAGGATGTACCTACTCCCACAGCTGTGCCAACAGTTCCGGAGATGAGGTTTTTCTTCTGTGCTACCGAGTGCTCGTATTCCTTGTCCTTGTTGGAGGCCGTCTCTCCGATGGACTCCTGAGCGCCCAGGGCGAGTGTGCCGGATACCTCTCCCGATCTTCCCGCGATCTGGGAGAGGAGAAGTTCTCCGTTGTTGGTGAGCCGGTGCCCAGCAGGCAGGTCAGCATTCAGGTGGTGGTCGAAAAGCTTGCCCATATACGCTTTCTGGCCCACTTCCACTGCTGCATAGCCCTCCGGGTTCTGGCCGACAGCGAAAAGCAACTTGCTCACTGAAATGTGGTCAAGTTTTGCTTCCGCTCCCTCAATCGGATAGAGCTTCTCCACTTCCTGCCACTTCTCAGACTCAGGATCCCTAATCACGTCGGTCATCGAGCGATTGATGTCCGGAAGGTACTCAGAAGTGATTTGTCCGATACTGTCAGACATGTATCCGCTCATCGTGAGCCTCTCAGGATCATCGGCGATCGACGCAACCAGGCTCTCCATAAGCCTGGCCTGCTCACGATTGTGCGCAGGAGTGTCCGGCCCCGGCATCTCTCCCGCAGGGTGACCGGTGGTAGCCGCTTCCAGGGCGAGAGCCAGATTGTTCTTGCCTGTGTGAAGATCATGCCCTTCGAGGTCCGTCTCCCTCGGCCACTCCCGCTCCTCGAAGAGGTACTGGAAGTTCGAGAGTCCGACCTTGCCGTTCTTGCCGTCGCCGTCCGTGTCCCGTGCGAAGGGGTTGTTCTTGTCGTCCTTCCCGATGAACTCCTGATTGAAGAAGTCGGTCGCCGCGTCAGGGCTGTTGGACAAGCCTTTCAGGTAGCCGGTCAGTGGATCGGCGCCGCTGTCCTCGCCGATGCGGTTCAACCACGGACTCGTGCCCGGCTGCCACGCTCTGTTGCCGTGCTCCCCGTTCCCGGTGAGCTTGCGCTCGGTCTCCATGAGCCTGGTGCCGTAGTCCTTGAGGAACTGGTCGTCGTAATCCCCGGTGCGCATCAGGTTGCTCATGACCTGGAAGCCCATCGGGCCACCCTGACTGCCATAGAGCGGCTTGTCACCGATGTCGATCATCGTGCGCTTCCAGTCGGTCATGGCGACGGAATCGCTCTGCGTGGCGTTGGCGAGCGTCGTGCCCAGGCTGCGCTGCAGATCGTCGAACTTGTCCAGCCGCTCCTGTCCCAGACGGTAGTTGCCGTGGTGCGGGTCGTTGATCCCAGACCACAGCTCCAGCGTCTTTCGCGGGCCGAGCGCCGTGGCGAACCGCTCGGCGAACAGGTCGTCGTTTCCGTACTTCTCGAGCCCACGGAGAAGCCGGTCGAACTCCCGAGGGCTCAGGTCCATGGGGTTGAGCGCCAGCTTCGCCATCTCGTCGGCTCGCTTTAGGGCCTCAGCCGCACTGTCCCGGTCCGCGTAAGAGACGTCCGAGAAGCCGAGCTTGCTCTGGTCGGCAATGGCCTTGAGGACCGTCTTGGCCGAATTGTCGCTCTCGGTGGCCCTGTCCAGGATCTTCTGGAGCCGGTCGCGCAGCGCGGTGATCTCGGACTGGTTGTCCTTGTCCTGCCGCGCCCGGCCCTCCGGCGGCACATCCGTGGTGACGGTGAATCCGCCCTCGTGAACGATGACCGTGAGGTTGTTCTTCCGGCCACTGTCAATGGCGTCGACGAGCTGCTCGTGATACCCCTTCAGCTCGTTCCGCGTGTCGTCGAGGACCTTGTGAATGGTCGCGGCCTGCGCGTGCGCGTCGCTGAACTCACCGGCCGTCTTGCCGATGAACTCCTTCGTCACCTGAGCATTCACGCCGGCCCAGTCCGCCTTGTTCGCGGCCTGGTGCAGTTCGTCCTCGGCGTCCTTCTTCAGCGTTTCCAGGTGCTTGACCAGCGTCGACCAGTCCTTGACGGCGTCGTCGAGCAGCTTGAAGTTGGCGTCGCGCAGGGTGCCGAAGTCCATTGGCCGTGGTCCCAGGAGGTCTCGAGTGGGGTGTGCGGTGTCCAGTGTGCGGTGGCGATGGGAGGTGCCGGGGTCACGGTGACGGGGGATGCGAAGGGGGCGCGAGGCCGTCACGCCCGTCACTGCTCCTGCCCCTGCTCCTGCTTGCCGGGTTTCGCGCCGTAGATTTCGTTCTTCTCGCCCGGTCGTCCCACGCGCTCGTCGAAGCCGGCGTCGAGAAGGTCGATGCTGCTCATCTGACGGCTGACGTAGTGGTCGTCGCCGGCGTGGATGCTCTTGCTGACCTGGAGATGGTTCGTGATCTGCGCGCAGGCGTCCATGAGGGACTTCAGCTGCTGCTCCCAGCGGAGCGACACATGCTGCAGCCCGGCGCCGAGTGCGAAACCCTGCTTCGACAGATCACCGGCCGCGGACTCGCTGGTCGGCACGGCGACCCGGGCCTTGTCCCACAGCTCGTTGTAGAGACCGTGTGCGGATTTGCTGATCTTGGTGAGCGAAGCGTTCGAGACCTTCAGGTCGCCGTACCTGGAGGGGCCTCCGGCGATACCGGGGGAGCCGTCGCCCGGATCGAGCTGGTTCAGCTGCATCCGCGCGGACCGCCGCTCGACGGCCTGAGCCTTGAGCCGCTCCCACTCGTCCCATGCCATGGGCGCTCCCTTCCCCGTCCTCATGACCGCCGGGCCCGTGCCGCGTGCTGACTCGTGCGCATGCCGTGTGCGGTGACGGTCAAGTTAGCGCTGCGGTATGCGGAGGTTTGATGGAGAAAGGCCGGTGTGTCGCCGTGTTGGGCGGGAAGTGCAGGCGGGAGGGCAGGCTGGCGCGAGGGTTCGCCCCTGGATGCCCGGTGTCGGTTGCGAGTGCGGCTCCACCTGAAGGGGTGACATGTCATGCGTGGAGGTTCCGCGCAGACCACCGGAGAGGGGCGCGGGGCGCGGATAGCGACCGTACGTCGACAAAGCCGCAAATGGGTCAAACGACGACCCCTCTGTGCTGTGTCGTAACTGACTTACGACACGCCTCGGTTGGACCCGTTGTGCAGGTTGACTAGAGTGTCAAAAGCGTTGTCTGGCGCGGCTCGCTTTGCGATCGTACGGCGAGTGAGTGACCGGTCGTGATCTGATCGAGGCCGGTGGACGTTACGGGGAAACGGGGAGGAGCGTCGTGCTTCCAGCGGACATGGTGGGGGGCGTGTCGGCGGCCAGTAAGGCGGACCTCGAGGTCAGCGGCGAGCTGCTGAAGGACTTTGTGTCCCGTGTCGACGGCGTGCTGCGAAGCCTTGAGGCGTCGGCCGGCAACCCGGCGAGGGTGGGTGCGCAGACGATCAAGCCGTCGTCCCTGAGCAACGGGCGTGCCGATGTCTTTCCGGAGGCCCACAGCCTCTACACGCAGTACAACAGCGTCCACGAACAGCTCACCACCCTGTCCAAGACGCTGCATCTGCAGATCGAGGCGATCGGCATCGCGGTCAAAGGCGCAGCCAACGGGTTCGACCAGCTCGAACTCGAACAGCGCCAGCGGTTCTGGGCCATCCAGTGGGAGATCAGCCAGTT
Source organism: Streptomyces sp. JB150 (assembly GCF_011193355.1). Taxonomy (GTDB): domain Bacteria; phylum Actinomycetota; class Actinomycetes; order Streptomycetales; family Streptomycetaceae; genus Streptomyces. Next base: position 5,577,601 of record NZ_CP049780.1, read on the forward strand.
GCAGGAGAGGACGAGCGGCCGGCACGACGGCGAAGGTACGTCCGGGATGGGGGCCTGAGCGTGACAGACCAGCAGCACGAGGCAGATATCGAGCGCGCCTCCAATCAGAATCGCTTCGCCGACATCGCTCGCAACGTCGAGCACTCCCACGGTGACGGCTTCTTCACCGGCCTCGTGACCGGCGCCGTACGAGCCGTGGTGGGGTCCACCGCGCCTGGAAAGGCCGTGTTCGCCAGCACGGACTTCGGAGCGAAGAACCTCGACCTCAACGAGATGGTCGATCTCGTCGATCAGACGAACCCCGAGGACCTGGAGTCGTCCGGCAAGGCACTCAGCGACGCGCGCAAGGCCATCAAAGCGGCAGCGGACGAGCTCCGGGGACGTATCGATCGCGTGCAGTGGAAGGGCCAGGCCGGCAATGAGTTCCGCGAGTACGGTCGCGCTCTCGTCAAGAGCACGGACGAGCTGAGCGAGTACGCCGGCAAGGCGGGCGACCAGGTCCTCGCCGCCGCGGTGGGTCTAGCGTCGGTGCGCAGCGCCATGCCGGCGCGTGACCCCAGGAATCTGAAGCGCCCCGAAAACTTCAGCGAGGGCGAGAAGACCGAGAAGAAGGACGAGTACGACGCCGCCGTCAAGGTGGAGAAGGACCGCCAAGAGGCGATCAACCAGATGAACCGGTTGGCCTCGTACTACGCGGTCTCCAGTCAGCAGCTCTCGGTGCTCCAGGAGAAGCCGCCCACGTTCCCGCCGATGCCCAATGTCGGTGTGCCTCCGGCTCCGCTGATGTCGGGCTCGGCTGCTGGCGATTCAGGCACGGCGAGTGCCGCGCGGACGGCAGGTGCGGGTCACTACGCGCCGCCGGCTGAAGCCACGGGGCAAGCCGGAGCGCAGGCCGTGAATGATGCGCCGGCGCGCGTCACACCGGCTCAGGGGACAATCGAGCTTCCCGACGATGCGGTCGGTACCACGATCGACAGTGTCGGCACTCTGCCCGCCGCGACGACCACACCGGCTCCGGGGTCCACGCCGCCGGTCACCGGAACGCCTCCCACGGCTGGTGGCCAGCCCGGTCACTTCGACAGCTACGTGCCCTTGGTCCCGGGCAAGGGTTCTGGCAAAGCCACTGGTGGAGCTGGTGGCTTGCGCACCCCTGTGTCCGCGCAGGGGCGTCCACAGCAGGGCTTGACCAACTCCGTCACCGGGCGCCCCACGGGGCCTGGCGCCACCCATCAGACGGGACGTCCCACGGCGACCGGTCAGGCGACGGGCAGAGGTGGCGGTTCCACCGCGAGGCCTTTCCCGATGGGGCAGTCGGGTGTGACCGGAGGCACCCCGCGCCCGGGCGGCACGGCCGGAGCGCGGCCGAATGTGGGACCGGCGACGGGCGCGGGCCGCGCGAACGGCGTGGTCGGAGGGCGGCCTGCGAGCCCTCCCGGCGCCGGTGCGAAGGGCGGGGCGAAGATCCCGCGTGGAACGGTGATCGGTACCGGACCGGTGACCAACGCGCAGCCGTCCGCCGGCACGGGACAGCGCGGCGTCATCGGAGCTCCGCCGGCAGGGGCACGGCCCGGCACGGGTGCGTCCGGTGCCTCCCGTGGTGGAGTCGGGGGCTCGGCGCAGCCCGTCACCGGTCGGCCGACCGGGCGTAACTCCGCCACCAAGTCGGAGCGGAACGGTATGACCCGTGGAGGCGCGGGTCTGGTCCGCCGGTCCGACGACAGGGGCAATCCTGACGGCGAGAGGGAGACACAGGCATCTTCGCGTCCTGACTACGTGGTCGAAGACCCCGAGACCCACCTGCCCGAACACCCCCGGCGCAACGTGCCGCCGGTCGTCAACTGATCGCTAGCGAGGACTAACAACGCCATGAAGTCAGGGACGCTCCTCAAGACAAGGCGCGCCGGGCGAGTGCGTGTGGTGGGCGCTGTCGTCGGCGCCCTGACTGCCGTGAGTGTGGGGCTCGGCCCCGACGCATCGGCGGCTGACGCCCAGTCCAAGCAGTGGTACCTGGACCCGATGCAGACCGAGCAGATGTGGAAGGTCAGCACGGGCGAAGGCGTCAAAGTGGCGGTCATCGACACGGGAGTGAACGCGAACACTTCGTCGCTGAAGGGGCAGGTGCTGGTCGACGACGTCCCTGAAGATGTCGCTTACCGGGTCACCGAGGACTACTCGGGTCACGGGACGTCCATGGCCGAGCTGATCGTCGGCACGGGTGCAGGCGGGGGAATCAAGGGACTGGCTCCCGGTGCGAAGGTCGTTCCGTACCGCGTGGCTTTGGCAGGGCTGGAGTCGCGGCCGGAGGAATACGAGAAGGCCCCGAACGCCGAGGAAGCACTGAGAGCGGCCGCCGACACCGACGCCAAAATCATCAACATGTCCTTCGGCGGCATGACCAGCGCAGAAGCGGAGGCTGCCGTCAAGTACGCGGCCTCCAAGGGCAAGTTGCTCGTCGCTGCCGTGGGCAACGACGGCTTCCCTGACGCCCCTGCCACTTACCCCTACGTGCTCGGTGTCGCTGCGGTCGACTCGACCTACACCGTGTCCAAGTTCTCGGAGAAGTCTTCATCGGGCTTCGCCGACCTCGCGGCGCCCGGTGAGGACATTCCGGCATGGTGCGACGAGAACTTCCGCGAGTACTGTGAAGGTAAGGGCACCAGTCAGGCCACCGCCCTGGTCTCCGCCTCCGCCGCCCTCATCTGGTCCGCCCACCCGGACTGGACCGTCAACCAGGTCACTCGAGCCCTGCTCGACACCGCCAGCCGTTCCTGGCCGAAGGACAAGCCGAGCAAGTACGCGGGCTACGGATTCATCCGTCCCCGGGTCGTCCTGGAGAACCCCAGCTACGACCCCGGCCCCCCGGACGTCGATCCGCTGGCGAAGATCAACGGGGGCGATGTGCTGGCCAAGGCGGGCGCGCGGGACGCGAGCGACGGCAGTGACAGCGGCAATGCCGACAAGGCGGGCAACTCCTCGTCCGATCCCTCCACTTCTGCATCAGGCGCGTCACAGGCCCCCGGAAAGGGTTCAACCGGCGGCACGTCGGCGGCAGGATCGGACGCGGAAGCGGCCGCAGCCGACGCCGGTGACGACAACACCCTGTGGATCGTGCTGGGAGCCGCCGCCGCGGTGCTCGTCATCGGTGGCGCCGGCGCCGCCGTCCTGCGGGCCCGGCGCGCCAGGTGATGTGACCAGCGGTCCTTTGCCGAATGACCACGCGGGCCCGCACCACCGGGTGCGGCCCCGCCATCTGAACCAATCGACCGGAAGACAGACAGACGAAAGGATGGCTGGTCATGGCCGACCAGAAACTCGAAGATGCAGCAGTAATCAAGCTGCAGAAGCAGATGTACGAGAAGTACGAGAACATCCGCAAGCGGGTGCACAACCTTCAGGGCGTCATCGACAGCCTCGAGGGCGGCCAGTGGGACGGTATCGGCCGTGCCGAGTTCGACAAGAAGCAGTACGAGATCAACACGTCGCTGCAGGCGATCGGCGGCATCCTCGGCGAGGTCATGGAGAACATGACCACGGCGCGCAACATCAAGGACACGAAGGAAGACGAGGTCCGCGCCGCGGTCAACCGGATCAACGTTCAGGACGGTGCTCCCACGGTGTCTCCCTTCAGCTCGATGTCCTGAACCGAGTCACCTTTCAGGCGCCTTGAGCAGAGCGCCTCACCGCACACCACTCACCGCACACGAGCGAGACAAGGCAGGCAGGCATGGGCCGTAACGGCGACGGACTTTCCGTCTCTTATGACGCGCTGGACATCACGGCGACGACCATCGGCAACGAGGCGAAGACGCTCGAGCAGGACCTTCAGGAGCTCCGCCAGCTGGTCGAGAACAGCAAGCAGTACTGGCAGGGCGTGGCTCAGGACCAGTTCAACGAGAAGCTGCGTCGCTGGGACAAGGAAGCCAACGACATCCACCAGGCCCTGATGGCCATCGGCCACGTCGTCGCCCAGTCCGGTGGTACGTACATGGAAGGCGACAAGAAGGCCGCCAGCTACTTCGTGTAGGACACGGCCGGAGAACGGATCAGCGGGGTGGGCGCGCGCGGGAGGCGCCCACCCCGCTGTCGTAAGCTCCGTGCGGCCGCTCAGACAGCGACGTGCGCCACGGTCCGGCGGGACAGGTCGCGATGCCCCCAGCATCCCGCAGAACACCGGCTGAGGCCGCCAGCCCTCCGCACAACGCGGATACGACACCGGGACCGCCCCGCCGAAGCGGAAGCGGCCCCGAAGCCCGCCACACCGTGCCCGTCACTGATGGACGTCCGGCACCAACCCCACCTGGACCAGCGGCTTCCCCCGCTTGCGTGACACAAACACACCGCGCCCCGCGGGCATCGGCCGCGGGCGGACGCCGCCCAGCAGGTCGCCCTCGTTCGGGTCGCCGGCGAGGACCACGCCCTGGGCGCCCAGTTCCTTCATGCGCTGCATGAAGGGCTCGTAGCCGGCGCGGCCCGCGCCCGCGGTGGAGCGGGCGATGATGAAGCGGACGCCGACGTCCCGGGCGAACGGCAGCAGTTCCGTCAGGCCCGACAGCGGGTTGCCGCTGGACGTGGAGACCAGGTCGTAGTCGTCGACGATGATGAACACCGTGGGCCCGTTCCACCAGCTGCGGTCGCGCAGCTGCTGCGGGGTCACGTCCGCGGTCGGCGTGCGGCGCTGCATCAGGTCGGCGAGCGCGTCCATGTGGTGCTGCATCTGGTTGGACATGGGGACGTACTCGGCCAGATGCGAGTCCGGCGTCACGCCGAGCAGGGAGCGCCGGTTGTCGACGACGAACAGCTTGGCCTCGTTGCCGTCGTAGCGCTCGGTGAGGCGCTGGATGAGCAGCTTCAGCAGGTTGGACTTGCCGGACTCGCTCTCGCCGAAGACGAGGAAGAACGGGTCCTGCTCGAAGTCCACGAACACCGGCTCCAGGTTGTCCTCGTCCAGGGCGAAGGCGATGCCCCGGTTCGGGAAACGGTTGCCGGGCGGCAGCTGGTGCGCCGGGAACTCCCGCGGCAGGAGCCGGACTTCGGGGGCGCCGGGCTGCTGCCAGTGCCGGGAGACCTCCGCAGCGAGCGCCTGCGTCGCCTCGGCCAGGTCCGTGTCGGAGGACAGTCCGTCGATGCGCGGGACCGCCGCCATGAAGTGCTGCCGCTGCGGGGTCTGGCCGCGGCCCGGGACACCGGTCGGCACGTTCGCCGCGACCTTGCGGTCGAACTCGGAGTCCATCGGGTCGCCGAGCCGCAGCTCCAGGCGGTTCATCAGGTGGTCCTTGAGGTTGGAGCGGACCTCCATGGAGCGCGACGCGGTGAGGATCACGTGCATGCCGTAACCGAGGCCGCGGGCCGCGATGTCCAGGACGGCCGGCTCCAGACCGTCGTAGTCCTGGCGGAAGTTGCCCCAGCCGTCGATGACCAGGAAGACATCGCCCCACGGCTGGTCGGCCGTGGAGATGTCGCCGCGCGCGCGGCGGGCGCGGAACTCCGCGATGGAGGAGATGCCCGCCGTGCGGAAGTACTCCTCGCGGCGCGTCATGATGCCGTACACCTCGGCGACCGTCCGGCGGACCTTCTCCGGGTCCAGCCGGGAGGCGACCCCGCCGACATGCGGCAGGCCGGCCACCGACGACAGGCCGCCACCACCGAAGTCCAGCGCGTAGAACTGCACTTCGTGCGGGGTGTGGGTGAGCGCGAACGCCGCGATGACCGAGCGCACCAGGGTCGACTTGCCGGACTGCGGGCCGCCGAGGATCTGCATATGGCCGGCCGCACCGCCGAAGTCGGTCCACAGCGGGTCGCGGCGCTGCTCGTACGGCTTGTCGACGATGCCGACGGGGATGACGAGCCGGCCCGCGCCCTCGTAACCGGGCTGGGTGAGGCCGCGGCCGGGCACGGCGGCGAGGCCGGGCAGCAGGGAATCGAGCGACGGCGGGCTGTCCAGCGGCGGCAGCCACACCTGGTGGGCGGCCGGGCCCTGCGCCTCCAAGCGCCGCACGATGACGTCGAGCACGGTGTCGGCGAGCGCGTCGTCGGGCCGGTCCGGGTCCTCCTCCTGACGTTGCTGCGGCACCGCCACGTACTGCACCGGCACCTGCGACGCCGTGAACAGCACGGGCCTGCGGTCGACCGGCAGCGGGCCGCCGACCGACGCCGCCTGCTGGGCGCTGGAGCGGTACACCCCGGAGACGTACGCCGCCTTGAAGCGGACCATCTCGTCCGTGCCGTACTTCAGGAAGCCGGAACCCGGCACGTTCGGCAGCTCGTAGGCGTCCGGGACGCCGATCGCGGCGCGCGACTCGGCCGCCGAGAAGGTGCGCAGACCGATCCGGTACGACAGGTAGGTCTCCAGGCCGCGCAGCCGGCCCTCCTCCAGGCGCTGCGAGGCGAGGAGCAGATGCACGCCGAGCGAGCGGCCGATTCGGCCGATCTGCACGAACATCTCGATGAAGTCCGGCTTCGCGGTCAGCAGCTCGCTGAACTCGTCGATGACGAGCACCAGCGAGGGGATCGGCTGTAGCGCGGCACCGGCCTGGCGGGCCTTCTCGTACGCGTGGATGTTGGCGTAGTTGCCCGCGTCCCGGAGCATCTCCTGGCGGCGGTTCAGCTCACCGCGGATCGAGTCGCCCATGCGGTCGACCAGGGTGAGGTCGTCCGCCAGGTTGGTGATCACCGCGGCGACGTGCGGCAGCTGGGCCATGCCCGCGAAGGTCGCACCGCCCTTGAAGTCCGCGAGGACGAAGTTCAGCGTCTCGGAGGAGTGGGTCACGGCGAGACCGAGGACCAGGGTGCGCAGCAGCTCCGACTTGCCGGAACCGGTCGCGCCGACGCACAGACCGTGCGGGCCCATGCCCTCCTGCGCCGCCTCCTTGAGGTCCAGCATCACGGGCCGGCCGTCCTCGCCGACACCGATCGGCACGCGCAGCCGCTCGGACTGCGAACGCGGCCGCCAGGTGCGCCGCGGGTCGACGGTGGCCGCGTCGCCCAGGTTCAGCAGATCGGTGAACTCCAGGTTGGCCAGCAGCGGTTCGTCGTCGTCACCGCCGGACGCCACCCGCAGGGGCGCCAGCTGGCGGGCCAGGGCCTCCGCGCCCTCGTACGCCAGGACGTCGGGCGTGCCCTCGTAGACCATGCCGTGCGCCGACTCCAGGCGCAGTTCGCGCGGGTGCACGACGATCGACAGGTCCCCGCGGCCGGCGGTCAGCTCACCCGGGACGATCTCCAGGACCGTGACGCCCTGAAGGCCCTCCGGGCTGGCCAGCAGGGAGGTCGGCGGCAGCGAGACACCGTCGAGGACGACCACCACGTGCGGCTGCTCGGGCACCGGCGGCGCGCTCGGGTGGAAGCGCGGGCGGCCCTGGAGCCGGGCGCCCAGCAGATCCTCCAGCTCGACCGGGTCGGTGGTGATCAGCCGCCGGCTGCCGGCGCCGTCCGCCTCGCCCTTCGCCTGTACGTGCGGCAGCCACTTCGCCCACTCCCACTCGGGCGCGGACTCCCGCCCGGTGGCGACGGCGATGACCAGGTCCTCGGGGGAGTGCAGCGAGGCGAGGGACGCGGCCACCGCGCGTGCGGAGCCGCGCACGGTCGCCGGATCGCCGCTGATCGACACGTGGTAGAAGGCGCGCAGCGAGACCGCCATCGGCAGGTCCTCGAGGGTGCTGTGCGTGGCCAGGAAACGCTGCATGGCGCCCGCCGTCAGCGGCTCCAGCTGGTCCACCGGCGCGCTCTCCGGCGCGATCAGCGGCGTCGCCAGGGCCTGCGGGCCGAGACCCACGCGCACCTGCCCGAAGTCCTCGTCACCGGCGCGCCGCTCCCACACCCGGCTGCCCTCGGCGACCAGCGCCCACAGTTGCTCCGGTGAAGGATGCAGGTAGTACTGGGCGTCGCGCTGGGCCTTGGCCGTGTTCTGCGCCCCGCGCCGGACCTGCGACAGATACCGCAGGTAGTCCCGGCGGATGTCGGCGATCTGCCCCTGGGTGCCCCGCCGGTAGCGGATCAGCATCGCGATGCCCATGGCGATCGTCGAGGCGATCATCACCATGCCCATGATCTTCATGAAGGGCTGGGCCTGGGGATTGAAGAAGAACACCACGGAACCGCCCATGCCGAGCATGGGCAGGAGCTGCATCAGGGCGCCTTCCTGCTGCCCCCGCGGAAGCTCCGGCGGCGGCTGCAGCACCACCTCGCTCGTGGGCACTTCCCTCGGCAGTGCCCGCGGCGGGCGCTTGACGACGATGTGGCTCACTTCGCACCAATTCCCTTGCCGGACCGACCGTTCCGCCCGCCGCCCCGTGTCCGGCGGACGTCGATCGTTCGAAGCGCGATCCTACTGACAACCACGGACAACGGTGGGCGGTAGGGTGCCCGTGAGACGTGTGAACAGTTGCGAATCGGGCCCCGCAGAACCGGGCAATCCGCACTGTTCACTGCGAGTGCCTCCCGCGCGGGGACCGGCTGCTCCGGGGCAACGCGGTGCGTGACCGGCGGCCCGGGCGGCGCGGCACAACGTACACAGGATCGTCACAGGCGGTCGTACACAAGATCGTTGAAGGCGGTCGCGCGCTCGGCGCCGCGGCCTCCGGCACCACCGACGAGGGGGAACAGCAGGTGAGCATGACGGCTTCCGCGCCGGCCGGCGCGACCGGCGGAGCGGGCACCGGAGCCCCTTCCGGGGCGGGCCCGGGCTTCGGATCCGGGGCGGGCACGGGCTTCGGATTCTGCCGCGTCACGATCGTGGCGCCCGACAGCCGCATCGACGTGGCCCTGCCCGACGACGTGTCAGTCGCCGACCTCTACCCGGAGATTCTGCGGCTGTCCCGCCAGACCTCCGCCGAGGGCGCCCCGGTCGGCTACCACCTGGTCCGCCGGGACGGCACCGTCCTCGACGGCTCCCGCTCCTTCGCGGCCCAGCGCATCCTCGACGGCGAGCTGCTGACGCTGCGTCCGTTCGCCGAGTCGCTGCCGCCCGCGGTCTTCGACGACGTCTCCGAGGCGGTGGCCTCCGCCGTCACCCAGGACCGCACCCTGTGGAACGGCACCCTCACCCGTGCGGCCGGCCTGGTCGCCGGCGGCGTCCTGCCCGCGCTCCTCGCCTTCGTGGTCTGGAACTCGCAGCTGCGCCACGACATGCACAGCCTCCAGGGCATCCTCGCCGCCGTCACCGGCGTCCTGCTCGTCACCATGGCGTGCGTCCGCGCGCGGGTCTACGACGACCGCGGCTCGGCCGTCGCCCTCGGCCTCGGCGCCCTGCCGAACATCGCCGTCGCCGGATCCGGACTGCTCCCGCTGTCGGAGGGCCAGGGCATCGGACGGCTGCAGTTTCTGCTCGCCTGCGCGGCCGTCCTCGTCGCCTCCGTGGTCCTCACCCTCGTCTCGCCCAGCGGCGACGGCCCGTTCGTGGCCTTCGTGTTCGCCTCCACCATCGGACTGCTGACCACGTTCGTCGCCATCCTGACGGATCTGCAGCCCATCGAGACGGCCGCCGTCTGCGCCCCGCTCGCGGTCTGCGCCCTCGCCTTCCTGCCCGGCCTGTCCATGCGCTTCGCACGGCTGCCCATCGGCTTCGAACCGCCCAACCCCGGCCGTGGCTACACCGACGACGAGACCGCCCCGCAGGAGCCCGTCGACCCGCAGCGCATCGCCGCCCAGGTCCGCCGCGGCCACGAACTGCTCGTCGGCCTCGTCGGCGGCTGCGCCCTCGTCACGGTCGGCGCGTCCATCGTCCTCGGCTTCTCCAGCAACCTCTGGGCGCAGCTCCTCGCCCTGGCCACGGGCGTCGCCATGCTGATGCGCGCCCACCTGTTCCGGTACACCGCGCAGGTCGGTGCCACGCTCGCCGCCGGTCTCGCCGCGCTCGTCTTCCTCGGCCTCGGCCTCGCCCTGAACCCGCCGGACTCCTACCTGCGCGACGCGCTCCAGGGCGACACCACCGGCCTCGACATCCGCTCGGTCTGGCTCGCCGCCGCCATCGCCGCGACCGCCGCCCTGCTGACCGCGATCGGCCTGATCGCCCCGCGCAGCGGCGTCACCCCCTTCTGGGGCCGCTTCATGGAGATCTTCGAGACCTTCGTGCTGCTGACCCTCATCCCGCTGGCGCTCGCCGTGTTCGACGTGTACGCGTCGGCGCGGTCGATGGCCGGCAACTGAGGCCGGGGAAGGCATCCGACGTGAGCTTCGGCCCGCCCCCCTCCCTGTACACCCAGTCGTCCGTGGCGGCGGACCAGCGGCGCCGGAAGCGCCGCCGGACGGTGCTGCTCTGCGCCGTGGCCGCCGTCGTGGCACCGGCCCTGGCCGTCGGCGCCTGGCTGTGGTGGCCCGGCACGGCGTCCGACGACGCCAAGCCGACGGCCGCCCCGGCCCAGCATCGGCTCGACGTCCGGGAGACCGTCGAGCGTCGCCCGGCGAGCACCCAGGGCGTCATGGCCGTACGACTCTCCACCGACGACCTGCCTCCCGGCGAGGCCCATGAGATGCCGGGCCTGTGGGCCACGGACAAGATCCTCGCCAAGGGCATCAACCGGACCCTCGTCGGCGTCGCGATCGGCACGGACGCCGGGCTGGGCGAGGAGGCCTGGAAACTCCGGCTGGGCGGACCCATCTGCGGCAAGACCCGCCACGTCACCGTGGAGAACCGCACCGCCGTCCTCTTCCGGGACAGCGCGGACAAGGAGTCCCTCTGCAACCACGTCGCCTTCGTCGACCTCGACGACGGCAAGCTGGTGTGGCAGGCCGAGTTCCCGGTCTCCGGCTATGTCGACAAGCCCGACGCGGGCAGCCAGTGGGACCCGGGTGTGACGCTGACGCACGCGACTGTCACGGTGACCTGGGGCGACGGCACGGACGCCTACGACATGGACCGCGGCAAGCTGCGCTGGCGGGTGACGTCGCGCGAGGACTGCATCTCCCAGGGAGCGGGCGGCGGCCGGGCTCTGGCGGTCCGATTCCGCTGCTACGACGCGGACGATCCGCAGAGCCGCAGCACCTTCGAGATCCGCGCTCTGGACCCGCGGACCGGACGCAGCCGGTGGACCTACACCCCCGCCGTCGGCGTCAAGGACGTCCGGATCATCTCCACGACGCCCACCGTCCTCGCCACCTCGGCCGGTGACGTCGGCATCACCGAGATCATCTCGCTCGACGCGCGCGGCAAGTACCGCACCACCATCCCGCTACAAGGTGGCGCGTACGTCGCCGAATGCACCGACGAGATCACCTACCTCGCCACGGAAGAGTGCCCGTCCCTCGCCGTGGGCGCCGGACAGGTCTTCCTGACCAGCAAGGAGCAGGGCGATCTGATCCACAATGCCAACTGGATCATCGGGTTCGACCTGAAGACGGGCCACTCCGTCAAGAAGTTCGAATCCGGTCCCAACACCCTCCTCCGCCCCCTGCGGATGAGCGGCGACCGGCTCCTCGCGCTGCGCGAGAGCAGCGACCGCATCTCCCCCATGGCACTGGTCAGCCTGAACCCGAGGACGGGGGCCGAGACCCCGTACTTCTATTTCAGCCTGCCGCAGGAAGGCGAGCTCTTCTCCACGACGGAGTTCGCCGACACCGTCGTCCAGAACGGCCGCCTGTTCTTCGGCGCCAAGGAGGCCCAGGGGCCGGCCGACGCCGACAGCAAGGCCTGGGTCTGGCTCGCCTTCGGCATCGAGAGCGCCGCGGCGAAGAAGCCGTGACAACGACTACGCGCGCGTGGAGACGAGAACGGCCTCCACGCGCGCGTACCGCTCACTTCTCCCCGCCCCCCGGCTCCAGATCGAACTCCCCGTCCCGCGCCCCCAGCACGAACGCCCGCCACTCCGCCTCCGTGTACCGCAGCACGGTGCCGTGGTCGAGCGACGACCGCATGGCCACCGCACCGCCGGGCAGGTAGGCGATCTCCACCCGCTCCTCGTGATCCTCGGTGCCCGGCGCGCAGTGCCACTCGACCCCGGAGATGTCGAGGGCGTACAGCTCGTCCCGCTCCCGCTCCTTGCGCGCCTTGATCTCCGCTTCCGTCTCCGCCATGCCGCACCGGCCCCTTCCCCGCGTGCTTGACCATGTACAACGGCTCACCCTAGTGGCCGCACCCGGACCGCAGGGCCGGTTCCGTTACCGCGCGACGAGCGCCGTCCGCCGGCTGGTACCCTGAGTGACGGCCGTTTGTGTACGCGCCCCCGGAGCACCCCTCTGGAGGCCGCGCCCAGCGGATCCCCGCCTCCCGAGTAACGGAAGCTCCCCCGCGAAGAAGACCGGGGGCACTCGGTGGCCACTTCACAGACCTGAGGAGTACGCGTGTCGCTCGACGCCGCCACGAAGAAGCAGATCATTGCCGAGTTCGGTACCAAGGAGGGTGACACCGGCTCCCCCGAGGTCCAGGTCGCTCTGCTGTCCCGTCGGATCTCCGACCTGACCGAGCACCTGAAGACCCACAAGCACGACCACCACTCCCGCCGCGGCCTGCTGATCCTCGTCGGTCAGCGCCGCCGCCTGCTGCAGTACCTCGCCAAGAAGGACATCCAGCGCTTCCGTACGCTGGTCGACCGCCTCGGCATCCGCCGTGGCGCGGCGGGCGCCAAGTAAGACGCCGTGAAGGGAGCGGTTCCCACGCGAGGGGGCCGCTCCCTTTGCTGTACATGCGGACTGTCACCGACGCTTTGTAGTGTGGTAGCACAACGCATGTAATGCACGTCGTAGGGCACACAACGACGTGCGACACAAAGAACGAGGAGACGCGCACCTAGCCGCCGCCGGTCCTCGGTAGTGGCCCCCGGGGAAACGAACCCCGGGTGCTTCGATCGAAGACCGGCCCGCACGAACGGCGCGCATCTCCGCAACCGTCCCCCTGCCACACGGGCAGCCCAGGGACGAAGACGAGGAGAAAACACTAGTGGAGAACGAGACCCACTACGCCGAGGCCGTCATCGACAACGGCTCCTTCGGCACCCGCACCATCCGCTTCGAGACGGGCCGCCTGGCCAAGCAGGCCGCCGGTTCCGCCGTCGCCTACCTGGACGACGACACCATGGTGCTGTCGGCCACCACGGCCTCCAAGCAGCCCAAGGACCAGCTCGACTTCTTCCCGCTGACGGTGGACGTCGAGGAGCGGATGTACGCCGCCGGCAAGATCCCCGGCAGCTTCTTCCGCCGTGAGGGCCGGCCGAGCGAGGACGCGATCCTCACCTGCCGCCTCATCGACCGCCCGCTGCGCCCGTCCTTCAAGAAGGGCCTGCGCAACGAGATCCAGGTCGTCGCCACGATCATGGCGCTCAACCCCGACCACCTGTACGACGTCGTGGCGATCAACGCCGCGTCCGCGTCCACGCAGCTGGCCGGTCTGCCCTTCTCCGGCCCGATCGGCGGCGTCCGCGTCGCGCTGATCCGCGGCCAGTGGGTGGCCTTCCCGACGCACACCGAGCTCGAGGACGCCGTCTTCGACATGGTCGTCGCGGGCCGCGTCCTGGAGGACGGCGACGTCGCGATCATGATGGTCGAGGCCGAGGCCACCGAGAAGACCATCAAGCTGGTCGAGGGCGGCGCCGAGGCGCCGACCGAGGAGGTCGTCGCCGCCGGTCTGGAGGCCGCGAAGCCCTTCATCAAGGTGCTCTGCAAGGCGCAGTCGGACCTCGCGTCCAAGGCCGCCAAGCCGGTCGCCGAGTTCCCGATCTTCCTGGACTACCAGGACGACGTCTTCGAGGCGCTGAGCGCCGCCGTCAAGCCCGAGCTGGCCCAGGCGCTGACCATCGCCGGCAAGCAGGAGCGCGAGTCCGAGCTGGACCGCGTCAAGGCGCTCGCCGCCGAGAAGCTCCTGCCGGAGTTCGAGGGCCGCGAGAAGGAGATCTCCGCCGCGTACCGCTCGCTCACCAAGCAGCTGGTCCGCGAGCGCGTGATCAAGGAGAAGAAGCGGATCGACGGCCGCGGCCTGACGGACATCCGCACCCTGGCCGCCGAGGTCGAGGCCATCCCGCGGGTCCACGGCTCGGCCGTGTTCGAGCGTGGCGAGACCCAGATCCTGGGCGTCACCACCCTGAACATGCTCCGCATGGAGCAGCAGCTGGACACCCTCTCCCCGGTGACCCGCAAGCGCTACATGCACAACTACAACTTCCCGCCGTACTCCACCGGCGAGACCGGCCGCGTCGGCTCCCCGAAGCGCCGCGAGATCGGCCACGGCGCACTCGCCGAGCGCGCCCTCATCCCGGTCCTGCCGACGCGCGAGGAGTTCCCCTACGCGATCCGCCAGGTCTCCGAGGCGCTCAGCTCCAACGGCTCGACGTCCATGGGTTCGGTCTGCGCCTCCACCATGTCGCTGCTGAACGCCGGTGTGCCGCTGAAGGCCCCGGTCGCCGGTATCGCCATGGGCCTGATCTCCCAGGAGATCGACGGCGAGACGCACTACGTCACCCTCACCGACATCCTCGGTGCGGAGGACGCCTTCGGTGACATGGACTTCAAGGTCGCCGGCACCAAGGACTTCGTGACCGCCCTCCAGCTCGACACCAAGCTGGACGGCATCCCGGCCTCCGTCCTGGCCGCCGCCCTCAAGCAGGCCCGCGACGCCCGTCTCCACATCCTCGACGTGATGATGGAGGCCATCGACCGGCCCGACGAGATGTCCCCGAACGCGCCGCGGATCATCACCGTGAAGATCCCGGTCGACAAGATCGGTGAGGTCATCGGCCCCAAGGGCAAGATGATCAACCAGATCCAGGAGGACACCGGCGCCGAGATCACCATCGAGGACGACGGCACGATCTACATCGGTGCCGCCGACGGCCCGTCCGCCGAGGCCGCCCGCGCCACGATCAACGGCATCGCCAACCCGACGATGCCCGAGGTCGGCGAGCGCTACCTGGGCACGGTCGTGAAGACGACCACCTTCGGCGCGTTCGTCTCCCTGCTGCCCGGCAAGGACGGTCTGCTGCACATCTCGCAGATCCGCAAGCTGGCCGGCGGCAAGCGCGTGGAGAACGTCGAGGACGTCCTCGGCGTGGGCCAGAAGGTCCAGGTCGAGATCGCCGAGATCGACTCCCGCGGCAAGCTCTCCCTCGTCCCCGTGATCGAGGGCGAGGAAGGCTCCGAGGCCGAGAAGGACGACGCCGACCAGTGACGTCCCGTAGCTCCAAGGCGACGGCCCGCACCTCTTCGGAGGCGCGGGCCGTCGCCCGTACCCAAACCCTGATCAAGGGCATGAACGGCATCGGCACCGTCCGCAAGACCACTCTTCCCGGTGGTCTGCGCGTCGTCACCGAGACGCTGCCCTCGGTCCGCTCCGCCACCTTCGGCATCTGGGCGCACGTCGGCTCCCGCGACGAGACCCCGTCCTTGAACGGCGCCACGCACTACCTGGAGCACCTGCTCTTCAAGGGCACGAACCGCAGGTCCGCCCTGGACATCTCGTCCGCCATAGACGCCGTCGGCGGCGAGATGAACGCGTTCACGGCCAAGGAGTACACGTGCTACTACGCGCGCGTGCTCGACACCGACCTGCCGCTCGCCATCGACGTCGTCTGCGACATGCTGACGGACTCCCTGATCCTGGAGGAGGACGTCAACGTCGAGCGCGGCGCCATCCTCGAAGAGATCGCGATGACCGAGGACGACCCGGGCGACTGTGTGCACGACCTGTTCGCGCACACCATGTTCGGCGACAACTCCCTCGGCCGCCCGGTCCTCGGCACCGTCGACACGGTCAACGCCCTCACCGCCGACCGCATCCGCCGCTTCTACAAGAAGCACTACGACCCCACCCACCTGGTGGTCGCCTGCGCCGGCAACATCGACCACAACAAGGTCGTACGCCAGGTCCGCGCCGCCTTCGAGCGGGCCGGCGCCCTCAGCAGCCCCGACGCCCAGCCGGTCGGCCCGCGCACCGGCCGGCGCGCGGTGCGCACGGCCGGCCGGGTCGAACTGCTCGGCCGCAAGACCGAGCAGGCGCACGTGGTGCTCGGCATGCCCGGCCTGGCCCGCACGGACGAGCGCCGCTGGGCCCTCGGCGTGCTGAACACCGCGCTCGGCGGCGGCATGTCCTCCCGGCTCTTCCAAGAGGTCCGCGAGAAGCGCGGCCTGGCCTACAGCGTGTACTCGTACACCTCGGGCTTCGCCGACTGCGGCCTGTTCGGCGTGTACGCGGGCTGCCGCCCCTCCCAGGTGCACGACGTGCTGAAGATCTGCCGCGAGGAGCTGGACCACGTCGCCCAGCACGGCCTGTCCGACGAGGAGATCGACCGCGCCATCGGCCAGCTGCGCGGCTCCACCGTCCTCGGCCTGGAGGACACCGGCGCGCTGATGAACCGTATCGGCAAGAGCGAGCTGTGCTGGGGCGAGCAGATGTCGGTCGACGACATGCTGGCCCGGATAGCCTCGGTCACCCCGGACGACGTCCGCGAGGTCGCCCGCGACATCCTGGGCCGCCGGCCCTCGCTGTCGGTCATCGGCCCGCTGAAGGACAAGCAGGCCGCGCGGCTGCACGACGCCGTGGCCTAGTCACCTCCCGTTAGGAAGCAACAAGATGAGCAAGCTGCGCGTGGCGGTCCTCGGTGCCAAGGGCCGGATCGGATCCGAGGCGGTCCGGGCGGTCGAGGCCGCCGAGGACATGGAGCTGGTGGCCGCCCTGGGCCGCGGCGACACGCTGGAGACGCTGACCGCGACCGGCGCCCAGGTCGCCGTGGAGCTGACCACGCCCGACTCGGTGATGGCCAACCTCGAGTTCTGCGTCCGCAACGGCATCCACGCCGTCGTCGGGACGACCGGCTGGACCGAGGACCGTCTCGCGCAGCTCAAGGGCTGGCTCGCCGACTCCCCGGAGACGGGCGTGCTGATCGCCCCGAACTTCTCCATCGGCGCCGTCCTCACCATGAAGTTCGCGCAGATCGCCGCGCCGTACTTCGAGTCCGTCGAGGTCGTCGAGCTGCACCACCCGAACAAGGTGGACGCCCCCAGCGGCACCGCCACCCGCACCGCCCAGCTCATCGCCGAGGCCCGCCGCGCCGCCGGCACCGCCCCGGCCCCGGACGCCACGGCGACCGCCCTGGACGGCGCGCGCGGCGCGGACGTCGACGGCGTCCCCGTCCACGCGGTCCGCCTGCGGGGCCTGCTGGCCCACCAGGAGGTGCTGCTGGGCGGCGAGGGCGAGACCCTCACCATCCGGCACGACTCGCTGCACCACAGCAGCTTCATGCCGGGCATCCTGCTGGGCGCCCGCCGCGTGGTGACCGCCCCGGGCCTCACCTTCGGCCTGGAACACTTCCTGGACCTGGGCTGACCGCCACCATGCGAGCCAAGCTGTCCTACGCCGTCACGGCCGCCGTCCTGGTGTTCTACTTCCTCCTGGTCGGCAGCCGCGGCGTCCTGCTCATCCAGTCCGGCACGCTGCTCACCGTGACCTTCGGCGTCGCGGTGCTGATCCTGCCGGTCATCGGGTTGTGGTTCCTGTGGAAGAACACCCAGTTCGTCCGCAAGGCCAACGCCCTCGCCGCGGAGCTCGACGCCGAGGGCGGCCTGCCCGTCGACGAGCTGAAGCGGCTGCCCAGCGGCCGCATCGACCGGGACTCGGCCGACGAGGTGTTCGCCCGGCGCCGGGCCGAGACCGAGGCGGCCCCGGACGACTGGCGCACCTGGTTCCGTCTCGCCATCGCCTACCACGACGCCCGTGACACGCCGCGGGCCCGCAAGGCGATGCAGCGTGCCATCGCCCTGCACGACGGCAAGACCGTGGAGGTCTGAGGCCGGCGGGCCGGGAACGCGAGAGGGCCGGTCCGCGAAGGACCGGCCCTCTCGCGTGCGTCCGCGGCTCAGCCGCGCCCGTACTCCTCCGCCCACGCCTCCACCGAGTCCGCCGCCCGGTCGAAGGCCGTGGCGCGGCCCAGGAAGTCGGCGTTGTGCGTGGTCAGCAACGGCGCCCCCGGCTGGCCGGCCGCCCGGTCCGCGCGTACGAGGCTCAGCGCCTGTCCCTGCACCGCGCGGGGCAGCCCCAGCCAGCGCACCGGCTGCTGCACCGTCCGCACGGCCGACACGCGCTCCCAGGCCACCGTGCGGGTGCGCAGGAAGCCCACCTGCCGCAGCCCTCGTGCGCTCACCCACACGCCCATGCGCAGCAGCCGCAGCGACACGACGATGATCGCCAGGGCGATGCCCAGGATCACTCCGGCGTCGGACGGCGTTCCGGTGAGCGCGATGACGACGGCGGCGAACAGCACGTACGAGGCGAGCAGCAGCCAGATCGCGGCCACGCCCACCCGCCAGGGACCAGGCCGGTAGGGACGCCGCCAGCGGTCGCGGTCCTCGAACGGCAGCGCGACGTCGTCCACCGCGTCGAAGGCACGGTCAGCCGTCAGAAAGGGCAGGGGCACGGCGGGTCCTCACTCGGTCCAGGCGTGGGCTGTGCCCGGTGAGGCTATCGACCTGTGTGCCGCCTCACCACCCCAGGGGGGCCGTCCGGGCCGGTCCGGGCTCAGCGTCCGTCGGACGCCTGGGACTGCTGGGCCGGCGTCGTCGACGGGTCCGTCTGCAGCGCCGGCGTCCCGATCACCAGGGATCCCACCAGCGCGGCGACGATCGTCAGCCCCAGCAGCCAGCGCCCGGCGATCTCACCGGCGGACGCCCGCTCCCGGGGCGGGGGAGTGACATCGCTGCGGAACCTGTCGGCCTCGGCGACAAAGGCGAAGGGTACGGGCTCGCGCCGACCGGGCATCGCGGGTGTGTCTCCCTTCCGGGACAGAACGGATCGTGTCATCCGTAGAGACGAAGGAACCGCCTCGAAGGTGCCCGTCCGGCGCGGAAAGATGCGCGGCATCGCGCTGGGTAGAGTGGCGGGGCACAAGACGAGACGGGAAAGGCCCCTCCACACCGTGATCCCCGAAGACGACTTCACGATCGAGTTCCGCAGCGATGTCACTGTGGAGCTGGTGAAACACAGCGCGGCCGACGCGGACGTCCTGTTCGCGGCCCGGGTGTCCACGCTCGGGGAGCAGTCGCTGGACGAGCTGAACAAGGACCCGGAGCGCTCGAAGGGCCTCATCAACTACCTGATGCGCGACCGGCACGGCAGCCCGTTCGAGCACAACTCGATGACCTTCTTCATCAGCGCCCCGATCTTCGTCTTCCGCGAGTTCATGCGGCACCGCGTGGGCTGGTCGTACAACGAGGAGTCGGGCCGCTACCGCGAGCTCCAGCCGGTCTTCTACGTGCCCGACGCCTCCCGCAAGCTGGTCCAGGAGGGCCGGCCCGGCAAGTACCGGTTCGTCGAGGGCACCCCCGAGCAGCACAAGCTGGCCGTCGACGCGATGGAGGACTCCTACCGCCAGGCCTACCGGACCTACCGCGAGATGCTCGCCGCCGGCGTCGCCCGCGAGGTCGCCCGCTCCGTCCTGCCCGTCGGCCTGTTCTCCTCCATGTACGCCACCTGCAACGCCCGCTCGCTGATGCACTTCCTCGGGCTGCGCACCCAGCACGAGCTGGCGAAGGTGCCGTCCTTCCCGCAGCGGGAGATCGAGATGGTCGGCGAGAAGATGGAGGCGGAGTGGGCCCGGCTCATGCCGCTCACCTACGCCGCCTTCAACGCGAACGGCCGTGTCGCGCCGTGACACCCGCCGCCCGTCAGTCGCATGAATTGTCCGTATTGCGGCATTTGGCGAAGTTCATCTAGCCTGATCGAACGGACCCGGCACTGCTTGAACCCCCGAGCAGGCAGTGCCGGGCTCCGCATATGTCAGGATTTACCCCGCCCCCCCGCGGGCAGACCGCGCCGTGCGCAACGAGTAGCGTGTAACCCATGGCACCGACCTCCACTCCGCAGACCCCCTTCGGGCGGGTCCTCACCGCCATGGTCACGCCCTTCACGGCGGACGGCGCACTCGACCTCGACGGCGCACAGCGACTCGCCTCCCACCTGGTGGACGCAGGCAACGACGGCCTGATCGTCAACGGCACCACCGGCGAGTCCCCGACCACCAGCGACGCGGAGAAAACCGATCTCGTACGAGCGGTCCTGGAGGCGGTCGGCGACCGCGCCCACGTGGTGGCCGGCGTCGGCACCAACGACACCCACCACAGCATCGAACTGGCCCGCGCCGCCGAGCAGACCGGCGCACACGGCCTGCTCGTCGTCACGCCGTACTACAACAAGCCCCCGCAGGAGGGCCTGTACCGGCACTTCAGGGCCATCGCCGACGCCACCGGACTGCCGGTCATGCTCTACGACATCCCCGGCCGCAGCGGCGTCCCGATCAGCACCGAGACGATCGTCCGCCTCGCCGAGCACCCGCGGATCGTCGCCAACAAGGACGCCAAGGGCGACCTCGGCCGCGCCAGCTGGGCCATCGCCCGGTCCGGCCTCGCCTGGTACTCCGGCGACGACATGCTGAATCTCCCGCTGCTCTCCGTCGGCGCGGTCGGCTTCGTCTCCGTCGTCGGCCACCTGGTCACCCCGGACCTGCGCGCCCTGGTCGACGCGTTCGTCTCCGGCGACGTCCAGAAGGCCGCCGAGATCCACCAGAAGCTGCTCCCGGTCTACACCGGCATGTTCCGCACCCAGGGCGTCATGACCACCAAGGCCGCGCTCGCCCTCCAGGGCCTGCCCGCCGGACCGCTGCGCCCGCCCATGGTCGAGCTGACGCCGCAGGAGATCGAGCAGCTCAAGATCGATCTTGCAGCCGGCGGGGTACAGCTCTGACATCGGACTTCGCGAAGCCGCCGCTTCGCAGCAACGAGCTCCACAACTGAATAGCGCAGGCCACCGGTGCCTGCATCCACCACGACAACTGCTTCTGCACGAACGTCACGCGCGCCACGTGCCCCACCGGTACGTGGCGCGTGTGGTGAGGAGAGTCTTTTGAGTCATCCGCATCCTGAACTCGGCCCGCCCCCGCCGCTGCCCGCGGGCGGCCTGCGCGTCACCCCGCTCGGCGGTCTCGGCGAGATCGGCCGCAACATGACGGTCTTCGAGTACGGCGGCCGTCTGCTGATCGTCGACTGCGGAGTGCTCTTCCCCGAGGAGGAGCAGCCCGGAATCGACCTGATCCTGCCGGACTTCTCGTCCATCCGGGACCGCCTCGACGACATCGACGGCGTCGTCCTCACCCATGGCCACGAGGACCACATCGGCGGCGTCCCGTTCCTCCTGCGCGAGAAGCCGGACATCCCGCTGATCGGCTCCAAGCTGACCCTCGCCCTGATCGAGGCCAAGCTCCAGGAGCACCGCATCCGCCCCTACACCCTGGAGGTGACCGAGGGCGACCGCGAGCGCCTCGGCCCCTTCGACTGCGAGTTCATCGCGGTCAACCACTCCATCCCGGACGCCCTGGCGGTCGCCATCCGCACCCCCGCGGGCATGGTCGTCCACACCGGCGACTTCAAAATGGACCAGCTCCCGCTGGACAACCGCCTCACCGACCTCCACGCGTTCGCGCGTCTGAGCGAAGAGGGCATCGACCTCCTCCTCTCGGACTCCACGAACGCCGAGGTCCCCGGCTTCACGCCGCACGAGCGGGACATCTCCGGAGTGCTGCGCCAGGTGTTCGCCGGCGCCCGCAAGCGGATCATCGTGGCGAGCTTCGCCAGCCACGTCCACCGCATCCAGCAGATCCTGGACGCGGCGCACGAGTACGGCCGCCGGGTCGCCTTCGTCGGCCGCTCCATGGTCCGCAACATGGGCATCGCCCGCGACCTCGGCTACCTGCGCGTCCCGCCGGGCCTGGTCGTGGACGTCAGAACGCTCGACGACCTCCCGGACCACGAGGTGGTCCTGGTCTGCACCGGCTCCCAGGGCGAACCGATGGCGGCCCTGTCCCGCATGGCCAACCGCGACCACCAGATCCGCATCGTCGACGGCGACACGGTGATCCTGGCGTCGTCGCTCATCCCCGGCAACGAGAACGCGGTCTACCGCGTGATCAACGGCCTGACCCGCTGGGGCGCCAACGTCATCCACAAGGGCAACGCCAAGGTGCACGTCTCCGGCCACGCCTCCGCGGGTGAGCTGCTGTACTTCTACAACATCTGCCGCCCGAAGAACCTGATGCCGGTCCACGGCGAATGGCGCCACCTGCGTGCCAACGCCGAGCTGGGCGCCATGACCGGCGTCCCGCACGACCAGATCGTCATCGCCGAGGACGGCGTCGCCGTCGACCTCGTCGAGGGCAAGGCCAAGATCTCCGGCAAGGTCCAGGCGGGATACGTCTACGTCGACGGACTCTCGGTCGGCGACGTGGGCGAGCCGGCGCTGAAGGACCGGAAGATCCTCGGCGAGGAGGGCATCATCTCGCTCTTCGTCGTCATGGACTCCTCCACCGGCAAGATCACCGGCGGCCCGCACGTCCAGGCCCGCGGCTCCGGCATCGACGACTCCGCCTTCGACGCGGTCCTCCCGAAGATCACCGAGGTCTTGGAGCGCTCCGCCCAGGACGGCGTGGTCGAGCCACACCAGCTCCAGCAGCTCATCCGCCGGACGCTGGGCAAGTGGGTCTCCGACACCTATCGGCGTAGGCCCATGATTCTGCCCGTCGTGGTGGAGGTCTGACCACGCGGACGACCCCCTCGTCTGCGTGAACTCGGAGCGGGGCACCTCGATTTGCATCGAGGCGCCCCGCTCCAGTACGTTTACGGCCCTGCCCCAGGGGGAACCCGGCCGCCTCGTGCGCCGGACTCAGTCTCCCCAGGGAGCGGGAAATCCGACTCAGAATCTCTGATAAAGTCGGAACCGCCGGAAAGGGAAACGCGAGAGCGGGAACCTGGAAAGCACCGAGGAAATCGGATCGAGAAAAGATCT